>NZ_JALPTB010000019.1 GCF_023218075.1 Rhodococcus sp. HM1 | reverse complement strand
AGCCGGGACGTTCCGTGCCGCCGGTTCCGACCCCGACCCCGACCCCGGCGGAACCGGCGGCACGGAACGTCCCGGCTTCCCCCGTGGCGCCGGCCGCACCGGGTTGGGCAGAGAGCCGTCCGCCGAGCACGCCCGCGAGCGTCGAACAGGTCTGGCGCACGTCCCGACCTCCCGAGACCTGGAGGGCCCCTGCGCCCTACGGTCAGCAGGTTCCGATGCCGTACCCGGGTCAGGGCAACGGACACCCTACACAGCAGGACAGGGCCGAACTCGGTGCACAGATCGTGCACGACGATCCGCGCGGACCGGGTACGCCCCCGGATTCGTGGGGCCGCTGACGGTTACGACGCGACCGGGGGTGGCGTCGTGGGCTCCGAGTCGAGGATGTCAGAAACCCCGGTGCATGCGGTTGCGGCCGATTGCACCACAGCCAGAGACGGTTTCGCGGTGAAGTTGTACTCGAGCAAACCGAAGTTCTGTTCGCGGTCGGACAGGTTGGTGCCGTGGTTGCGCAGCGTGTACACGAACACCTTGTCGACGTACCCGAGCCGGCGTGCCTCCGCGATGCCGTCGCGGATGATGTCCGCCTGCCGTTGTGCGCTCACCGCGTCGCTCGCCCGGCCCGTCGGTGCGCCGAATTCGGTCGCCCAGATCTCGGTGGCCGAGTCGCCGTACTGCACCATCGTGTCCCGCATGAACCGCATGCGGTAGAAGGTGTTCCAACTCTGGGTGCTCGCCTCGGACGGTAGCGCCGGCCAGCTGTAGGGGTGGACGGACAGTGCGTCGAAATATTGTTGTGCTCCACGCTGATAGAGCTGCTGCACATAGGTGGTGGGCGCGATGTTCGTGCCGTCGTCGACCGCCGGTGCGAGGCCTCCGTTGAGGATCATCGCGCCGGGCTGCACCGAACGGATGGCCTGCGCTGCGGCGGACAGCAACTGCACGTAGGCATCCGGGTTCGGGGCGGGCCGGAAGAAGTTCACCAGATTCGGTTCGTTCCAGATCTCCCACGTGGCGATCCTGCCGTTGTAGCGCTCCGCGGCCTGCTTCGCGAAGGTCGCGAAAGCCGCCGGATCCGCGGGCCGGCCGTGCGAATCGGAGGTGCCTGCCACCCGGGCCCAGGCCGGGGTGTAGGTGATGATGCCGAGCAGATTCAGTCCGCGGGCACGGGCCCGGTCGACGAGCCGATCGATCGCAGACCAGTTCTGTTGTCCTCGGGTGGCTTCCACGACGGACCAGTCGATGTCGAATCTCAGCCAGCGGATTCCCGTGTTCCACATGGTGTCGAGTTCCCGGCTGAGGTCGGCATCCGAGAGACCCAGCATGGGTGCGCCACCGGAAATGCCGAGGTCGGAGGTGGTGCAGCCGGTCGGTGGAGGCGGTGCGGGCGGAGCGCAGGCGACGGTGGCGGCGAGGAATCCGGCGACGAGCACCGGCACTGCGGATCGGAACAGGCGTGAATGTCGCACGGCGATACCTTCTTCCGGTCACGTCCGGTGTTCGGACGTCTGGCGGTACCCGGGCGTGCGCAGGCACGAGCCGCGGCCTGTAACCTACGAGCGTCCCGGACCGATACCCCGGCGAGGGCATCGGTGACAACGGTTACCACCCGTCACAGTGGTAACAGCAGTAACAGAGCCATCGGGAAGAATGTATCGACATGAGGGGCCGTGCCGCCGGTATTTGCCGACGATTTTCGTACACGGCTGTCGGCAGACGCGAACCGGCGGCAGTGCAGCGACCCTCGTCGGGATGATTCGATGACGTTCGCGATCCACGACGAGTCCACGATCGAGACGATCCTGGACGACTGGCACGACCTGACCGCGCGCATCCCGCACCGGGTGGCGACCCGTCCGTCCTACGCATTGACGTGGTTCCGCGCCCTCGGCCGCGGACGCCTCGCGGTGTGCGCCGTCCGCCGCCACGGACGTCTCGTCGCGGTGGCACCGCTGCACAGCCGGAGTCGTCTCGGTGTCCGTGCGTACCGGGTTCTCGGGCACGGTCTCGCGACCATCGGTGGGGTGCTCGCCGAGGACGACGACGCGCTGAACGAATTGGTCGATGCCCTCGCCGCCCGGCGGATTCCGCTGCAACTGACACATCTGGAATCGACGGACCCCCTCATCGTGGCCCTCCGCAGATCGAACTGCTGGCACGTCGACGCATACATCGACGATCACTGCCTGACCATCGATCTCGAACCCGGACAGACTGCGGCTGCGTTGCGCGGAAAGAAAACCCTCAAGTCGCTCCGGCGCATCGAACGATCGCTGGAGAAGGCCGGCACCCCGGCGTCCGTCGAGGTCGTCACGGAACCGGCGGATCTTGCCCGGCGATGGCCGGACATCGCCGGCGTCGCCGCCCGCGCCGACGCCGACAGCGGCCGCGTCGACTTCTGTGCCCCGCCGATCGCAGCGTTCACCCGGCCGTTCCTGGAGGCCGAAGCGCGCGCCGGGTCGCTGCTCGTCGCGGGTCTGATCGTCGGCGACCGCTGGGTCGCGCACGAGATCATGTTCCGCACCGGCAGCACCGCGGAGATGTGGATGGCCCGGTTCGATCCCGACGTTGCGCACCTGCGACCCGGACACCTGCTGCATCGGTGGCTCGCCGATCACCACGACGACCTGGGCATCACCCGATTCGACTACCTGCTCGGAACCTCGGAATTCAAATCCCGTTGGGCCAACGGGGGATACGACGCGGTCACGGTCACCGCCACCCCGCGGGGCCGGCCGTTGCACCGGTGGACGCTCGACGTCGCCGACCGCGCCGCCGACCGGATCCGCCCGCTTCGATCCGTAATCGAAATACACTGACCGCCAACGGCTTCAGATGCATCCCGGGGTCGATGCGGCGCGCTGCACCACGGCCATCGCGGGTTTCGGATCGAGATCGTGGTCGACGATGCCGAAGTTCTGCTCGCGGTCGGCGGCATCGGTCCCGCGATCGACGAGACTGTAGACGAACAGTTTGTCGACGAACGGCAGCCGCCGCTGCTCGTTGATGCCGTCGCGCAGGATCTCGGCCTGCTCGTCGGGGGACACGCTGTCCTCGCCCGAACCGGTCGGCGCCCCGAACTCGGTGGCCCAGATCCGGGTGTCCCCGTCGTCGTGATCCGCCATGACGGCGTGCAGGTTCCGCATGCGGTAGTAGGCGTTCCAGCGCCGCGTCCCGGCGTCGGAGGGCAGTGCCGGATAGCTGTACGGATGCATGCCCACGGCATCGAAGTCGTCTTCGACGCCCAGGCCGTACAGCTCGTCGAGAAAGGTCGTGGGGCTGATGTCGGTACCGTCGTCGGTGGCGGGGGACAACCCGCCGGTGACGACCACCGCCTCCGGTGCTGCGGCCCGGATCGTGGCCGCCGCGGCGGAAAGTAGCATCGCGTACTGTTCGACATCCGGTGCGGGCGTGAAGAACTGCGTCAGGTTCGGCTCGTTCCAGATCTCCCAGTGGCGCACCGTACCCGCGTACCGGACCGCGGCATCCCCGGCGAAGCGGCCGAACTCGGCGGGATCGGAGGGACGGCCGTGCGAGTCATCCCCCGCCTCGTCGACGCGTGCCCACGCGGGGGTGTTGGTGATCAGACCGAGCACCTGCAATCCGCGTTCGGTGGCCGCGGCCACGACCCGATCGACACCGTTCCAATCGCTCCGGCCGCGTTCCGGTTCGATCGTCGACCAGTCCACGTCGAAGCGGATCCAGCGGGCGCCGGACGCCTCGACGAGGTCGAGATACCGCTCGAGACGGTCGGCGGGCATCGCGTCGAGGCCGGACCCGGTGGCGATCCCGAGACTGTCGGCGGTGACCGACGGGTCGCACGGCAGCGGGTCCGGGGAGCAGGCCGTCGCGGTGAGCACCACCGTGGTCAGAGCGGCGATCGTCCCGGCGACGGCGCGGCGGGGGAACGACTCAGGCACGCAGCAACTCCTCGAGCATCCGGGGGACGGTGGTCGTGCGGTCGTAGTTCTCCTCGACCCGGCGGCGGGCCGTCTCCGTGACCGACCGGCGCAGGCCGTCGTCGGTGAGTATCCGGTGGAGCGCCGCGGCGAGCGCATCCGGATCACCGGGTGGAACCAGAAGTCCCGCACCGCCCCCCAGCAACACCGACGTGCCGCCGTGATCGGTGCCGACCATCGGCACGCCCACGCTCATCGCCTCGAGCGCCACCAGCGGGCCCGCTTCGGGGGAGATGCTGGCGGACACGGCGACGTCCCAGGTACGCAGTGTCGGAAGGGGTTCGACGCGGCCGAGGAAGGCGACGCGGCCGTCGAGGTCGGGTTCGCTCGCACGCCTGCGAAGTTCCTCGGCGTACGGTTCGTCGCCGGGAAAGGGTTCGCCGGCGATCTCGAGCCGGACCCCCGGCATGCGGGACACCGCGTCGAGCAGCACCCGGTGTCCCTTCCACGGGGTCAGCGCACCCATCATGCCGATCACCGGGGTCGCCGCGACGTCCGGGGAGACCCTGAAGTCGGGAACCTCGACACCGAGATGCGCGACCGTCACGGGGATTCCCAACTGCCGGGGCGGCCGGGCCGTCGGCTCCGAAACCGCGACAGCGCGGGCGATTCCGCGGCGCGACAACCGCACGATCCCTCGTTGCTCGGCACTCGACAGGGTGTCGTGCACGAGCCACACCACGCCGGGTATCCGCGCGACCGCGACGGCGGGCAACGCGAACAGCGAGTTCACGATCACCGTGTCCTCCCGTCCGCGCAGTGCCGCCCGGAGGATCCGGCCGGTCTGCAGCCACCCGGCAGCGATCCGGGCGACCGTTGCGGCCTTGGCGAGTCCGCGTTCGCCCTGCGGTCCGAGCAGGGGGATCGCCAGGATGTCGACCTCGGCCGGCAGTCGCGACCGCAGCGGCCCGTCGGGGCAGGCGACGGCGACCGGGCGACCCTCGTCGAGGGCGCACCGCACCAGTTGCAGCATGACCAGTTCGGCCCCGGACACCTGGGCGGTGTGGGTGACGAAGACGACGCGGCGTCGCGTGGAAGTGGGTCGGTAATTCACGAGTGCTACCTGGACTTCAGGAGATGGACGAGCCGGATTCTTCCGGCAACGGGCAGGAACTGCATGCCCGCGAGGACGAGCGTGGGCGCGACCGCGGCGGTCACGATCCACGGGATGTGGAAGCGGTCGGTCAGCAGCGTCGCCCACACGGTCACCGCGAAGCCGAGGATCGCGACACCGACGACCGCACCGGCCGGGAACAGCCGACGGACCGGGACCGTGCGGGCGACGACGATCCAGATGGCGGCCAGTAGAACCAGATCGGTGACGAGTGTCGCGATCGACGCCCCGAAGTACGACCACCGCGGGATCATGACCAGATTGAGCGCCACGTTCGCGGCCAGGCCGGCGAGCGCGACCCACGGATAGACGCGGTGGCGGGACGTGGAGACGAGCACCATCAATCCGAGTTCGGTGAGCATGGACAGGGCGCTGCCGAGCACGAGGAACCGGCCGGCGTCGGCGGCTTCGGCGAAACGGGAACCGTAGAGCAGATCCATCAATGCCGGTGCAACAGGCCAGAACGCGGCGACGGCGACCGCACCGAGCACGGTGAGGAGGATCGCCGCCTCGCGGGTGCGGCCGCGGAATCGCTCGGTGTCCCCGGGCCACGTCGCGACGAGCAGGGTGGTGACGGGACCGACGACGGTCGAGGCGACGATCCCGAGGAGGTCGGCGAACTTGTAGCCGACGGTGTAGAGCCCCACGGCGTCGAACGAGTCCATGCGGCCGAGCATCAGCACGTCGATCTTCGACAAGATCGTGATGAGCGCGAAGCCGATACTCAGCGGCACGGCCTCGGCGAGCATCTCGCGCCATCGCCACAACTGGGCGCGGGCCGCGGGTACAGGACCGGCGATACCGTTTCGCACGCCGCGGATCTTGACGACGATCGCGACGATCTCGTTGATCACCGCCGGCACGACGAGCACCAGCAGCACGGGGGCGAACAGTACGGCGGCGACGGTGCAGACGAGCTGCACGAGCTGGCCGAGTGTCTCGGCAACCGCGACGTACGCCATCCGTAATCGGCTCTGGTACATCACCGTCAGCGCGTGACTGGGTGTCGCGACCACGACGACGAGACCGGCGACCACGGTCGCCCACACCACATCCGACGGATAACCCATCACCAGCACGTAGGCGATCGCGAGCAGGTGACCGAGCATGCCCAGCGCGGCGCGCAGCGCGATGAACGCCGTCGTCACGTAGGACACTTCCCACGGGTTGCACTCGACGAGCTTCGCGAGGACCACGCGGCCGACACCGAGATCGGTGACGACCGACAGCAGGCCGAGCAGACCGAAGACGAACGAGAACTTGCCGAAGTCGTCGGGTGACAGCGCGCGGGCGACGATCATCGATCCGGTCCAGCCCATCGCGGCGACCGCGACGCGGCTGCCCAGCATCGTGATCGTGTTGCGGCGGGCGTCGCGCGCGTCGAGTTCGGGGGTCTGCGGTTCGTGGATCGTGTCCTCGCGAATCTTCGCGGCGATCCGCTGCAGCACGACCGTCTCGGCGGCGACGTCGCCGCGGACACTGCCCTGGCCGGTCCCGTAGCTGGGGCTGCCCAGCGCGGACCACGATGCGGTGTCCCAGAGCCGGGCATGGCGTCCGACACCCGACTCTGTCGCGAAGCTCTGCGCGACCCCGGGCTCGCCGAGGTCGTCCGGTCGTGTGTGCCTGCCCATCGCTACCTCAGATCCGCAGCCCGGCGTGGCGGTAGGCGTCGAGGGTCAGCTCCGCGGTGCGGTCCCAGGTCGAGGTCGCGGCGGTGACGACCGCCCGGCTGCGCAGCGCGTGGCGGGTGTCGCGATCGAGGAGAACCTCGCGCAGGCCCCGGACCCACGCGTCCTCGCTGTGTTCGGTGACCAGCACCGCGCCGTCGCGTGCAGCCTGCGGCAACCCGCCGACGGCACTCGCGACGACGGCGCCTCCGCACGCCATCGCCTCGAGCGGTGGCAACCCGAACCCCTCGTACGTGGAGGCGTAGGTGACGGCGGTCGCCGCCGCGTACAGCGCGGGCAGGTCGGTGGTGGCGACGTAGCCGAGACCGTGTGCGCCGGCGGGCTTGCCGGGCCCGGTCGATCCGGAACCGGCGAGCACGAAGGGCACGTCGAGCCGCCGGCACGCGGCGGCGACCAGCGCGACGTCCTTGCGGGGTTCGACGGTGCCGACCTGCAGCACGAACCGCTCGGGCAACCCGAACCGCGTGCGGACCTCGGCGACCTCCGCGGCACCGGGCGGGACCGCCCAGGGCGCGGGCGCGAGGGGAGTGACGTGGGCTTCGCGTCCGCAGTGGGCGCGCAGCCGATCCGCGGTGAACTCGGAGACGGCGACGAGGACGTCGGCGCGACGCATCGCCCGGCGCAGCAGACGCCGCTCCCCGGCGGCGCGTCCGCGGCCGAACGCCCACGGCACGTCGAAGACGGACAGGTCGTGGAACGTCGACACGGTCGGGCCGCGCTGGGCGAGCGGAAGATCGACGTCGAGCGCGTGGAACAAATCGACGTCGCGCAGCGGGACCAGACCCCAGGCGACACGCTGCGCCCCGTCGCACACCGGGCGTTCGACGGGCGTGACCTGCCGGGGCAGCTCGGCGCGGGCATCGCTCTGCACCACCGCCCGCAGGCCGGCCGCCCCGAGCTTCGGGGCGAGCGCGTTCAAGAGCTCGCGAGCGTAGGTCTGGACCCCGCTGCCGCCGGGGCGCAGCGCGAGGGCCCCGAATCCGATCCGGGTTCCGTTCGAGGCGAGAGTTGTTGTGTGAGAGCGCATCCGACGATTCCTAGAAGTAGCCAGAAGTAGACGTCCAGCGGGAAGATTTCGAAATAGGTCGACACGGTCGACGCCACCGCGGCAGCGATCACCGACGCGCTGACGCCCAGTGCCAGCGCCGAGTCCTGGCCGCGCAGCAGTCGCGAGGCCCGCAGCGTCGACACGGCCGCGGACACCAGCAGCAGACCGAAGATCCACAGCCCGACCGGCCCGAGTTCGACCATGAGCTTCATGTAGTAGTTGTCCGGCTGGTACGGGATCCGGCCGAGCGCGATCGCCGCGTCGAGCGACAGCGTCGAATACAGCGGATCGGCGAGTTCGGCGGCCTTGTCCGCGGCGGCCCCGGTGGCACCCAGACCCTGCCCGAAGGGATGCACGAACAAGGACGAGACGGTGTCGGCCCAGCCGTCCCCGCGCTCACCCAGGCTCGACGACGAGAACAACGCGGACGTCACCGAACCCGGCACGAACAGCAGCGCGACCGGAAGCGCGACGGCACCGGCACCGAAGAGCACCAACAACACTCGGTGGCGATGAATCGCCAGCCACAGCAACGCCGCCGCCAACCCGATGTAGGAGGCGCGCACGATCGTCACACCCATGCCGAGCAACATCACCGGCGTCGCCCACAGGAACAGGGAGTTGCGCAGCCGCCGCGGATCCGCGAGCGCGACCGCGCCGCCCACGATGAGGCCGATCATCACGAACAGCCCCAACGCGAACGGTCCGGTGAACGTGCCGAAGCTGCGCAGGATGCCCCCGGTCGTGCGGATGTGCTCGTCGTACGAGTAGCCGAGCGCGACCAGCCGGTCCGCCCCGACGACCTGCTGCGCGAGGCCGACGACCGCGCCGACCGCCGCCGTGCCCATCAGGATCGTGACGAGCCGGTCGCGGTCGCGGGCGTCGAAGGGTGCGCGCCACAGGATGATCGGGATGATCAGGTAGAAGTAGGTGACCTTCAGCGCGGTGACGGCGGCCGGACCGGACACGAGCAGCGCCGACAGTGTTCCGATCGCCACCCACACGACCGCGGCAGGCCACCACGGCATCGACGGCGGCATCGTCCGGTCGCGGTTCGGGGTGACGAACGTGGCGAGCAGCGTCAGGACGAGCACACCCTCCTTCCATCCCGTCAGGGACGGTCCACCGGGCAGGATCGTCAGCAGGCCGTGCAGCGGCGTCAACGCGGCGACGAGCAACAGCCCGTTCTGCGGCCGCCGGTACAGCAGCGCGAACAGCACCGCCGCGGCGGGAATCCCGACGGCGAGCAGACCGATCACCGGAGTGCCTCCGCGGTGCGTCCGGTGTCCGCGGTGCGTTCGGTGTCCACGGGGATCCCGAAGCGGCGCAGCACCGTCTCGGTGGTCACCGTCCGGATCCGCTCGCGCAGGTCGCGGTGGAGCGCGGGATGGTCGCCGAACCCGACGGCGTGGATCTCCGGATCGCCGCCGCGCCGCCGCAGCCGCCGCAGGCCCTCCTCGCCGCGCTGGCCGACGAACCACGCGTGGTCCTCGGCGGACAGGATCACAGTGGTCGGAACCCCCGCCTTGCGCAGCGCCTCGAGCAGCACCTCCGGGACCTGCGTGACGCCGAACCGGCCGAGCAGCCGCCACGCCGGGTACGGCAGGTGCCGCTGCAGCAGCGCCTTGATCCGCGCCCGCGCCGACGCGTCGCCACCGGCCCCGTCGCCCGCGGGCATCCCCGGAGCCAGCTGTTCGCGCAGCGACCGCCGCCGATACACCGACCACAGGATCAGGTCGGTGAGGATCACCGCGCGCGGCCGCACCCGCAACGCGACGGCCGCGGAATACCAGGCGCCGGAACACAACCCGGTCATCACCAGATCGCGCGGGTCGGCGACCGCCGCGCCGGCGGCGTCGCGGGCGTCCCGGTCCGAGTCGTCGGAGTACAGGGCCACGGGATGGTCGGGGTCGACGACGCCGGTGTTGCCCGTGCCGCGCCGGTCGTACCGCACCGACGACACCCCGTCCGCGGCGAGCGACCGCGCGATCTCGACCCACAACCTGCCCGGCCCGACGCGATGCTCGTACGCGGTCGCGTGGAACAGGAGGGTGGGATGCGTCGACCCGTCTCCACCGGTAGCGTGCGTGCGGATCGCGAAGAGTCCGTTCGGCCCCAGTTCCTCGAGGGTCTCGACGACAGGGCGGCCGTCGGGGGCCGACGCGACCTGCGCCCGGTCGCGCACCTTCAGCCGGACCTCGGTGTCGGCGGCGGGGGCACCCGCGGCGATCCAATCCGCGATCTCACGGATGTGCCCGGTGGGCAGCGCGACATGGAAGCTGGCCGGGGTGGTGAACGCCTCGTGGTCGACGAGGGTGACCTCGTCACCGTCGAGGGCGCCGGCGAGCGAGCGCACGGCCGGAGTGTCGGCCACGGCGGTACGAACCGCCAGCAGCGTGCGGACGCCGGCGAGGCGCGCCGGGTCGATCTTCAGCGCGCCGAGCGCGGACACGGCGGCCGGGTCGAGAACACCACCGAGGATCGACACCCGCGGATCGGACGGATCGTCCGCGCCGATGCTCAACGTGTACTGGGCACGCTGCTCACGCAGGTAGCTGCGGCCGGACAGGATCGGGTCCCACAGCACCATCGAGTCGATCGCCTCCGTCGCAGTTGCTGCGGCGGCGATCAACGCCCCGGACCGCAACCCGACGAGGCATATCGACGAGGCACCGGTGGCACGGGCCGACCCGACCGCTTCGACGACACTGCGCAGCCACCCCGTGACCGCGTCCGGGTCGTCCTGTGCACCCGCCGAGTCACCGGCTCCGGCGTAGTCGAACCGTACCGCGAGCAGACCGCGGTCGGCGAGGGACTCGGCGAGGGCCTTGATGCCGCGGTAGGTGTCGACGTGTTCCTTCCCGAGCGGTGGGCACAGCACCACCGCGGCACGTGCACGGCCCGAGTCCGGAACGTGGACGGTCCCCAGCAGAGGCAGATCGTCCGGACCGAACCAGGTCGGATATTGCACGCCCATGGTGATTCTCCAAGTCCTCCGAGGGTGATTCTGGGGGTGAAATCTCCATGCCCGATCGCGGCGTCGGGTCGAATCCTGTTGATCTCACGATGCATTCGATCGGGCCCGGGACCTCCGGCGTTACCGGATCGGGGTTGTCTCGGCCTAAGGTAACCGGCCGTGGCCGTGTCGTCGGCCCCGAAGGGATGTCGTCGGCTCCGAAGGGATTTGCCATGCCTGGAGTTCTGGTACACGAATGGATCGAGCGCGACGGCGGTTCGGAGAAGGTTCTGGACGAGTTCGTTCGCTGCTTCCCCGACGCGGACGTGCTGTGCCTGTGGGACAACGCCGACCGATACCCGGGCCGCACCGTCGTCGAGAGCGCGCTCGCGCGCACCCCGCTGCGGCGGAGCAAGGCCCTGGCGCTGCCGGCCATGCCGTTCGTGTGGCGCGGCCGTCCGGGCGACTACGACTTCGCCCTGGTCAGCTCGCACTGTTTCGCGCACCACGTCTCGTTCCGCACGCCGCCCGCCGAATTCCGCAAGTACGTCTACGTTCACACGCCGGCGCGCTACCTGTGGACCCCGGAACTCGACGAACGTGGCACGTCGCCCGCGGCGCGGCTGGCATCACCGGTCCTCCGTGGGATCGATCGACGCCGTGCCCGTGAAGGTGCGCGTTTCGCGGCGAACAGCGACTTCGTGCGCCGCCGGATCGAGAAGGCGTGGGACGTGGACGCGCGGGTCGTGTTCCCGCCGGTGGACACGCGGCGGATCACCGCCGTCGCGGATTGGCGTACGGAACTCGACGACGAGGAATCGGCGCTGGTGGCGAGCTTGCCGGACTCGTTCGTCCTCGGAGCGTCCCGGTTCGTTCCGTACAAGCGACTGGATTGGGTGATCCGTGCCGCGGAGCGGGCCGGGCTGCCCGCGGTGATCGCCGGATCGGGGCCGGAGGAAGCACGGCTGCGCGAGCTCGCCGAATCGGCGCGGGTTCCGGTACGGGTGCTGCGCCGTCCGTCGGATGCGTTGCTGTACACCCTGTATCAACGGGCGCTCGTGTACGTCTTCCCGGCGATCGAAGACTTCGGGATCATGCCGGTCGAGGCCCGCGCCGCCGGCGCCCGGGTGATCGTGAACAGCCTCGGGGGTGCGTCGGAGTGGTTGACCGAGGGAGTCGACGGCCTGTGCTTCCGCGAGGACCGCTGGGAGGCGGTTGCCGACTGCATTCTGGAGATCGATCGGGTTCCGCGCCCGTCGGCAGGTTCGACCGCGGACCTCTCGTCGGAACGGTTCCGCGCCGAAATCGTTGCATGGGTCGGAAACTGACGACGAACACCCGCCGAATCATCGGTGACGTGGGTCACGATTGTCGATGTTTTTGCACCTTGATTGCACACAGTTGGTGGGGTAGCTTCGTCCCATTGGTGATGGGGTGAGTCCGGGGGTGCGGATTTGTGCAGGTTCTCCTCTTCTGGTGGATCGCACGCACGCCGATGGGTCTGGGGGATGGCAGCCGGGGTATCGGGAGCGTCCGGTTCGAGTGTTGATGCTCGCGCTCGGATGATCCCGGTACCCTTGGCGAGCAAGGAATTTCGACACCACACCTAGTTTTCTCCCGGTCGTTCCGCATCTCCGACGCCCGGTACCGACGGATCTCGATTCTCTATCGCGTCGTAGTTCGACGCCTGCTCCGGCGTGTCCTCGTCCGAATCGGCGGTCGAAAATGCGGGGTGTCAAGGGTGATTCGAGGGTGAATTCACCCGGGGCGCGTGGGGAGCGGATGGGCGTCCTGCATGGGAATAGGGGGTGAAAACCGGGGTGATCGGCAGCGAGAGCGTGTGATCTCCTGCACTGTACGGTTTTTCGTGCACCTCAGCATGCAAGCATTCGTGCCGCGGTGGCTCGGAAGAGCGACCGCCCGCCGCACCGAGGGTGCGGCAACTGTTCTGTTCGATCGCGTCGGGGGCCTGAAGGGGAGTGCGTGGGGGAATAACCGAAGATGGACGTTACGAATGACGCCGGTCCCGGTGAACTGACGGATCCGATCGCGATCCGACCGACCGCGGAGGCATCGGACCCCGGCTGGCGAAGCAACCGGCGCCAGTGGAAGGTGGCCTACGCGAGATGGCTGCGACTGTCCGACGTCGGCGTCGTCATCGCGGTGGTCGCACTGGCGCAATGGATTCGATTCGGGAACTCGGATTTTCGGACGTCGTTCACGGCGTCCGAAGTCCTCGACGAGACCATCCTGTCCGTCGCGGTTGCAGCGATCTGGCTTCTCGCCCTGTCGTTCCACCGCACCCGCGACCAGAACGTGACCGGTAGTGGCCTCGAGGAGTACCGCCTCGTCACCTACGCCACGATGCAGTTCTTCGGTGGTCTCGCAATCCTCGCGCTTCTCGTCGAACTCGACCTGGTACGTGCCTATCTCGCGGTCGCCCTGCCTGTGGGCCTGTTCGGACTGCTGGCCTCCCGTTGGTGGTGGCGGCAGCACCTCGAGCGGCTGCGCGAGCGCGGCCGGTTCCAGAGTTCGGTCCTGGTGGTCGGTTGCGAGCGCGCCGCGCAGGCCATGGTGGAGTCCTTCGACCGTGACGCCGACGCCGGCTACCGCGTCGTCGGTGTGTGCACTCCCGGCTACTCCGGAGAGCACGGCCAGACGGTCACCATCGGGGGCCGCGAGATCCCGCTGCTCGGCGACGAAACCGAAGTCCTCCGCGCGGTCAAACTCACCGGCGCGGACACCGTCGCGGTCGCGGCGAGCGGCCAGTGGGGCAGCGCCGATCTCGGCGACCTCGCGTGGGAACTCGAGCCCTACGGCGTCGACCTTGCGGTCGCGCCGGCGGTGATGGACGTCGCCGCGCCGCGTCTGGCGATCAAGCCTGTCGGCGGTCTTCCCCTGATGCACGTCGAGGAACCGCAGTTCCGTGGTTCCAACCGGGCTGCGAAGACGGTGTTCGACCTCGTGTCCGCGACGATCGCGCTCCTCGTGTTCTCACCGGTCATGCTGGCCGTGGCGGTGGCGATCAAACTCGGCGACGGCGGTCCCGTCTTCTACCGTCAGCAGCGGGTGGGCCTGAACGGAGAGATGTTCGGGATGTGGAAGTTCCGTTCGATGGTGGTCGGCGCGGACCGGCTGCAGGACGAGATCCGCGCGGACGTCGGCCAGGACGACGCGACCTTCTTCAAGTCCTCGGCCGATCCCCGGATCACCCGTGTCGGACGCTTCATCCGCCGTACCAGCCTCGACGAGCTGCCGCAGCTGTTCAACGTCCTCCGGCGCGAGATGAGCATGGTCGGTCCCCGCCCACTGACACCCGGCGAGGGCGGTGACGTGCCGGGCTTCGTCGAACGCCGGATGCTCGTCCGCCCCGGCATCACCGGGTTGTGGCAGGTCTCGGGACGATCCGACCTGTCCGAGACCGACCGGATCCGGCTCGATCTGTTCTACGTGTCGAACTGGTCGATGGTGCAGGATCTGCTGATCGTGGGGAAGACCGTCAAGGCGGTCCTCGCGAGCGACGGCGCGTACTGACCGGCGCCGCAGCCCCCTCCCGTGCGCGATTTCGGTAGCGGCCGCTACCAAAATCGCGCACGGGGCGGGAGGGGCGGCGTCCGTCAGAAGCTCAGCCGGGGACGTTCGTCCGGAACGGGGAGCCCGGTCGTCTCCCAGATGCGAGTCGAGTCGTAGTGGTGGTCGTGCCCGGCCAGATCGATGTTGCGTTCGGACAGTCCGAGTTCGGGTGCGCGTGCGACGGCCTCGTCGAAAGTCAGGCTCGCCTCCGGTAGGGGGAACGCACCGCCGGCCGCGAGTTCGGCCGCGATCTCCCGCACCGGCCGCGGCTCGGGATACGCCGCGTGCAGCACGGTGCCGCCGGGCCGGAGCGGCGGTGCCTGCCGCGCGAGTGCCGCGAGCAGTCGGCCGAGGTCGCCGACGCCGATGAGCGAGAGCACCGACCGGCCCTCGTCGACCCACGCACCGAGACGGGCGAGGATGTACGCCAGGCCGGGGGCGAACCAGCGGTCGCCGGGTCCGTACACGAAACCGACCCGGACCACCGTCCCCCCGTAGTCGAGCACGGCCTTCTCGGCAGCGAGCCGGCTGATACTGAGAACGGATACCGGGTTCGGGTCCAGAGTGCCCTCGACGATCCCGCGGTGCGGTCCGGATCCGTACACGCCGACCGTGCTGACGTAGATCAGCGGCACGCGGCGCTCGCGGGCGGCGGCGACCAGGTGCTCGGTGCCGATCCGGTTGACCGCGTCGGCCTGTTCGGGGTCGCCACCGGTATAGGAGACGGCGTGCACGACCACATCCGCGCTGGTCAACGCGCCCGGCAGGCTCGCCGGATCGGTGAGATCCGCCGCGACGACACGCGGAGCCGACTCGGCAACCGCGTCCGGCCGCCGTGCCACTGCGGTAAAGTCTGCCCCCGCACTGGTCAGGGCCTCGAGTACTGCGCTCCCGATGAATCCGGTCGCGCCGAAGAGTACGATTCGCGGCGCAGGCGGTACCGATCCGGGGGGGTCGGATCGGGCTATGGTGTTCTGTGACCGGTCGGAAGCGGGGTTGTCAGCAAATTCCGTCACTATTCATCTCACTTGTCGGTTAGGGGCAGAGCGAACGTGGTCAGGCAGGCTCGGGCGAAGGCAACCAGACAACAGATCCTGATGGGCGCGGCAAAGGCTTTCGAACAGAAAGGCTTCGAAGGATCGACGCTGGGCACAATCGTCGAGATCGCCGGCACCACCAAGGGCGCCCTCTACTTCCACTTCAAGTCGAAAGAAGAGTTGGCGCAGGCCATCATCGGAGAACAGCACCGCATCTCCATCGCCTCCGTCGACGCGATCGCTGCAACCGGTAGTTCCGCCCTCGAGCAGATGGTCATGCTCAGCTACGAATTCGGGCATCAGATGGTGCACGACCCCATCGTGCGAGCCGGTATCCGGCTGACCCTGGAACTGAGTGCGGTCGCCGGACCGGCAGAGCCGTATCTCGGTTGGATCAGAGCGTACGAGGGACTTTCCGACCGAGCCCGCGCCGAAGGTGACCTTCTCGACACCATCGAGCCCGACGTTCTCGCACGTTTCGGAATCGGTGCGTTCACCGGAGTGCAGCTGGTCTCGAACGTCCTGACCGGGCGGGAGGACCTCGAGCAGCGACTGGACGAGATGTGGTCGCTGATGCTGCCGGGCCTCATGCCGGCCGACCGGCACTGGAAGATCGCAACCATCCGCAACGCACGGTGGTCCGCAGCCGCGTCGTGACGACGATCGTGCCGTCACCGGAAACCGTCCGATAGGAGGCGCACCCGGCCGCTGGCGATGTGCTGTCCCCACTGCTCGACCGAAATGCGAACTGTGTAAGGGTCATCCGGATCGGGCTCGGCGGACACCGTGGCGTTCGCGTCGTTCTCGGCGAATCGGTGGTACGTGACCTCGACGGACTCGATGTCCGCGTGCGGCAGGGCGAGCGCCGCGCGAGCCCCCTGCCGGAAAGCTTCGAGAACGAGCATGCCCGGAATGTGGTCGCTCGGGTGGTCGAAGAGGATGGGATGCTCGTCGTCCACGCGCAGTGTCCACCGGTTCGGGCCGTGCTCCGTTCCGAGGACCACGTCCTCCGAACGGAACTGCCCGACCATCTTGCCGGACATCGGCTCGGGACGGACCGGCGTGCCGATTGCTCGGGGACCCGAACCACCCCAACGAAGTTGGGCGTACGCAGCGGGAGTGAATACACTCGCGGTGCCGAAACCGCGCCCGATTTCGTTGTCGCCGATGCGGCAGACGTAGGTGACCGAGAAGCGCGCGAGCATGTTGCCCCGGTAGAAGTGGTCGCCGACCTGCGCCTCGATCGTCACTTCGGCCGGCCGGTCGTCGATCGACAGAGCGTGTGGTGTGGCGTCCACGCGCAGGGTGTGCATCACGAACGGGTGACCGAGGGGCACTCGATACCTGGTGTGCGCCAGGTAGATCGTCGCTTGGCGCAGGGTTTCGACCATCAGCATCGTGTCGTAGCGACCGTTGTGCGACCGATAGAAGCTGTGCGATCGTGGCCATTGCGCACCGAGGGTGAAGTGATCGACCGTGTCCGTGGCTACGCAGTCGGTGAGGAAGACTTCCGCGACCGACCGGCGGTGCACGAAGCGGCGCGGCACAGTCGACTCGAATCCCAGAACGGGACGTGCCTCGCCCGCATGCGTACCCCCGGCCATCGTCTGGGCCTCCCTTGTTGTCCTGTGAACGAATCTTCGAAGCCGCTCGGCGGCGACTATAGAACAGCCCGCCGAACAGGGGCGTTACGGCTCGCCGACACTTGTGGTGTCCGAAAAGCCCGAAAGATGCCGAAAAAATGTCACATGATGGTAAAAAACCGTTTGACCGGTTTTGTGCTACGGTAGTCCCAGTCGGGGACAGGGTGGCGGGATCCCTCGGCCGGATCGATCAACGATCCGGCCGAGTCGGTCTCGCCGCTCCCGGGCTGTGCCGACCGGGCTTGCGAGGGGTAACCCCGGTCGTCACAGACCGGGGTTCGTCGAACGGGCCCCGGCGACAACGAAAGTGAATGCAACGGAGGTCGAAGTGACATCTGGTCGAATGAGAACCGCGGTCGTCTCCGCGGTCGTCCTCGCGGCCATCACCGCGGCAGCGGCTCCCGCTCATGCGGCCGAGGAGTCTCCTCGGGTGCCGTCCACCGGATCGAGTGTCATTGGGCCCCAGGAGATCTTCGACTGGGTGGTTGCATTCGTGCTGAGTGCGCTCGGCGTCGTGTGAGCACGGCGGTGCCGGAAGACGGGAAAGCCCCGCCGGCAAAAGGGGAGGAGCCGGGCGGGGCTGTGCAGTAACTCCATGTTGTCGGGGAGGACATACGGAGACGCACCCGTCACCTTGCGGCGACGTCCGACAGTTTAGCGGACTCCGACCGGAGGTGCCCGTCGGTGTCACGAACAGGTCCGTAGAACGTGCTGCGGGCCTCCTTTCGCGTGCGTGCACGTGGAAGACCCGACCCTCGGGTCCGGATGCACGCCACCGATCGGAAGTCGTGTCGTGCATCCGGACCCGCTCGTCATGCGGTCCGGACCCGGTCGGCGGAATCCTCGAGCCCGAGACGCTCGGCGAGCCACCGGCGAAGCCCCGGACCGTAGTCGGGGTTGCCCAACGCCGAGTCGACGGACGCCCGCAGGTATCCGCCCGGATTGCCGAGGTCGTGCCGTGTCCCGCGATGGACGACGACGTGGACGGGGTGCCCCTCGTCGATGAGCAGGGCGATGGCGTCGGTGAGCTGGAGTTCACCACCCGCGCCGGGTTCGATGCGGCGAAGAGCATCGAAGACGGCGCGGTCCAGCAGATACCGGCCGGCCGCAGCGAGAGTGGACGGAGCGTCGGCAAGCGCGGGCTTCTCCACCATTCCGAGCACCCGCAGAACATCCGGTTCGGCCACGCCCGGAACCTCTTCGACGTGGAAGACTCCGTACGAACCGACCTGACTCTTCGGAACGTCGATCGCGCACAGCACGCTACCTCCGCGTTCCGCCCGCACCCGGGACATCAGATCGAGAATTCCGCAGGGCTGCACCAGATCGTCGGGTAACAGGACGGCAATGGCATCCTCGTCGTCGTCGAGGGCCTGTTCGGCGCAGCCGACGGCGTGTCCGAGCCCGAGGGGTCGTTCCTGGACCACCGGCTCCACATCGATGAGATTCGGTGCACGCCGGACTTTTTCGAGAAGATGTGACTTTCCGCTCTCCTCCAGTCTGCTCTCGAGTGCGAGATCGTCGACGAAGTGGGACACCACACCGTCCTTGCCGGGAGCGGTGACGATGACGAGCCGGCTCGCGCCGGATCCTGCTGCCTCGGACGCGACGAGCTCGATTCCCGGTGTATCCACCACGGGCAGGAGCTCTTTCGGCACCGTCTTGGTGGCGGGCAGGAAACGAGTGCCCATCCCGGCGGCGGGGACGACGGCGGTCCTGAAGGTGTTGTGGACGTGGGTGTAGTTACTCCCCATGGCATTACCTCATAACTGAACTCGCAGGAACGAGCGACGAACGCCCGATGCCCGGCGCGCTGCGCCGAGCACGAAGTGCACGTCCTCGTGCGGTGATTGGAAAACTCCGGCAGAAGCGACGATCGAACCGGCGATCGTAGGGAGGCATGGAGTCGAATCGGAGTATAGAGAGTCCGGGGCGGTCGCGCGACCTCCGCGTGTCGGGGTCGGTCCTCGACGGCTTCTGTCCGACAGTCACATTCATCTCTCGCCAGATCGGACCACCCGATCCCGGTCCGGTGGAGTAGCCGGCCTCCGGTCCCTTCGACGGGGCCTCCTGCCGGCGCTGCCGTCGTCCACGAAGGTCCGGCCCGGCGGGACGATTTTCGGTCGCGCCGCGGAGAGTGCAGTCGAACTGGTCGAATGTCCAAATCAAGAAGTGTCGTTCGAAATCCATTCCTCCCGTGTGATCTATCTCATAAGCGGCATTCTCCGCCGACGAAAACTACTGGTCGGTAAGCGAACTGCGCAACTGTCCGTCGTCGGCTGACCAGGGCCGACGGCCCCACGCCGCCACCGACTCGCAAATTGGAATCTGCTGCGCAACAAAACGTGAAACGCCGGTCGTGTCGCAAGAGGATGCAATCTGCACACAAATAGTTGAGACTCACTACCTGCGTAAGGCAATTGGTGCCGGTCGTCGATTTCGTGCAATTCCTGGGGAGGAACAGTTGCGCGGAGTCCGGCGGTCGCGCGAGTTGCGTGGGCTCGTGCCCAACCGGCGACGGCTTACCGGTACGGGGAGGACACAAATCAATGACAGTGGTAGAACAACCGCCCGAAGGGCGGACCGGACTGGCTCTCGAGCCTGTCCGGTCGGGCCCTCGTGGCGTGGCGCAGCCGCCGACTCACGCCGCCGGCGCGAGCACGCGACGGGCCTGGCAGCGGATCTATGTACGAAGGCTGATCGTCACCGACAGCCTCGTCGTCGTGCTGGCGGTCACGCTGGCGCACGTCGTTCGCTTCGGTCAGAGCGACATGCTCGTGAATGCGACTGCAGCCGAATGGAATTACGTCGTCATTTCGATCTGCCTCGCAGCGCTGTGGCTCGCGTTCCTCGCTGCGTTCCGGACCCGCTCGCGTCGGGTGATCGGTTCCGGATACGACGAATACCAGCGGATTCTCTCGGCCACGTTCCGGATGTTCGGGCTGGTGGCCATCATCGCGCTCGTGTTCCGGCTCGAGCTCGCTCGTGGATATCTGGCGATCGCGTTCCCGACCGGCCTCGCCGGGCTTCTCGTCGGACGTTGGTTGTGGCGGAAGGTGTTCGCCGCCAAGCGCAATCGGGGTGAGTTCCGGACCTCGGTCCTCGTCGTGGGCGGCGCGCGTTCGGTGCGGTTGATGGTCGAGACGTTCGAACGCAACTCGACGGACGGGTACCACGTCGCCGGTGTCTGCGTGCCCCGGTACTCGGGAATCGCCGGCGATCACATGGAGGTCGCGGGCAAGCGAATTCCCGTCTATGGGGACGAGCACTCGATCGTGGACGCGCTCCGAGCGTCCGGTTCCGACACCGTCGCGGTCGCCGCGACCGAGACACTGGGCCCGGACGGCATTCGCGACCTGCTGTGGGAGATGGATCCGCACGACGCCGACCTGGTGGTCGCCACCGGAGTCGTGGATGTCTCGGCGCCTCGGCTGGAGATGCGCCCGGTCGCCGGACTACCGCTCATCCACGTCGAGAAGCCCAGCTACCACGGTGCGAAGCGCAGCGGAAAGCGCGCGTTCGATCTGGTCTTCGCGTCGACCGCGTTGCTCGTGCTGGCCCCGGTGTTCGCGCTCGTCGCGCTGGCCGTGAAGCTGGACAGCAAGGGACCGGTCTTCTATCGCTCGGAGCGGATCGGGCTCGACGGAAAACCGTTCGGAATGATCAAGTTCCGGTCGATGGTGACCGGAGCCGACCGGCAGGTCGCGGCGTTGATGAAGAACAACGAGGGCGCGGGCCTGCTGTTCAAGATGCGTGAGGACCCGCGGGTCACCCGGGTCGGAAAATTCCTCCGGCGCTACAGCATCGACGAGCTGCCGCAGTTCATCAATGTCGTTCGACGCGAGATGAGTGTCGTGGGTCCGCGTCCGCCCTTGCGGCGAGAGGTCGAGAACTACGACGGTCGCGTCCAGCGCCGGCTTCTCGTGCGGCCGGGCGTCACCGGGTTGTGGCAGGTCAGCGGACGCTCCGACCTGTCGTGGGACGAGTCCGTGCGTCTGGATCTGTCCTACGTCGAGAACTGGTCGATGGTGAGCGATGTCCTGATCATCGCGCGGACCGTCAAGGCGGTCGTCGCGAGCGACGGCGCGTACTAGCCCACCGCATCCCTCGAGAACGAAACAGAAAGAGTCGGGTATCTGCCATGACTTGTCGTATCGCCGTGTTCGGAACCGGCTATCTGGGTGCCACTCACGCCGCGTGCATGGCCGAATTGGGCCACCAGGTACTGGGTGTCGACGTCGACGCCGGTAAGCTCGCGAAGCTCGAAGCCGGTCAGGTTCCGTTCTACGAACCCGGCCTCGAGGAGGTCCTCGCGCGCAACATCGCGGCCGGGCGGCTTCGGTTCACCTCGTCGTACGCCGAGGCCGCGGAGTTCGCCGACGTGCACTTCATCGGTGTCGGAACACCCCAGAAGAAGGGGGAATTCGCGGCCGATCTGACCTATGTCGATTCGGTGATCGAACAGCTGGCGCCGTTGCTCACCGAGCCGGCCGTCATCTTCGGGAAGTCCACGGTGCCGGTCGGCACCGCCGAACGACTGCGAGCGCGGGCACGTCAGCTCGCTCCGGCCGGCGACGATGTCGATCTCGCATGGAACCCGGAGTTCCTGCGGGAAGGCTATGCGGTACAGGACACTCTGCATCCGGACCGCGTGGTCCTGGGCGTCGGCGCTGCGCGTCCCGGGAGGGCGCTCGAGGTCGCCAAGGAGGTGTACGCGCAGCTCCTGGACGAGGACGTCCCGTTCATCGTTACCGACCTGGCGACGGCAGAGCTGGTCAAGACTTCGGCGAATGCGTTTCTGGCGACGAAGATCTCGTTCATCAACGCGATGGCGGAGGTGTGCGAGGCGTCCGGTGCCGACGTCACCGTCCTCGCCGACGCGATCGGGCACGATGCCCGGATCGGGCGCCGATTCCTCAATGCGGGAATCGGTTTCGGTGGAGGATGTCTCCCGAAGGACATTCGAGCCTTCATGGCCCGAGCCGGTGAGCTCGGAGCCGACCAGGCCCTCACGTTCCTGCGCGAGGTCGACAACATCAACATGCGACGCCGCGGTCGCATGGTGGAACTCGCCCGGGAAGCGGCGGGAGGCTCGCTGCTCGGCGCACGGATCTCGGTGCTCGGCGCCGCGTTCAAGCCGGATTCCGACGACGTACGGGATTCGCCCGCCCTCAATGTCGCCGGGCAGATCCAGCTGCAGGGCGCTGCCGTCACCGTGTTCGACCCGCAGGCGATGGACAACTCGCGACGCTTGTTCCCGACCCTGAACTACGCGACGAGCACGATGGAGGCGTGTGCCGGCGCGGACGTGGTGCTGGTTCTCACGGAGTGGAGGGAGTTCCGTGAGCTGAACCCCGACGTGGTCGCGTCCGTGGTGCGCCGAAAGGTCGTTCTGGACGGCCGCAACTGCCTCGACGTCGACAGGTGGCGTCGTGCGGGGTGGCAGTACCGCGGACTCGGCCGGGCCGTCTCGGAAGCCGTCGTCGGCTGACCGTCACCGCGATCCGAAGGAAGGAAGGAAGGAAGTCCCGTGCGTCTGAGCCGTCGGCAGGCCATCTCCGGTACAGCGCTGACCGCTGCTGTAGCCGCGATCGCGACTGTCCCGACATGCTCTCGTACATTCCGGGACGGCGACGCCGCCGTCGTGCGCCCGCTGCCGGTCGAACCGGACGACATCGCCGAACTCGGTATCGCCGGGGACGGAGAGACCGACGACACCGATGCCATCAACGAGGCGCTGCACTCGACGAGTTCGCTGGTCCTTCCCGCGGGGCGGTTCCGGGTGGCGGGGACCGTCGTGGTGCCTGCCGGGCGGCAACTTGCCGGAAGCTGGTCGTTCGCCTACACCGGGGTGCCGCAGGAGGGAACCCGTCTCATCGCCACCGGGGACGGACGCACCGATCCCGTGGTGCGGCTCCGGGAGGGTGCCGGCCTGCTGTCCCTCGCGGTCCGCGGGACCGAGCACGAACCCCGGCACGAGGGCGTCGTGCTGGAGGGCAGGAACCTCGTCCGCGACGTCAACATCCTGCACTGCCGTACCGGGATCGACTGCGGCTATTCCGGGGTCAACCGGATCGAGTGCTGCAACGTCCACGACAACGCGGAATACGGGATCGCCAGGTGCGTCGATTCGATCGTCTCGCTCAACTACGTCAACGTGAACGGCACCGGCGGAATCCACCTGCCGCCGGGAGCGAACGACAACATCGTCACGCAGAACAAGGTGGAGTGGAATCTGGGCTACGGCATCCACGCGGAAGGTGCCAAGCACAACATTCTGTCCGGCAACAACATCGATCGGAACGGCCGATCCGGGATCCGGCTGTCCGGTTGCGAGCGGACGGTCGTGACCGCGAACGTTCTGCGGCGCAACGGCGCACGCTCGGAGGGGATCGCCGGCGACGACACGCACATCCACTCCACCGGCGGCACCGCAACATTGGTTCTGGGCAACGTGACACACTCGGGCCCGAACGACGACGGCCAGGGATACGACTCTCCCGCTGCGTGCCTCGTCGCGGATCCGGAATCGACCGGCATCGTCGTCGGCAACGACCTGACCGGTCACACCGGTCCGGGCGGCGACGGCACACAGGCCTCCGGCTCCGGTGTGCAACTGGCGGCGAACCTGGGGAAGTCGACACGTGCCGGATTCGTGAGCGGTGCCGGTTCCGGCCCGCGCAAGGTGACTCTGGCCGCGGGACAGGAAGCGGCGGAGACGTTCACGAACCTCCCGTTGGACAAGTTCGCCATCGGTCGCGTGCACTCGGTGTCCTTGCTGGCGCGAAATCCGCAGGACGGATCCCGGGGTGCCGCAACGGCCGTTGTGCTCGTCGCGCGGGAGAAGGGCGATGCGGTCGTCATCACGGACGGTGTGGAGAACACGGTCGGTGACTGCTTCGGCGACCGTGCCGGCGCCATCGCTGTGGCGTTCCGGACCGACGCCGCCGGTGCCGAGCTGACCGTGGTACTCGCGAACACCGGGCCGGACGAGATGCAGCTCCACATCGGCGTCGGTTCGTGAGTGGCGGCGACATGGACCGGATCCGGAACGACAGCGACGAACGGAAGGCAGCCGCAATGACCACGACGATCGGTCGTCGCGACGACCTCCGGCGCGGTGCGGCCCCGCGCTCACGCGAGGCCGCAGCCCCATTCGTGTCGCTCCATCGTGCGCGTGTCGGCGGCGCGGCCGACGCCGGCGTGCCGACGAACCTCGCCTATCTGCTGTTCGTGACGCTGGCGGCCTTCGCCGTCTACGCGGTACCCCTGTCCTTCGTCGGCCAGTTCCGCCCGACGGCATTGATGGGCCTCGCGGTGGGCTGTGTCGTCGTGGCGACCGTGCTGACGATGGCTGTCGGGGCGGAGCTGTTCGTCGTCTTCTGGCTCGCACTCGCGTTCTTCCAGAACTTCGCGGTCGGCATGTTCGTGCCCGGGCACATCGACCTCGTGCCGGTCTACATCAGCGAGAGCAAGACGGTCGCGATCGTCACTGCCATCGCGCTGATGTTCCCCACCGCGATGACGAACCTGAAGACCTACCGGCGGCCCGTGATCTGGTACGGCCTCTTCGCGCTGGTGGTGGTCGCGCACGTGACGTCCCTCGGCGGTGCCACCCTGCCGTATCTGCGGAACTTTCTCATTCCGCTCGCCACGGTGCTGCTGATCGTGGCGATGACCGCGCAGTGGAGCGACGAACGCCGATCCGCTCTGCTCGGTGCCGTCGTTCGGTACAGCACCGCGGTGCTGGCGATCGGAACGCTCGCGGAGACCCTCGTCGGATCGACCGTCTGGCGGTCGATCGTCAACGTGGACAAGAACGGCGCACTCAACTCGCTGTCGTCGGTGACGTCGTTCCTCGGCCTGCAGTTCGACCGCACCGGCGGGTTCGTCGTCGAGCCGACGAATGCCGGATACATCGCGGCCGCGGTCGTCATCATCGCCGCGCTCGTCGCGATCCAGGGACCCCGGTCCGTACGAGCCGGCATGTACGTGTGCATCGCCCTGTGCGTGTGGGTCTTGATCTCGAGCGGGGCCAAGAGCGGGTTCCTCATGCTCCTGATCGCATCGATCAGCGGGATCGCGTACGCGCGGTCCAAGCGCGTGTGGGGCGGTCTGCTCGCCGGATGGTCGATCTCCGTGCTCCTCGTCCTGGCCTACGTCGCGGCAGCGAAGGGACCCGGTAAGGCGTTGTCCGTCTTCGCCGACCCGCTCGGCATCATCGGCGGCGACAGCACTACCTACCACCTCGCCGGATTCGTCGCGGGCATGAAGCACGCGCTGACCGAATTCGCCGGCGCGGGTGTCGGTAACGGGGGAAACTTCGCGCGGATCGCCGGCGCACCGGTCTCCAGGTGGATCCTCACCGGTGGCGAAAGCAGTTGGGGCGTACTCGCTTACCAGACCGGGATCCTCGGGATCGCGCTGTTCGCCGCGACAGTGGCGAGTCTGTGCAAGTACTTGGGCAAGCGTTCGGCGGTGCTGCTCTCGGCATGGACGAGCGCGGCGATGTTCGCCGAGGCGCTCTTCGGACCTCAGACCGCGGGGCTCGTCGTCGTCGCCGCCGCGCTGTTCATGACAGCGGACGCCGCCCGTCCCGGCGACGGCGCGGCACCCGCGGATACCCACCACGACCGTCGCACGACCGAAACGGGGACGAACAATGACTGATTCACCGGAAGTTCGTATCGATCTGCTCGGGATCAGGCTGCATCCGATGAACGCCGCCGAGGTCGCGGATCTGATCGGATCGGCGAGCCGGGCGGGTGAGCCGCTGTGGATCGCCAACTACAACCTCCATGCGCTGTATCTGCATCTCAAGGACTCTCGGTTCCGCGAGGCGTATCGGAAGGCCGGCGTCTTCCTGGTGGACGGCTGGCCGATCCTGCAGCTGGCACGGATCGCCTCACGACGGAAACTCGGGGGTGACCGCCGCGTCGGCAGCTCCGACTGGCTCGACGTCCTGCTGGAGTCGGGGGAGCGCCGCACCATCGTGTCGATCGGTGCGTCACCGGAATCCGCCCGGTTCGCCGCCGAACGGGTCGAGGCGAACCACCCGAACGTGGTGTGGATGGGATTCGACGGATACCGGCTCGAGCCGCAGAGCTCGATGGCGACGGGACTGACCTGGCAGGAGGCGGTCCGCAAGGCCGACGTCGTGCTGGTCGGCCGCGGTATGCCCACCCAGGAGTACTGGATCGCCGAGAACATCGGAAACGACGAGTTCGCCGGCAAGGTCGTCGCGAACGTCGGCGGATGCATCGACTACCTTTCCGGGGCACAGGATCTCGCGCCGCGCTGGACGGGACGCTGCGGAGTGGAATGGCTGTATCGGCTCGCGCGATCACCGCGACGCCTCGCGTTCCGCTATCTCGTCGAACCCGTGCTTCTGATGGTCCTCGTCGTGAACGTGCTCGCGACGGGCGAACGGCATCGCGTGGCCGGAGGAGAGAAGGAGAAGTCGTGAACATGCCTGTCTCGGTGGTGATACCGACCATCGGCCGGGAGTCCGTCGTCCGCGCCGTGGAGAGCGCTCTCGCGCAGACCGCGCCCGTCACCGTCACGGTGGTCGTCGACGACCCGTCGGCGTTGGACACCGTCACGGAACGGGTCGGCGCCAGGGGTGTCACGGTGATCGGAACTCCCGGGCGCATCGGCGGATCGGCCGCGCGCAATCTCGGCGCCGATGCCTCTCGGGGCGAGTACATCGCCTACCTGGACGACGATGACTGGTGGGAGCCGGAGAAGATCGAGAAGCAGTTGACGGCAGCACGGAGCCGCGCCGCCGGAGGCCGCGTACTCGTCGCCACCGGTATGTATTTCCACCGTGCCGGTTCGGTCACCGAAATTCCGTCGCGCCCGTACGAGGGGCGAGGTGACGTCGCGTCGTATCTGGTGACCCGGCCGCGCCTTCGGTTCGGCACCCACGCGCTCCAGACGAGCGGTCTGCTGATCTCCCGGGAACTGCACGAGCGCGTGCGATGGGACGACTCGCTGCCCAAGCATCAGGACTGGGACTACATCGCCCGCGCGATGCAGATACCCGGATGCGAATTCGTCTGGGTACCGGAAGCGCTCGTCCATGTCCAGCAGGACAGTCGCGGGTCGATCTCGAAGAAGGCCGACCACCGTGCCTCGCTCCGCTGGCTCGACGTGCACGGTCCCGGAATGTCCGGTCGTGCCCGGGCCGACTTCGCGTGCACCCACGTACTGCGTGCTGCGCTGGCCGAACGATCACTCCGCGGTGTGGGCCGCAGCCTGTCCGTGATCGCACGATCCGGCGCGCCGCACGGCGCAGCCGTGATCGTGGGTCTGTCCGGTGTGCGCTGAACGGCATCCGACGAGATGAACACCGTCGACGCGGAGGCAGCGAACCCCGCCACGAAGATGCGCAGAATCCGTGATCGCTTGCGGGACGGCGCTGCCTCCAACGGAATCTGGGCCTCGTTGCAGCAGGTGTGCAACCTGCTGTTCGTCGGATTGCTGAGTGTGATCCTGGCCCGGACACTGCCGGTCGAGGACTTCGGCGTCTACAGCTACGCCATGTCCCTGGCCGGTCTCGGCATCGCGATCGGACTCGCGGGCCTGTACGGCCTGGCGATCAAGAGGTACAGCGAAAGCCGGGAGCCCGGAACCGTCACGTGCTCGATCATCATCGTGCGCGAGGCCACGGTGGCGTTCTATTTCGTTGCCCTGCTGGGCTTCATGGGCAGCACCGCAACGAGTGTCGACGAGTTCCTTCTCGTCGCGCTGGCGGCGGTGGCGGTGTTCGGTCGTGTGCTCGATGCGCCCGAACTCTGGTACCAGGCCCGGCTGAACGCACGGAAACCGGCCCTCGCCAAGATCATCGTGGGAGCAGTCTTCTTCGCCGCGAAATGTACTGCGCTGTGGCTCGGATCCGGTGTCACCGTGATCGTGGCACTGTACGTGGCCGAACTGTTCGCCGGCAGCGTCGCCGTTCTGGTCTGCTATCGCCGGGATGTGACCAGCGGGCGAGCGTTCGCAGTGCCCGGTGCCCGCGACGTGGTGGACCTGTGGAAGCGGTCCTCTCCGCTGCTGATCTCCGGTATCGCCCAGCAGGTGAACCTGCGGGCGTCCCTGATCGTCGTCCAGATCCTCGTCGGCGCGACCGGTGTGGCGATGTTCGCGGTGTCGCAGCGTGTGATGGACGTGTGCCTGGCCCTGCCCATGGCCTATATGACCGCGACCTTCCCGGCCCTGCTCGAAGCGCGCCGGAAGGATCGTGACAGTGGTGGCGGTTCCGCATACCGGGACAGGCTGCAGCGCTCGTTCGACGGCGCGCTGTGGGCGGGCATCGCCATCGCCGTGCTCCTGTACGTCCTCGCGGACGTCGTCGTCGTGACCGCGTTCGGCGCCGAGTACGAGGATGCGGCGGCATTGCTGAGGATCCAGGCGCTGGCTGTGCCGTTCATGTTCATGTCCTCGGTGCTGAGTAAGTGGATCATCGCGGAGGGGAACCTCTGGATCTCGGTGGGGAGGCACTGGCTCGGGGCGGTGGCGACCGTCGCGTTGTGCCTGCTGCTCGTTCCGAAGTGGGGGGCCGTCGGTGCTGCCTGGGCGAGTACCGCGTCCTACGTGATGTCCGTGTACCTGTTCACCTTCCTGTCCCGATCGACCTGGCCGGTGGCGGTCCAGATGTCCCGCGCCTGGGTGGCACCGGTCAGCCGCATCCTCGCCCGTGCCGGTTCGCAGAGAGTGGAGTCTTGAAATGTTCGATCGATCGGTGACCGTGTTCCGCTCGCTCCGGCGTACCGTTGCCCAGCGCTTCTTTCTCGCGGTGGCACTGGCGGACTTCTTCGGACGACGCGCCTTCGCGCGCGAGATCGTGGCGGTCTACGCCGGGATGCGCAAGCACCACAGCGCACGTCGCTCCGGTCGCGAGGTCTACTACGTCCGACGGCACATTCACATGCTCGAGAAGGGCATCTCGATGATTCCGCGGCGGGAGACCTTCGCGGCCGGATACATTGAGGATCTCGTCGCCGCGGTGGAAGCGTGCACGGCGGCCGATTTGCTCGACACCGTGACCTGCGCGTGGGTGGCGGACACGCTCGACGCGTACTTCGCCGCGACGGAGGAGAGTCCGTCACCCGAGATACGCCGCGCACGCGAGACGTACAAGCAACTGAACGTGGGCCCGCGCTCCCGGAACTACGCCGGCCCCGTGCCGGTCCTGGATGCCGAACGCGCCGGTTCCGAGCGGCTGCCGACCTACGACGAACTGCTCTCGCTCGCACATGCCCGCCAGTCGGTGCGATGGTTCGACTCGGAGACCGTGGATCGTTCCCTCGTCGATCGGGCGATCACCCTGGGCATGCAGGCACCGTCCGCGTGCAACCGCCTGCCTTACCGATTCGTCGTGGTGGACGACCGCGACACGGTCCGCAGGATCGCGGAGATTCCCGGCGGTACAGCCGGATACGCACAGAACCTCGTCGGGCTGGTGGTCGTGGTCGGTGACCTGTCGGCGTACGCCCACACCCGGGACCGTCACCTGATCTACGTCGACTCCGCGCTGGCGTCCATGGGCTTCCTCATGGCGATGCAGGCGCAGGGTGTCTCGACCTGCTGCATCAACTGGCCGGACTCGGCGGATGCGGACGCGCGCATCGCACGGATCCTGGGCCTGCAGCGCTACGAGCGGACCGTGATGCTGATCGCCTACGGCCGCGCCCTCCCGAACACCGTTGTACCCGGTTCCGGCAAGCGGGACCTGGACTCGATCCGACAGTACGTGGGCAACGTCGAAGGAGATCCGCGATGAGCAAGCGACGCAAGAACATCCTGATCACGGGCGGCAATTTCACCAATCAGGGTGCCTACCTGATGCTCTGCGCCGCCGC
This sequence comes from Rhodococcus sp. HM1, assembly GCF_023218075.1. GTDB lineage: Bacteria > Actinomycetota > Actinomycetes > Mycobacteriales > Mycobacteriaceae > Rhodococcus. The sequence continues at coordinate 70,199 of NZ_JALPTB010000019.1, read as the reverse complement.
CGAGCAGATTCGGTCGAGGTGGGGTGCCCAGCCCGTCATCGCGATGCAGACGGGATCCGAACGTGCGAAGCGATGGGTGGGGCTCGATTCACTGCTCGAGTTCCCCAAGCTGCGGATTCGCGTGTGGGGAGGAAACCCCGAACGTCTGAGCGGACTGCGGCACCGGATGCCGTTCGTGGTCGGGTCGGAAATCGACGCGGTGTTCGACGTGTCCGGTTTCGTGTTCAGCGACGAGTGGGCCCACCTCGATCTGCGGCGCCGGGCCGACGATCTGATCCGATGGTCCGACCGAGGTGTCCCGGTCGTACTGCTGCCGCAGGCGTTCGGCCCGCTCGAGCAGGTGACCGAGCCCGTCGCCGACCTGTTGGATTCCTGCGAACTCGTCTACGCGCGGGACCCGGACTCCGCCCGGTTCCTGAAGGGAGCCGCTCGATCCCGGTCTGCCTACGAGAAGATCGCGGTGGCAACGGACTTCACGACCGCGCTCGCACCGGAGGAGCCGCGTGGTCTCTCGCATCTGCGCGGGATGGTGCCGATCGTTCCCAACTGGAACATCGCGAAACGGGCGGCTGCGCGCGGTGGCTCGAAGGACGACTACATGCGCAATCTCCAGGAGATCGTCCGGGTGCTTCGTGCGCACGACTACGAGGTGTACGGGCTGTGCCACGAGGGCGGCGGCGACGCCGACCTGCTGCACACGCTCGCCGGGACGTGCGGAGGGATGCCGGTGATCGAGGGTCTGGACGGCCGGCAGTCGAAATGGCTTCTGGGGCAGGCGCCGTTCATCGTCTCCGGACGATTCCACGCCCTCGTCAGTGCTTTGAGCCAAGGAGTTCCCGGGCTCGTCCACGGGTGGAGCCACAAGTACAAGTGGCTCTCGGAGGAATACGATGTCTCCGGGCTGGTGATGGATCCGTACGAGAACCCGAACTCGGTCGACACCTTCCTGAGCCGGCGGCTCGAGGAGATCCAGCGCATCAGGGAATCTGTGTCGGAGCTCGCAATCATGAAAAAGGCGGAGACCGAACAGATGTGGGACGATATCGAAAAGCGCATCGAACTCTGAGTGCGGCGGAGGGCAGACCGTCCGCGCTCTGCGACCGGCCGTGGACGCACCCGGCCGGGCGCGCCGAGTGTGCCCCGTCTCTTGCCGAGGCCGGGGCACACTCGGATCGCGCCGGCTCCTACCCGCAGTCCGGTACCGACACGGTCACCGCCGGATCGTCGACGAGGGGCTGCACGGGGACTCTCGCTTCGCCCGCGACGGCCGGTTCGGTCAGCTCGTAGACGACCTCGGACGTCGCGCCCTGCAGGACGGGAACCTGGACGCCGAAAACGGGATGTCCCAGTTCGCTTCCGGTGAAAGCGAACGTCGGCCTGCCGTCGACGGTGACCCTGTTCAGCCGGGCACCGTGGGTCGCCAGCAACGACAGGTCGGTCAGGTTGGTACCGACAGGTGCGCCGATCGGATTGTCGAACATCCCTGCCACATAGGTGGTGTACTCGCCGGCCGGCAGAGCGTTCGTCAGCCGAACGGTGACCGTCGACGTGCGGGTCTTCCCGTCACAGGTGCCGGCGGTGTAGTAGATCTCCCGTTCCAGGTAGTAGTCGAGCTTGTTGCCACCCAGGTTGTTCACCACGACACCGGCATACGGCGCCGGATCGTCGGGCACGGTGTGTCCGAGTGCGGTAGCCGCCAGCACGTCCTGTTCGGCACCGTGCGAACTCCACACGGCGAGTCTGCCTTCACCGGCTGCGCGACCGAGAGCCTGGAGCAGTGCTCGCGGCCGGGCGATGTCACCGGTGAGCTTCTGGACGACCTTCCCGGCGACGGTCTCGAGGTACTCCTTGCGGGCCTTCTGATCGTCGCCGAATCGCGCGTATGCGGTGGATCCGGTGAGTTCGACGACGTTTTCGGCGGTGATCTTCTCGCCGTCCGGCATCGTGACGGCGCCGACGACCTCGAGGACGTAACTCAAGGCGACGGGGTCGGTCGCGATCACTCCGTCGACGAGCTCTCCCGATTCCTGCTGCCAGATCGACTGCCAGATCCGGGCTGCGTAGGGAAAATGCGAGCTGACGTTGCTGTTTCGGAAGTCCTGCGTCGGCCGGCTCTGCCCGTAGAGCCGCGTGAAGTCCGGGCCGAGGTCGATCGGTGCATAGTCCGGGCGAAGCTCGCGGTTGCTCGCCACGTCGTCGACGCGGACACGGCCGTCCTCGGCGCGGACGATCGCGAATCCTCCCAGCAGGCCGCCCGACCCGCGCGCTTCGACATTGGTTTGAAAACCCAGGAAATAGCTGCGGGGCCCCTCGGCGCCGAGCATCGCGGGTGCGATCCGCGCCGCGACGGCGGTGTTCTCCAGGAGGCCCTTCAGTTCCGCCGTCTGCTCCTGCAGCTGGGTACGGGCGCGATCGACAGCCCCCACATAGGTGCCGTCGACGCTCCGGGCCTGCGCATCGAGGTTCGTCATCGCCTCGGATGTCGCGTCCAGGATCGGCGCGGCAGCTCCGAGAGCGGTGAAATCGATTCGGGCGCCGTCCAGAAAGAGACGATCGGGGGAGACGGCGGAGCCCGCGTCGACGACCGGTCGCAGTACCTCGGATGTGAGGCCCGTCACGACCTCCGACATCTGCGCGGTTGCCGAAAGCGGACTTCCGAGCCACGGCACGGCGGCGGCGATCCGCCACGGTGGCGAATGCGTGGCATCCCGGGCGCGCTGTGCGTACCGGTTCGCGTCCTCCGCCGCAAGAATCGCTGTTTCCGAATCGCCGGACAGAAGAGCGTCTTTGGACCGGACAGCGAAGTCTCGCGCCTGCTCCAGGCTCGATTTGGCCTGCAGTGCCTCGTATCCCAGCCATGCTGCCGTACCGGCCACGAGGCAAACGGCTGCGCCACACGAGATTCGGACCGCGGCGCGCCGTCGGCGGTATCGCGTGATCTCCTCCTCGGTGCGTCTGCGTCTGACCTTGCGCCGCTGTCGCCCGGGTGAATGTGACCCATCGGTAATATCGCTCATGCGAACACAACCCCTTCAGAATTCTCGTCGCAGACCATAACCGAGTTTCGAATCGCCGGTCGTTCAAGTGGTGTCGATGGCCAACGATAAGTACACTTGCGAACCATCGGTCGTCGACGTTGTTGGGAGGCTTCGTCGCGATCTCGGTCGGGGAGGTCTCTTCGTGTTCCACTCGTCCGTGGTTTGTCGTTGTCGGGCGATGTGAGGGGAGGACAGTGCGTCGTACTCTGCTGTCTTCGGTCCAGCGCGGTCTCTGGTACGCCCAGGAACTGCAGCCGGAAGTACCCTTCACGATCGCCCAATATGTCGAACTGAGAGGCGATCTCGATACACGGCTGATCCGCACGGCGTGTGAGCAGGCCGCGCGGGACGTCGAGTCCGGCTTTCTCTTCCTCGAGAGAATCGGAAACCACACGTATCAGACGGTCCGGCCGGACGTCCCGGATTCGGTCGGCTACGTCGATCTCCGCGAATCCGAGGATCCGGAGAGCGCAGCGCACCGGTGGATGACCCGGACGTACTCCCGTCGTCTCGATCCGTTGCGCGACAGGCTCATCGGAACGACACTGTTGCAGTTGGCCGACGAGAGGTTCTTCCTGTCGAGCTACGCCCACCACATCGCACTCGACGGGCACGGCGCCATGGTGATGCTCGAGCGCAGCGCCGAGCTGTACACGGCCTGGGTCGACGGTGCCGAGCCACCACCTTTCCGCGGCCTCACCGTCGCCCGGTTGCGCGAGATGGATGCCGCGTACGAGGTTTCGGATCGGCGCCTGCGGGACCGGGCGCACTGGATGCAGCGACTCGCCGATCTGCCCGATCCGCTGTCGCTTGCGGACGGGTCGTCTCGGCCGGAAGGATCGGCGCCGCCACGGATGCCGTGCCGGCACACCGGAGCACTGCTCGAGCCCGCCACGGCCCGGGCCGTCGCCGCCCTTGCACACGAGGTGAACTCGACGGATGTGCCCGTCGTCGTTTCCGCCTTCGCCGCCTATCTGGCGAGAACCACCGGAACGTCGGATGTGGTACTGAGCCTTCCGGTCTCGGCGCGGACGACCGCGTCGCTGCGCCGGTCCGGTGGAACGCTGTCCAACGTCGTGCCGCTGCGGCTGCAGGTCGATCCCGGCCTGACACCCACCGAGCTGATCCGGCGGGTGCAGGTGGAGCTGACGGGAGCCCTGCGGCACCAGCGTTACCGGTACGAGGACATGCTCGCGGACCTGCGAGAGCTCGGCCGGGAGCACGGAGATACCCGCAGCGCGTTCGGCCCGGTCGTCAACCTGATGATGTTCCACCCGCAGATCACTTTCGGTGAGATCGTCGGCGACTTCCACGTACAGTCCACCGGGCCGATCGAGGATCTGTCCGTCAATGTGTATCCGGGCGTCGCCGGCCGCACCGTCCGGGTGGATTTCGAAGCCGATCCCGCGCTCTACAGCGAGGAATCACTCGCTCGGCACCACCGGTTGTTCCTCGATCACCTGGCCCGGTTCGTCGCGAATCCCGATCGCGCACTGGGCGACCTACCGTTCGGGGATGCGGCGGACCTGGCCGGGCTGGTTCCCGCGCACGGCCCCGAGGCAGCGGCACCGGAACTGCTGCCGGATCTGCTCACAGCCCATGCCGACAGCGACGCGATCGCGGTGCGCGATGCCACGTCGTCCCTGACCTATCGCGAGCTCGATGCCCGTTCGAACGACCTGGCGCGACGGCTCGTCGCAGCCGGAGCCGGACCCGAAGACAGGGTCGCGGTGATCCTGCACCGCTCGGTGGAGTCGGTGGTGGCACTGTGGGCCGTTGCGAAGACCGGCGCGGCCTATACGCCGATCGACCCGGATCTGCCCGGGGCGCGCCTGAACGAACTGCTGCGTTCCGCCGAGATCGTGGTCGCCGGGCGGGACGTCGTGCTGCCCGCGCACGTCACCCTCGTAGCGCCGTCCACCGGACGCGCCGCTCCCTTCACTCCGGCGGACCGGCTCCGCGACCTGCACCTCGACCATCCCGCCTGGGTCATCCACACGTCCGGGTCCACCGGTGTGCCGAAGGCGGTCGCCGTCACCCACAGGGGAGTGGCCTCGCTCGTCGCGACCCTGCGCGAGAAGTATTGCGCCGATCGCGAATCGCGCGTGCTCCACCTGGCCGCGCCCACGGTCGACGCGTCACTGCAGGAACTGCTGCTCGCCTTCGACGCGGGCGCGACCGTGGTGATCTGCCCGGCCGACGCGGTCGCCGGTCCCGCGCTCGCAGATCTGCTCCGACGGGAGGCGATCACCCACGCGATCACGGCCCCCGCGATCCTGGCCGCCACCCCGGAAGCGGACCTGCCCCACCTCCGGGTCGTCGACTCGGGCGGCGAGGCCCTGTCCGCGGCGGTCGCCGACCGCTGGTCGCCCGGCCGGATCCTGCTCAACGCCTACGGCCCCACGGAGACCACGGTGCTGGCGACGGTCAGTGACCCGCTGCGACCCGGTTCCGGAGTGCCGATCGGGCGTCCGATCGCCGGCACGGCCGCCTACGTGCTCGACACCAGGCTCCACCCCGTCCCTGCCGGTGTGGTGGGCGAACTGTATGTCGCGGGACCGGGGGTCGCCCGAGGTTATCTGGATGCTCCGGCTCGCACCGCCGAGCGGTTCGTCGCGGGACCGCAGGGGGAGCGGGTCTACCGCACCGGCGACCTCGTGCGCTGGACCCGGGACCCCGACACCGGCGAACGACGCCTCGACTTCCTCGGACGCGCCGATCGCCAGGTGCAGATCCGCGGTCGGCGGATCGAACCCGGCGAGATCGAAGCGGTGCTCACCTCGTTCGCCGAGATCACCGCGGCAGTGGTCGTCGTGCACGGTGATCGCCTCGCCGCGTACGTCGTTCCTGCCGAATCGGCGGTCGTCGACGTGGCCGAGGTGACGGCACGGCTCGCCCGGCGGCTGCCTGCCCACCTCAGGCCGGCGACGACGACGGTCCTCGAGGCGTTGCCGCTGACGCCCGGCGGCAAGATCGACCGGCGTGCGCTGCCCGCCCCCACCATCGAACCCGCGATCGGACATCGACCCCCGGCCGGACCGAACGAGACGCTCGTCGCCCGGTTGTTCACCGAGATCACCGGGGTCGAGGGCGTGGGGGCCGACACCGACTTCTTCGTCGTCGGCGGACATTCGCTCACCGCAACACAACTCGCTGCGGACCTGGCTTCCGCGCTGGGGCGCGACGTGCGGTTGCGGGACGTCTTCGACCATCCGACCGTCGCTCGTCTCGCTGCGGCCGCCGCCGAGCGACCGCGCGCGGTCGATCCGGATGTCCGGTCCGAGGAACCGGGGCCGGCGCCGCTCGCACCCGCCCAGTACCGGTTGTGGCTGCAGGCCCGCGCACACGGTGACACCGGCGCGTACCACCTGCCGTTCGTTCTGCATCTCGACGGGGATCTGGACGTCCCGGCCCTGCAGGTCGCGCTGACCGATGTGGTGATCCGCCACCGGGTGCTGCGCACCGTCCTGCCGCTGTCGTCGGCTGGGCCCGTGCAGCGGGTCCTGCCGATCGCCGAGGCGCTTGCCGCCTTCCGCATCGTTCCGGTCCAGGCGGCTCCGGACCACGTGGAGGCGCTGGTCCGGCAGTGGACCGCGGCGCCGTTCGACCTGGCCGGCGACGTGCCGCTGCGCATGCGGTTGCTGCGAACGGGTCCGGACCGGCACGTGCTCGTCGTCGTCGCGCACCACGTCGCGGTGGACGGTGCATCGTTCCTTCCCCTGACGGTGGATCTCGCCACCGCGTATTCCGCGCGGCGCTGCGGTGACGCCCCGCCGTGGACCCCGTTGCCGCTGCACTACCACGACCACGCGCGCCGGCACCGGGACCGGCTCGGAGACCCCGCCGACCCGGCCGCTCTCGCATATCGCGAACTCGAGTACTGGAAAGACGCTCTGGCCGGGCTCGATTCCGCGCCTTCGGTGCCCACCGACCGTCCCCGTACCGGAACGCCCGGAGCTCCGGCCTCCGTCGAGTTCACCGTGCCCGCCCGCCGGGTCGCCGCGCTCCGGACGCTCGCGGCCCGGTACGACGCGACGACCTTCATGGCCGTGCACGCCGCCGTCGCCGTGTGGTTGTCCGCGTGGACGGGGGAGCGAGAAGTCGTCGTCGGTACCGGTGTCGCCGGCCGCGATCATCCCGACCTCGCCGGTCTGGTCGGGATGTTCGTCGGTACCGTCGCCCTGCGCGTCACCGTCGACCCCGAGGCGCCCTTCACCGCCCTGCTCGCCGATGTCCGTGCCACCGACGTCGAGGCATTCACCCACGCGAACGTGCCGTTCGATCAGGTCGTCGAGAGTGTCGGGTTCGGTCCGCTCGGGGTGATGCTGAGCTACGACAGTCTGCCGCACACCGACCCGGTGCTTCCCGGACTCGACGTGAGAGTGCAGGAATTCCCCTCCGTACGAGCACGTTTCGATATCGAACTCGACGTCCGCGAAACCGGCGACGGTGCGCTCGCCGGGCGTCTCGTGTACGACAGCGCCTTGTTCGAACCGGACACGGTCACGCGATGGGTGCAGCGACTGGGCACCGTGATCAGTGCAGTGGCCGCCGACCCCACGGAGGCCGTCGGCGACATCGACCTCGGTGCCGTACCGGTCGTGCTCGCACCGGCCGGTCCCGTCGCAACCCTGGCGCAACTGCTCGGCGACAACCCGGCGCGGGTGGCAGCTCCCGGTGGAGTACCGGTCGAAATCCGTTCCGCGGCACGACCGCTGGCATGGGAACTGCTCGGCCGGGGAATCGGGCCGGAGGACCGTGTGGCGGTGCTGCTGCCCCGCTCGATCGAGTCGGTGCTCGCGATCGCCGCGATCGCGCTGACGGGTGCCGCGTTCGTACCCGTAGACCCGGGCCAGCCCGCCCCGCGGATCGCCGAACTCCTCGCCGCTTCCGGCGTCCGGCACGCGATCAGCGACCCGGGCACCCCGGTCCCGGCGGGGATCGAATCGATCCCGTTCGTCACGCACGGATGCATGCGCGAGATCACCGACGCGGACCGGACACGCCCCGTGCATCCCGACCACGCCGCCTACCTGGTGTACACCTCGGGGTCCACGGGTCGGCCGAAAGGCGTCGTGATCACCCACCGCGGACTGGCGCCGCTGGCACGGTCGCTGGTCGAGCGGTTCCGGCCGGCGCCGGACGCACGGGTGCTGCACTTCGCGGCCCCCGCATTCGACGCCTCGGTGCTCGAGTACCTTCTCGCGCTCGCCTCCGGCGGAACCCTCGTGGTCGCACCGGACGACGTATTCGGTGGTGACGAACTCCTGGAACTGCTTCGGGCAGAGCGGATCACGCACTGGTTCACGACACCGTCCGTGCCGGCCCGCCTCGACCCGGCCGGTCTCGACGACCTGCGGGTCCTCGCCGTCGGCGGCGAAGCGTGGCAGACGGAGACCGCGGCGCGCTGGGCACCGGGCCGCACCGTGCTGAACGTCTACGGACCGACCGAGACCACCGTGCTGGCCACCGCCAGCCCGCCGCTGACGCCCGGTGAACCGCTGAACCTCGGGACGGGGCTCGAAGGCGTCACCCCGATCGTGCTGGACCGGCGTCTGCGGCCCGTCCCGATCGGTGTCACCGGCGAGCTGTACCTGGTCGGGGCGGGCCTGGCCCGCGGCTATCTCGATGCGCCCGCCCTGACGGCGGAACGGTTCACGGCCGATCCCTTCGGCGGCGGACGCATGTATCGCACCGGTGACCTCGTCCGCTGGTCCCCACACGGCGACCCGGGACCGGTGCTGGAGTTCGTCGGGCGCGCCGACCAGCAGATCAAGATCCGCGGATTCCGCATCGAACCCGGCGAGATCGACGCAGTCCTGGCCGCGCATCCGCAGATCACCACAGCCGTCACGATCGCACACGAGGGACGGCTCGCCGCATTCGTGACGGGTTCCGGCGACGTCGACCCGAAGGCGATCCGGAAGCACGTCGCGGCACGGCTGCCGCGGCACATGGTGCCGACCACGGTCACCGTCCTCGACGCGATGCCGCTGACCTCGACCGGCAAGATCGACCGCGCGGCTCTGCCGGTCGCGGACATCGCGGTCACATCCGACGGCGACGGATACCGCACGGTCACCGAGCATCTCGTCGCGACGGTCGTCGCGGACGTGCTCGACGTGCCGACCGTCGCACCGGGCGACGACTTCTTCGCGCTCGGCGGGAACTCGCTGATCGCGACCCAGTTGGCGGCGCGGCTCGCCGGCATCGTCGGACGGCGCATCGGAGTACGCGAGATCCTGGAGAACCCGGTCGTCGCGGACCTCGCCGAGGCGATCACGAACACCGCAGCGGAACAGCGCGTCCCGCTGGTCAGCGAGATCGACGACGCCCCACAACCACTCGCCCCCGCACAGCAACGCATGTGGCTGGTCAACCGTGTCGACACCGCAGCCGGTGCCGGCGGCGACCACATAGCGTTCGTCGCCGAACTCGACGGCGACGTCGACCTCGGTGCCCTGCAGGCCGCCGTCGCCGATGTCGTCGACCGGCACGCGACCCTGCGGACCGTCCATCCCGACGGACCGGACGGCCCGCGCATGCACGTGCTGCCCGAGATCCCGGTCGAGCTCGCTCCCGTGGAGGCGGCAGACCCGGACCACGAGATCGCCGACTTCGCGCGGCGCCCCTTCGACCTGACGACCGAACCGCCTGTTCGTATCCGCCTGTACCGCACCGGCACCCGGGATCGCCTGGTCGTGGTGCTGCACCACATCGCCGGCGACGGGCTGTCCCTGCGACCGCTGGGACGCGACGCCGTCGCCGCCTACACGGCACGCCGCGCGGGAGTCGCCCCCGGCTGGACGCCCCTACCGGTGACCTACGCCGACTACGCGCGCTGGCAGCACCGGACGCTGGGCGCACCGACGGACCCGGACGGCCTCGGCGCACGACAACTCGCCTACTGGGCGCGAATCCTCGGCGGTGTCCCGCCCCTGCTCCCACTGCCCACCGACCGCCCTCGGATCGGTGCCGACACCGGTGCCGGCCACATCGAATTCGACGTCCCCCTCGAATTGCATTCCGCGGTGGCGAAACTCGCTCGCGCCCACGATGTCACGCCCTTCATGATCGTGCACGCGGCCCTGGCACTGCTGCTGGCGTCACTCGCCGCCACCGACGACGTCGTCGTCGGCACCCCTGTCTCCGGCCGCACCGACGCGGCGCTCGACGACGTCGTCGGCATGTTCGTGAACACGGTCCCACTGCGGCTGACCGTCGATCCACGGGAGACGTTCGCCGGGTTGCTGACCGAGGTGCGCCGCGTCGATCTGGAGGCATTCGCCCACGCCGACGTCCCGTTCGATCGCATCGTCGACACGGTCGGCCACTCCGCGACCGGCCACCATCCCCTGATCCAGGTGATCCTCGCCTACGAGTCCTTCGACACCGGAACCCGCACCGTTCCGGGCCTCGCGACCGTGCGCGAGATCCCCCCCGACACCGCACGGGTGGACGTGGAGATCACCCTGCGCGAGACGTCGTCCGAGACCGGGGCTCCCGCGGGGTTGAACGGCACGCTCACCTACGCGTCCGGCCTGTTCGACGCCGGTACCGTCACGGCGTGGGCGGCGTGGTTGGTGTGCATCCTCGAGATCGTGACGGCGGACCCGACGACGGCCGTCGGAGCGGTCGATCCGCGAGGTCCGGTCGCCGAACCGGAGAGCGAACGGGCTCCGCGTCCGGACGGCCGGTCGCTGCCCGAACTCTTCCTCCGCCGTGCCGCCGCGACACCGGAGGCGGTCGCGGTCGTGGACGAGGGCGCCGCACTGACCTACGCCCGACTGCGGGCGCGATCCGGTGCACTGGCTGCGCTGCTCGCCGAGCGCGGCATCGGACCGGAGGACGTGGTCGCGGTCGCCCTGCCCCGAACCGTCGACCTGGTCGTCGCGATCGTCGCGGTCGCCCGGTGCGGGGCGGTGTACCTGCCGATCGACGTCACCCATCCCGACGCCCGGCTGCGCGCACTGCTGGACGATGCCCGTCCCGAATTGGTGGTGTGCGACAGTGATTTCCGCGCGGCCGGAGGCATTCCGACGCTCGACCCGTCCGCCGCCCTCGTGCAGGACGGCGACCACGACGCATCCGCGGATCCGGACCACGGCGCCTACCTGATCTACACCTCCGGGTCCACCGGCGCCCCCAAGGGAGTGCTCGTCACCCACCGCAGCGTGCTGAGCGTGTTCGCTGCGACGATCTCCCGCTTCGGATTCGGCGAGTCGGACGTGTGGACGATGTTCCACTCACCGGCCTTCGACTTCTCCGTGTGGGAGATGTGGGGCGCTTTGATCACCGGCGGACGTCTCGTCGTGGTCGACCACCTCACCGCCCGGGATCCCGCGGTGTTCGCGGCCCTGCTCGAGCGGCACGGGGTCACCGTGCTCAACCAGACACCGACGGCTTTCGTTCAGCTGAGCGCGGCCACCGCGCCTCCGGAATCGCTGCGCGTGGTCGTCTTCGGTGGGGAGCCGCTCGACCCCGAGCTGCCCCGATCCTGGCAACAGCAGCGGCCCGAACTCGTGATGGTGAACATGTACGGCATCACCGAAACCGCCGTCCACGTCACGTGCGGTCCGGCCGTGACGCCGGGTGTCGGTGCACCGCTGCCCGGGGTCGGGATGCACCTGCTCGACGCGGCCCTGCGCCCGGTACTTCCCGGCAGTGCCGGCGAGATCTACATCGCCGGTGACCAGCTCGCACGCGGCTATCGCGGCCGTCCGGGAGCGACCGCAGCCAGATTCGTCGCCGGCCCCGGCGGCACGCGCCGTTACCGGACCGGAGACCTGGCCCGCCGGACCGGGAGCGTCGTGCACCACCTCGGACGCGCCGACCAGCAGATCACGCTGCGCGGCTACCGCATCGAACCCGGTGAGATCGAAGCGGCCCTGCTGCGCTGCCCGGGCGTCACGGCGGCCGCGGTGATCCTGCGCGACGATCGGCTCGTCGCCTATCTGGTCGGCGGATCCGCTGCCGATGCGCTGCGCGAGGTCCGCCGCACCCTGCCCGAGTACCTGGTTCCGTCCGCCGCGGTCGTGCTGGACGCGCTGCCGCTCACCGGAAACGGGAAGCTCGATCGCGCGGCCCTGCCGGAACCCGGTGCTTCCTCTTCCTGCGGCCGGGCGGTGCGCGGACCGGTCGAGGAACTCGTGGCAGGGGTGATCCGGGAACTGCTGCGCGACACCGGATCCGAGGTCGTCCCGGCCGCCGACGACAACTTCTTCCACCTCGGCGGCAACTCCCTGCTCGCGAGCCGTCTCGCCGGGCGCCTCAGCGGCATCGCCGACGCCGACGTCACCGTCCGCGACGTCTTCGACGACCCGACCGTCGCGGGTCTCGCCGAGTGCGTCGCCGAGCGTGCCGGCCGGGGACGCACACGGATCCCGATGACTGCGGGTGGTGACGCTCCGGCGCCTCTCTCACCGGCGCAGCGGAGGCTGTGGTTCGTCAACCGGTTCGATCCTGCTTCGGCGGCGTACAACCTGCCGTTCGTGTTGCACCTCGACGGGCCGCTCGACGTGGACGCGTTGGCCGCCGCGGTGTCCGACGTCCTCGATCGGCACCGCACGCTGCGCACGGTCCATCCCGAGGCCGACCGGCAGATTCTGTCGCCGGTACCGCGTCCGCCCTTCGAGACGATCGACGCCCCGGGCGGGGAATCGGAGCGGCTGATACACGAATTCTGCTCTGCCGGATTCAACCTCACCATCGACCTGCCGGTGCGGATGCGGCTGCTGCGCCTCGCGGCCGAGCGGCACGTGCTCGTCGTCGTCGTCCACCACATCGCCGCCGACGAATGGTCGCTCACGCCGCTGCTGCGCGATCTCGTCACCGCCTACACCGCGCGCGACGACGGTCACCACCCGCGGTTCGAGCCGCTGCCCCTGCAGTACACCGATTTCGCGCGATGGCAGCACGCGATCGCCGACGGCGAGGTCGAGCACTGGCTACGTGTCCTGGCCGATCTGCCCGACGAGGTCACCCTGCCCGGCGACCGTCCGCGCCCCGCCCATGCGAGCGGCCGTGCCGCCGTTCACCGGCTGCTCCTGGACAGGGACCTGAGCGGGCAGCTGGTCCGGCTGGGACGCGACCACGACGCCACCGTGTTCATGGTGGTGCACGCGGCCCTCGCGACGTTGCTGGTCCGGCACGGTGCCGGTCGCGACATCCCGATCGGCACCGTCGTCGCGGGGCGGTCGGATCCGCGGCTCGACGACGTCGTCGGGATGTTCGCGGGCACCCTCGTGCTGCGCACCCGGGTCGAGCCCGGGGTGCGGTTCGCGGATCTGCTTGCCCAGGTCCGTGCCGTCGATGTCGACGCCTACACCCACCCGGACGCGCCGTTCGAGACACTCGTCGAGCGGCTCGATCCGCCGCGCACGGCGGCACGTCACCCGCTGTTCCAGGTGGCACTGTCGCACCGCCGCCCGGCCGTCGCGGGTGTCGTCCTGCCCGGTGTCGCCGTGACGGTCGCGCCGGGTCCGGACGACCACGCGAAGTTCGACGTGCAGCTCACGGTCACGGAGACCGCGAGCGGTATCGAGCTGGAATTCGCCTGCGCAGCAGACTGTTACGACGACGATACGGTCGCGACGTTCGCGGAGCGCTTCGACACGATCCTGCGTGCGGTCGTCGCGGATCCGGAGACGCGGATCGACGACATCGACCTGCTCTCCGCCCGGGAACGCGCCGCGTCGGCCCCGGCGGTGGGACCGGCTGCGCCGCAGCCGCACTCGCTGTGGCAGTTGTTCGCCGCCGGCGCCGCGCGCGCGGGCGCCGGCGGCGCGGTGCGCGACGGGTCGCGGGAGCTGACCTACCCCCAGCTGCTCGACCGAGCCGAAGATCTCGCGGCCCGGCTCCGGGCAGCCGGAGCGCGAACCGGGGACGTCGTCGTGTGCGCCCTGCCCAGGTCGCTCGAAACGGTCGTCGCGACATGGGGCATCGCCCGCCTCGGTGCCGCGCCGATGTTCGTCGATCCGGCACAACCCACCGGACGGCTCGCCGCGATGCTCGACGGCGTGATGTACGGGGTTGCAGCACAGAAGGACTCGTTGCCGTCATCGGTGCAGTGGCTCGACATCCACGAGACCGGCGCGGTCGCGGCCGAACCCGCCGAGGTTCCGGAGCCGCACCCGGACGCGCCCGCCTACCTCGTGTTCACCTCGGGTACCACCGGGAATCCCAAGGGAGTCACGATCGGCCACCGCGCGGTCGCGGCACTCGTCGCGGACCTCACCGAGCGTTTCGCGGCGGGACCGGGCGATCGCGTGTTACAGGTCGCCGCACCGAGTTTCGATGCCGCAGTGCTCGAACTGCTCGTTGCGGGCACGGCCGGTGCGACGCTGGTGGTAGCCGGCCCGGACAGCTACGGCGGCGCGGGTCTCGGCGATCTGCTCGCCCGCGAACGCATCACGCATGCGTGCCTCACGCCGTCCGTGCTCGCGAGCCTGCCCGCCCGTGACCTCCCGGATCTTCGGGTGCTCATGCTCGGCGGCGAGACGGTCCCCGCCGAAGCGGTCGCCCGGTGGGGTACCGGCCGTGCGCTCTACAACGGCTACGGTCCCGCCGAGGCCACGGTCTTCGCGACCTGTTCGGCGCCGCTGACGCCCGGGGACACACCGGTGATCGGTCACCCCGTGCGCGGAGTCGCGGCCGTGGTGCTGGACGACCGGCTGCGGCCGGTGCCCGTCGGAGTGGTGGGTGAGCTGTATCTGTCGGGGGAGCGGCTCGCCCAGGGCTATCGCGGGGCACCGGGGCGGACCGCGGAGCGTTTCGTCGCGACCGACCACGGCCGGATGTACCGCACGGGTGACCGGGCACGGTGGCGCCGCGACGGCACCCTCGAGTACCGCGGCCGCAGCGACGGCCAGGTCAAGCTGCGGGGTGTCCGCATCGAACCCGGCGAGGTGGATGCCGCGCTGCGTCGCCTCGCGGGGGTCGAACAGGCCGCGACCGTGGTGCGCGACGGGGCGCTCGTGTCGTACGTCGTACCGGCGGACGTCGACGCCGGGCAGGCCAGGTCCCGGTTGTCTCGGACGTTGCCCGGTCACCTGATTCCGTCCGTCGTCGTCACCCTCGACGCGCTGCCGCTCACCTCGCACGGCAAGCTCGACGTGGCCGCGCTTCCGGCGTCGGCCCGCCGCGGTGGCTCCGCACCGCGGACCGGAACCGAATCCCTCGTGGCCCGTGTCTGCGCCGACGTCCTCGGGGGCAGCGCGCCGGTGGGACGTGACGACGACTTCTTCGCCGTCGGCGGGAACTCGCTGCTGGCCACGGTCCTGGTGGGACGGCTGCGTGAGGAGACCGGCATCGCCGTGCCGCTGCGCACCGTGTTCGACCATCCCACCGTCGAGGCGCTCGCCGCGGCGATCGATGCGGGAGGGTTCGACGTCGCCGCCGGACCGGTCGCGGTGGCGCCCCGGCCGTCGCTCATCCCGTTGAGCCGCGCCCAAAGACGCCTGTGGGGACTCGGCCGCCTCGACCCGGGGGCGTACCGGTTACGGGCCGAGATCCGGCTCGGCGGCCCGCTCGACCCGGTCGCTCTCGACGCCGCGATCGGCGACGTGCTGGACCGGCACGAGATCCTCCGGACCCGATACGTCGTGGCCGGCACGGACGTGCATCAGGAGGTACACGAACGTCCCTCGGTGGTCGTGCGATCCTGCGATTCCGGCCGCGCGCCGACGACCGCGGGCCGATCCGACACCCCGATCCGGGTGGAGCTCGAACGGCTCGGCGACGACCTGCACGTCCTGCATCTCGACGTCGACCATTCCCTGGCGGACGGAGCGTCGCTGCGACCGCTGCTCGGGGATCTGGCCGAGGCCTATCTCGCCCGCACCGCCGGGCACGCGCCCCGGTGGCTACCGCTGCCGTTGCAGTACGCCGACTACGCGCTCTGGGAGCACGCGCGCGGAATTCCCGCCGCGGACGTCGACCACTGGCAGCGGGCCCTCGACGGACTGACCGTTACCGAACTCCCCACCGACCACACCGGCGGCGAGCCGGTCGCGGGGACGATCGAATTCGCCGTTCCGGCCCCCGTCCGCGACGCGGTCGCGTCGCTCGCCCGCACGACGGGCGCCACCGAGTTCATGGTCGTGCACGCCGCGCTGTCGGTGCTGCTGGCCCGCGTCGGTGCCCAGCACGACGTCGCGGTCGCCGCCGTCGTGTCGACCCGCCGCTGGGCGCAACTCGACGACCTCGTCGGACCGTTCGTCGAGACCCTGATCCTGCGCACCGCAGTGGCTCCCGACCGGTCGTTCACCGAACTCGTCGAAGCGGTCCGTGCCTTCGACGTCGCGGCCCTCGATCACGCGACGGTGCCCTACGAGCAACTCGCCGGAATGCTCACGGGACCGCCGCCGCAGGTGGCGCTGGCGATGCAGGACTTCGATCCCGGCCACGCGCAGCTCGGGGATCTCACCATCGCAGCGCGCGAAATCGTGGACGACACACCGAAATTCGACCTCCAGTTCACCTTCGCCCCGAGCGGTGACGGATACCTCGCGGCGCTGCGGTTCGATCGATCCCGGTTCGCCGCCGCCACGGCCCGGACGCTGGCCCGGCGGTTCACCGCCGTGCTCGCCGGGCTCGTGGACGATCCGCACGCATCTGTCGGCGACGTACCGTTCGACGTCGCCGCCCCGTCACTGACCGGTGGCGCGCCGGTTGCGCCGCGACTCCTCGCCGACCTCCTGCGCGCGGCGGCCGCGGCCCACCCCGCACGAGAGGCCGTGCGCGGAGACGGAATCGCGCTCACGTACCGGGAATTGGACGCCGCGTCCGATGCGCTCGCCGCCGAATGGTGTGCCGCGGGAATCGGTCCCGGCAGCGTCGTCACGCTCGGCGAGACACGCAGCGCCGACCGTATCCGCGCCCTGTGGGCGGCGACCAAGACCGGCGCTGCCTTCACGGGATCCGCGGCCGCCAGCATCTGCCCGCCGAACGTCGCGTACATCGTGGCGACGTCGGGTTCGACGGGCGCCCCCAAACTGGTCGCCGTCACCCACGTGGGACTCGCACCGCTGGCGGCCGAGGCCGCGGCTCGCTACCGCGTCGGCCCCGGCGACCGGGTGCTGCAGGGATACCACCCGGCGTTCGACGCGGCGCTGCTCGAGGTGCTGCTCGCGCACACCACCGGCGCCACCCTCGTCGTGGCACCGTCGGACGTGTACGCCGGGCAGGACCTGCACCGGCTGTTGCGCGAGGAACGCATCACCCATTACCTGTCGACGCCGACGGTGCTGGGCACCCTCGATCCGGCCGGTTTGCCCGACCTGCGGGTCGTTGCATCCGGCGGTGAAGCCCTTCCCGCCCGGCTCGCCGAACGCTGGGCCGCGGGCCGGCTGATGCTCGACGCGTACGGGCCGACCGAGTCGACGATCGTCGCGACCCTCACGGAAATCGACGGTCACGGGGCGGCCGGGATCGGCGAGCCGATTCCCGGCACGACCGCACACGTCCTGGACGCGCGCCTGCGCCCGGTGCCCGATGGCGCGGTCGGTGAGCTCTATCTCGCGGGCGCCGGGCTGGCGCTCGGCTACCTCGACGCCCCGGCTCTCACCGCGGAACGGTTCGTCGCGGCGACCGGCGGGCAACGGATGTACCGCACCGGGGACCGCGTGCACCGCCGCACCGACGGAACCCTCGCGTATCTCGGCCGGACCGACCGGCAGCTGAAGATCCGTGGGGTCCGTATCGAACCCGGCGAGCTCGAGGCTGCGCTGCTCGGCGTGGACGGCGTCCGGCAGGCTGCCGTCGTCGCGGTCGACGACGCGCTCGTCGCGTTCGCCGCCACCGGCGTCACCGCCGACGAGGTCACCGCCGCGATCGCGGAAATCGTTCCGCCGCACCGTATGCCGTCACGAGTGCGGGTGGTGCCGCAGCTGCCCGTCACCCCCAACGGCAAACTCGATCTCGACGCGTTGGCCGGGCTCGACACGGCAGCAGCCGAGGTCGCGGAACCCGAATTGACCGCCGCCGAGAAGTTGGTCGTCACGATCACCGAGGACGTGCTCGGCATCCGTCCGGCCGCGCACCGCGGATTCATCGCCGCCGGAGGCGATTCCCTCGGCGCGGTCGTTCTCGCCGCCCGCCTGTCGGACGCGTTCGGGACCGAGGTGCCGACGCGGGCGGTCCTCGAGGCGCCGTCCCTCGCCGCGCTCGCCGCCCACGTCACCACCGGACCGGTGCCGCCGCCGCTGCGGCGCGCCGACACGACCGGCCCGGTGCCGATCGCCCCCGCCCAGCGACGCCTGTGGCTGCTGTCGCGTACCGAACCCGACGCGCGCTACATCGTCCCGGTGGTCCTGCGCGTGACCGGCGACCTCGATGTCGATGCCCTCGCTACGGCCGTGCGCGATCTGTGCGACCGTCACGAGATCCTGCGCACCGCCTATCCCGACGGCAATTTCGCACTCGTGGATTATCCTGTCCTCGAACATATTTCGACATCGGACCCGGATCGGGCCGTCACCGAGACGCTCACCGCGCCGTTCGACCTCGATACCGAACCACCGCTGCGCATCCGCCTGCTCGACGTCGCCCGCGACGATCGCATCCTCGTCGCTGCGGTCCATCACATCGCCTTCGACGGTGCCTCCGTCGGGCCCCTGCTCGCCGACCTGCAGACCGCCTACCGGGCTCGCGTGGGCGGAACGCCGCCGACCTGGCAACCGCTGCCGGTGACCTACCGCGACTATGCACGCCGGCAGCACGAGTTCCTCGGAGACCACACCGAACCCGGCTCGGCGGCGCACCGTCAGCTCGACTACTGGGCGACGACCCTGGCAGGGGTACCGGACACGCCGCTCCCGCTGCCCACCGACCGTCCCCGCCCGGCCCGGCCGACGTTCGAGGGGGATGCGACCGCAGTACACCTCGACGCGGAGTTCCACACCCGGTTGCGCACCGTCGCCCGCGCCCACGACGTGACCACCTTCATGCTGCTCCACGCGGTCCTCGCGGCGCTGCTCGCCCGCCGCAGCGGTCGATCGGACATCGTCGTCGGCACGGCGGTCGCGGGACGCAGCGATCCGCGGCTGTCCGCACTCGTCGGCATGTTCGTCGGCACCGTCGCGCTGCGCACCCCCGTCGACCCGGCCGCCACCGTCACCGACCTGCTGCGCAAGGTGCGTGCCGCCGACCTCGGTGCGCTCGCCCACGCCGACGTCCCGTTCGAGCAGGTCGTCGAGCGGCTGGCCCCGCACCGCGACAGCGCACACCATCCGCTGTTCCAGGTGATGCTCACCCATCGCCCCGGTGGAGCCGAGAACCCCGTGCCCCAGCTGCCCGGCATGCACATTCGCGACACCGAGCTGGGAACCCCACCGGCACTGTTCGACCTGTCCTGGGAGATCGTCGAGGACCACACCGGCGACGAGGCGCACGGACTCGACCTGCGCGTCGTCTACGCCACCGACCTCTTCGACGCCACGACCGTCGAGACCCTCCTCGCGGAGTACGTGGCGCTGCTGGACGCGGCGCTGGCCACCCCCGGCCGACCCGTCGGCGACCTCGCCGTCCCCGACGTCGAGCCGATCGGCGCGGCCGAGGTGACCCCGAGAACCCTGCGGGAGATCCTGGCCGGTACGGCCGTCGCCCATCCTCGAGCGATCGCCGTGCAGGCCGGATCGGTCGCATGGACCTACGCCGAACTCGACGCGCGCGCCGGGAGGATCGCATCCGAACTGGTGGCGCGCGGGGTCGGCCGCGGCGACCTCGTCGCCGTCGCGGTGCCGCGCGGTGCGTACTGGCCGCTCGCCGTCTGGGCCGTCACGCGGGCCGGGGCGGCCTGGGTGTCGGTCGACGTCCACCAGCCGCCCGCGCGGAGCGAGGCGATCCTCGCCGATTCGGGTGCGACCGTCGGCCTGACCGTGCCGCAAGCCGCCCCGGCCGGCCGGTTGGGCCGCGAGGCGGTGGAATGGATCGACATGACCGGCTCGTACGCCGGGTCCCCGCCGCCGGAACCGCAGCAGACGGTCGACGACCTCGCGTACGTCATCTACACCTCGGGCACCACCGGCACTCCGAAGGGTGTGACGGTGCCGCATCGCGGAATCACCGCGCTCGTCGACGTCCACCGCCGACGGCTCGGGATCTTCCCCGGCGACCGCGTATTGCAGGCGGCGTCGACCACATTCGATGCCGCTGTTCTGGAACTGCTCGGCGCGCACGCGCACGGCGGCACGCTGGTGATCGCCGACGACGAATCGTTCGCCGGTCCCGCACTGCAGCGCCTCCTGATCGAATCGCGCGTCGATCACTTCTGCCTCACGCCGACCGTGCTCGCCACCCTCGACCCGGACACGCTGCCACCCGCCACGGTGATGGCGGGCGGCGAGACCCTGCATCCGGCGCTCGCCCGGCGCTGGTCGCGGCACCGCCTCTTCAACGGGTACGGGCCGACCGAGCTGACCGTCATGGTCTCGTGTGCCGGGCCGCTGACCGATACCCCGGCGAAACCGGCTGTCGGCCTTCCCGTTCCGGGGACGACCGGTTACGTTCTCGACGCGCGGCTGCACCCGGTTTCGCGCGGAACGGTGGGGGAGCTGTACGTCACCGGCGCCGGGCTCGCCCGCGGATACCACCGTCGGACCGGCCTCACCGCAACGCGATTCGTCGCCGATCCCTTCGGTAAACCCGGCGGCCGGATGTACCGCACCGGAGACTTGGTGCGGGTCGGCGCCACCGGCGAGTTCGAACACGTCGGACGGGTCGACGACCAGGTGCAGATCCACGGTATCCGGACCGAACCCGCCGAGGTCGACGCGGTGCTGCTCGCCGCCGAGGACGTCGACGCCGCGGTCACCGTCGCGGTGCCCGCGGCGGACGGAAACATCTGTCTCGCCTCGTATGTCCAGGGCCGTCCCGATCCGGACCGTCTGCGCCGCCGGCTCGCCACGCACCTGCCGCGTCATCTGCGACCGGCCACCGTCACCGTCGTCGACGCACTGCCCCTGCAGCCGTCCGGCAAGGTCGACCGCGCGGCACTACCGGCACCGGACCCCTCGTGGTCCGCCGCGAACCACGTTCCACCGAGCGGACCGACCGCGCGCACCGTCGCCGCCGTCTACGCGCAGCACCTCGGCATCCCGGTCGGTGCGGTATCGGCCGACCGCGGATTCTTCGATCTCGGTGGCAGTTCGCTCGGCACCGTCGCGGTCGCGGGGGAGTTGTCCGAGGCGCTCGGGCGCACCGTTCCGGTCGGCTGGTTGTTCGACGCCCGGTCTGTCGACGAGCTCGCCCGCCGGATCGATTGCGACGCCACCGCGACCGCGAATCCGGACCCCCTTGCGGTGCTGGTGCCTCTCGGGGCGGGTGACCCGGACGTGCGGCCCCTGTTCTGCGTGCATCCGATCAGCGGATTGGCCTGGTGCTACGCCGGTTTGGCTGCGCATCTGGACGGTGTACCCGTGTACGGGCTGCAGGCGGTCGGACTCGATCCGATCCCCGGCTCGATCTCGGAGTTGGCCGCGCACTACGTCGACCGGATCCGCGCCGTGCAACCCGACGGTCCCTATCATCTCCTCGGATGGTCCGCCGGCGGCACGATCACGCACGAGATCGCGGTGCAGCTGCGCGCGGCGGGACACCGCGTCGCACTGCTCGCGCTGCTCGACACGTTCCCGGCGGAGTTGGTGCCGGACGTGCCCGAGCCTGCCTACGGTGAATCCGAGATCGACACCACCGGATTGCCGGACGCTCTCGTCGCCCGGGTTCGCGAGCGTGCGGACACCGCCGCGGTGACCGTCGAAACCGCCCTGCGCCAGCATGTTCCGGGCGTCCACGACGGCGAGATCCATCTCTTCACGGCCGAATCCGAGCACCGCGGGCCGGCCGCGCTCGCCGCGGCGTGGAACCGCCACGCAACCGATGGTGTGGTGGAACATCCACTGCCGTTCGCACATTCGGATCTGACGACGCCGGACGCGCTTCGCCGGATCGCGCCCGCGCTGATGCAGCACGGGCAGTTTCACAGTAATTGCCACCAATTCACGCCCGCCGGGCGTAGTAGCAGTGTCATCGGAACGAGGGAGACACCCTGATGGAAGTACACGACTACCTGCGAATTCTGCAGGCACGATGGAAGATCATCGCCGTGACGACGGTCGTGGTGTTGCTCGGCGCACTCGGCGCCTCGCTCCTCGCGACACCGCAGTACCAGGCATCGACGCGGCTGTTCGTGTCGACCTCGTCCGGCGCGTCGGTCAGCGAGATCTACCAGGGCAACCGGTTTTCGCAGGAACGCGTCGCCTCGTACACCAAGCTGCTCACCGGCACGACCGTGGCGGGACGGACGCTCGACGCTCTCGGGATCACCGATCTGACTCCGGCCGGGCTCGCGGCCAAGGTCAAGGCGTCGTCGGCGCCGGACACCGTGCTCATCGACACCACGCTCACGGACACGTCCCCGGAGCGCGCCCGCGATCTGGCGAACGCCCTGTCCGACGAATTCGTCATGATGGCACGTGAACTGGAGACCCCGGAGAACGGGGGCGCGCCCGCGGCACGCGTCGTCGTCGAGCAGTACGCGACCACCCCGGCCGCTGCGGTGTCCCCGAACACGAAACGCAATCTGGTGCTCGGGCTTCTGGTCGGTCTTCTGCTCGGCATCGGTGCCGCCGTCCTGCGTGACCGTCTCGACAACACGGTCAAGGATCGCAAGACGGCCGAGGACATCGCCGGTGCCGGCCTGGTCGGGACGATCCCGCTCGACAAGGAGCGTCAGAACGAGGCGGCGATCGTCTTCCGGGACGCGAATTCCGGTAGCGCCGAGGCATATCGCGAGCTGCGCACCAATCTTCAGTTCCTCGACGTGGACAACCCGCCCCGTGTTCTCGTCGTCACCAGCGCCCTCCCGGCCGAAGGCAAGACCACCACGGCCATCAACACCGCCCTGGTGCTCGCCGAGGCGGGGCATTCGGTGGTGCTGGTGGAGGGCGATCTGCGCCGGCCGCGGGTCTCGAAGTACCTCGGTGTGCTCGGCGATGCCGGGTTCAGCACCGTATTGTCCGGCCGGGCCGGGCTCGACGATGTGCTGCAGCCGACTCGGTTCGAGAATCTGACGGTGCTCGCCGCGGGGACGCTGCCTCCCAACCCGAGCGAACTCCTCGGATCCGCAACCGCGAAGCATGTCATCGCGGAACTCCGCGCACGATTCGACTACGTGATCATCGACGCGTCGCCGCTATTGCCGGTGACCGACGCGGTCGTGCTCAGTGCCGCCGCGGACGGCGCACTCGTCATCGCACGACACGGCAAGACCACGCGCGAACAGATGGTCCGCGCCGTCGGCAACCTCGATAGTGCCGGTGTGCGGGTGCTCGGCACCATCATCACGATGACCCCGTCGAAGGGGCCCGGCGCCTACGAATACCGGTACTTCTACGAGTCCGACGATTCCGGCAAGGCGACGACCCCAGCCACGGTCGTGGCGGCCCCGCGCGTCGAGTCGGAGGCGGCACCGGTCCCCAACCCGGTCCCCGCCTACACGGTGGCGCCGAGTTATCCGGAGGTGGTGCTTCCCCGGGCAGGGGAGCGGCCGGTGGTGCAGGCGCGGATGCGGCCGCTCAACGGAAGCTCAGTCGCGGATCCGGGTCAGCAGGGGCAGTAGAAGATCTGCGATCTCGCTTCCGACCGTGGCGAAGGTCTCTTCGTCGCAGCCGATCGGATCGGTGATGTCGTCGAGCCCGGGTGCCGTCGCGTGCACCCGGGCCGCCGACAGTTCTGCGACGGTCGAGGCGCCACTGGCCTGCTGCAGCCGGGCTGCCTCGCGAAGGGTGAACGTGACGCGCATCATCCGCGGGGCCGCGGTGATCACCGCCGAGCGATGGGCTTCGGACATGGTCAGGACGAGGTCGGCGTCCTCCGCGATGGCCGGGGTCAACCGGCGGGCGGTGAATCCGCGCGGGTCGCCGCCGAGTTGCTGCAGCACCAGCGCGGCCGTCGATTCCATACCGTGACCGACCAGGGCGCGGGTGCCGGCGCTGTGCGCGGTGAGATCCGGTCGCCCGGCCTCGGCGGCGAACGCCGTGGTCAGAAGCTCGGCCGTGGGCGATCGGCAGATGTTTCCCGTGCATACGAAGAGGACCCGCATCGCCTGATCCTATGCACCGCCCGGCCCGCCGCGCGGAGCCGTACCACAGCGGTGGAATCGAGTCCCCTCAATTGCCCGTATGCCGTATCGAGACCGTTGGGTAACATCGGGGCGTCTTGGGGCGCCGGGGGTGAGCACTGGAGCGGCGCCGGAATTGCAGAAGGCGGCTGATGAGTTCGGTACTCGGGGTGACCGTTGGGGAGAGCGCCGTCCGGATCGTGCGTCCGATCGACCGGACCACGCCCTCGGCGGGATTTCAGTTCCAGGTGGTGGACACAGGTCGCGACGACCCCGCCCGTCTCGCCGCACAGACCTTGGGCGTGTTGTTCCAGACGGGGGTGGCGGGGGAGCCGATCGACGCTCTCGGTGTGGTGTACCGCGACGCGGCGCAGGCGGACCGGATCCGCAAGGCCATGGCGGAACAGGGTCTCGACAGGTTCGACCTGGTCTCCGAGTCCGAGGCGGCGCTGGCGTATCTGCGTGCCAGCGGTGAGCTCTGCACCGACACGGCGGTGTTCTACGACCTGGGTGATTCGGGCCTCACCGTGACCGTCGTCGACCTTCCGTCCGGCGAGGTCCTCGCGGGACGCACCGACACCGTCGGGGGACGGGTGTTCGACGCTGCGATCCGCGAACACCAGCTCGGCACGAACGGGGTGTGGCTGCCCGACGATCCGGCGACCGTCACCGAGTTCGACGCGCAGTGCCGCGAGGCGAAGGAACAGCTGTCCGCGAGCGACGCGGTCGCGGTGCCGGGCGCTGCCGGGCTCATTCTCATGTCGCGGGACACCTTCGACCCGCTGATCGCGCAGTGTGTCGAGTCGTCCGCGCGGTTCGTCCGCGACATCGTCGAGCGTGCCGGCCGGGATCCGGAGGCGATCGTGCTGCTCGGTGGCGGCGCGCACATCCCCCTCGTCCAGGAGGTCCTGCGGTCCTGGCTGCGGCTGCCGCTGGTGGTGCCGCACGAGCCGGAGCTGGTCCTCGCGAAGGGCGGCGCTCTCCTTGCCGGTCGGCCGAAGGACTCGATACCGGGCATGACCACGCGCATCGTCCCGCCGCCGGCGGCGACCGAGCGCATCGCGCGCCCGGCCGGGGCGCAGGCCGGTGTCAGCGGATTCGCAGCCACGGACCGGCGCACCGAGCAGCGCACCGATCGGATCGCCCGTCCCAAGGAGAAGCCCGCGAATGCCGCGGACGCGGACGAATCGCGGTCCTGGCTGGGGATGCTCACAGCCCGCGGACCCCGGGTCAGCGGCAAGCAGATCAGCGGCGCGGGCCTCGCGGGAACCGCTCTGATGGTGGTGGCCCTGATCGGTGTCGCCCTCGGAGCCGGCAACAGCGTCTTCGGTTCGGATCCGGTCGACGAGTCCGCTCCCGCGGAGACGGTGGTGACGACGCCGCCGTCGTCGAAGCCGTCACCGAGGCCCGCCGTGGCGCCGGCACCGGTCACCACGACCACCGAAGAGCCGGAACCCGAACCGACCACGCAGCGGCAGGTGCCGGTAGCCCCCGAGACGCCGCCGCCCCCGCCGATGATCCCGGGGCTGAACATCCCGGTCCCCGTCCTGCCGACGGTGGAGCTGCCGCGGATCGAGCTGCCCAGGCTCGAGCTGCCCGCACGGTGATGTCCGGGCAGTGATCAGCGGGCGTGCCGCCCGCGGGTCGGTTCCCGACGGGGTCGTTCGACGACGGGCGCAGCCCCGCCACCCGATCCGACGGGCCGGGCAAGCAGCGCCGCGATCGCGGTGGTCAGCGGCACCGACAGGGTCAGGGCGATGCCGCCCACGCAGGCCCGCACGATTTCGATGGCGACCGCGTCGCCGGTGAGGACGTCGGAGATCGATCGTCCGGCGATGCTGAAGAACAGCAGCAGCGGCAGCGCGCCGCCGGCGTACGCGAGCACCAGCGTGTAGACGGTGCTCGCGATGTGGTCGCGACCGACCCGCATCGCGGAGGTGAACACCTCGCGGCGGCTCGCGGACGGGTCGATCGCCGCGAGTTCGAACGCCGACGACGCCTGCGTGATCGTGACGTCGTTGAGGACACCGAGCGATCCGATGATGAATCCGGCGAGCAGCAGACCCGTGATGCTCACGTGCTCGAGGTACAACTGCACGTCGGTGTTCTGTTCCTCCGACAGGCCCGTCAGATTGGTCAGCCGGATCGCCAGATAGGACAGCAGCGCCGCGAGGCCCATCGACGCCAGGGTGCCCAGCAGCGCCGAACTCGTACGCAGGTTCACTCCGTGCGCGAGGTACAACACGGCGTAGAGGATGAGCGACCCGCCGACGAGCGCGACCGGCACGGCCGGTTTTCCGTCGAGTAGTGCCGGCAGCATGAAACCGACGAGTACGCCGAACGCGACGAGCAGGCCGATCAGGGCCCTCAGCCCCCGCCACCGTGCGACCACGACGATCACGACGGCGAACGCGACGATGATCAGGGTGATGGGCAGTCCGCGGGCGTAGTCGTAGAAGGAGTACTGGGTTGTGCCCGACGGATCGGTCTGCCGGACCAGCCGGATCTTCTCCCCGGCGTGCAACTCCGGTTGTCCCGGGCCCGGGGCGATCTCGAGCAGGGTCCGGGTGCCCTCGTTGGGACCCGATTCGATGGCGATCACGCTGCGGGCACATTGGTAGGCGTCGGTCGCGGGCGGCACCGGGTTGCCGGTGAACACGCGGCCGGAGGAGGTGCTCCCGCACGAGCCGGTGTCCTGGGTGACGACAGTGCCCGCCTCGGTGACCACGGCGCCGCCGCCCGATGTCTGGAAGGGCGCGGGAATGTCGATGGACCTGCTGCTGGGCCACAGGGCGGCCGTGCCCAGCAGAACGACGATGCCGATGGCTGTCAGCAGTCCGACGACCACCCGGGCCGCAGTAGGGCCGAGCGGGACCGGACCGTCGTGCCCGTGCCCGTGCCCGTGCCCGTGTCCGTGACTCACCGGGACAGGCTAGCCACCCTCTGCGGGATGTCCGGACGGGGGCACGGCCGTCCAGGCTCCATTGAGGGATTCATTTGTGCTCTGCGCACAAGTTGATGCGTCAAGATCGTGCCACAGGCACGAAAAAATAGGCCCGGAACGAGCCTTCTGTGTGGCTTACCCAGAAAATCTGTGGTTCAATCGTGACCGCGAGTGAGTTTCCCGCCGAGATTCACGGGCCGTGGCGACTGAGCGTTCGATGTGCTCGGGGCCGGAGGAGAAAGAGTTGGGCTGGTGGTGGCGGGGAGCAGGGGGGGTGTCCCCGCCACCTTCACCTGACCTCGCACAGGGGGGATGGCGTCGGTCAGGGAGCCCGGCACGGTCGCGCCGTGCCATGGACAAACTTACTTCCTATGTCCGTGTTCGGGAAAGTCTTCTGAGGTGTGTCTCGCCTCACCGCTTGGTCCGATTGTCCGATTCGGGACCTATTAGGGACCTTCTACCTGCGGAAATGCGTCCGCAGGGCTCGAAAAATACATTCCACAACGATCGGCGTGTCGTGCGTCTCGGGCGTGTCACGGCGGGCTCCGGTGTCCGGAAAATCGGAGCGAACCCCACCGCGAACGCCGGGTGCGGCCCGGCCCGAAGCGCGGACCGAGCCGGTGACCTGCGTGAACGCTACTGCTTGTAGCTCGACAGGAAGTTGCCGAACCGTTCGATGGCGACGGCGAGGTCGCGGGCCCACGGCAGCGTGACGATCCGAAGGTGATCGTGGTTCGGCCAGTTGAAGCCGGTGCCCTGGACCATGAGGATCTTCTCCTGCAGCAGCAGATCCTGCACGAGCTTCTCGTCGTCGTGGATCTCGTACACCTCCGGATCCAGCCGCGGGAAGGCGTACAGGGCGCCGCGCGGCTTCACGCAGCTGACGCCCGGAATCGCGTTGAGCCGTTCCCACGCGACATCGCGCTGTTCGAGCAGCCTGCCGCCGGGCAGGATCAGGTCCTCGATGCTCTGGTAACCGCCGAGCGCGACCTGGATCGCATGCTGCGCCGGGACGTTCGGGCACAGGCGCGTCGAGGCGAGGAGATCGACGCCCTCGAGGAAGCCGGCAGCGTGTTCCTTCGGGCCCGTGATGGTCATCCAACCGGAGCGGTAGCCGGCGACCCGGTACGCCTTCGACAGGCCGTTGTAGGTCAGGCAGAGCAGGTCGGGTGCCAGCGTCGCGAGCGAGATGTGCTTCGCGTCGTCGTAGAGGATCTTGTCGTAGATCTCGTCGGCGAGCAGCAGCAGCTGATGCTTGCGGGCCAGCTCGACCAGCTGCGTCAGGACCTCGAGGGAGTACACCGCGCCCGTGGGATTGTTCGGGTTGATGACCAGCAGGGCCTTGGTGCGATCGGTGATCTTCGACTCGATATCGGAGATGTCCGGATTCCAGTCGTTGGACTCGTCGCACAGATAGTGCACGGGAGTGCCACCGGCGAGTGAGGTCATCGCAGTCCACAGCGGATAGTCCGGTGCGGGGATGAGGACCTCGTCGCCGTCGTCCAGCAGCGCCTGCATCGTGATGGTGATGAGCTCGGAGACGCCGTTGCCCAGGTAGACGTCGTTGATGTCGAGCTTGGGGAAGCCCGGCACCAGTTCGTAGCGTGTGACGATCGCGCGGCGCGCCGACGCGATGCCCTTGGACTCCGAGTAGCCCTGGGCGTGCGGGAGAGCAGCGATCATGTCCTGCACGATCGTCTCGGGCGCCTCGAATCCGAACGGGGCGGGATTGCCGATGTTCAGCTTCAGGATGCGGTGACCTTCCGCCTCCAGTCGCGCGGCGTGGGCGTGCACCGGCCCGCGGATCTCGTACAGCACGTTCTGCAGCTTCGAGGACTGCTCGAGCGGGCGGGTGATGCGGTGGTGAAGGTGGCCTTGCTCTCCGATAGTCACGGCGTCCATGGTGCCACCGGCGCGCAACTCCATTTCAACCGGATTTTCCGAAACCTCCGACGCGTCTGCCGCGACGATCGTCACAATCAGTGCGATGATGGCCACTTGACCGCGGCGTCGGGGTGACGTCCGGGTGTGGATGTAGAGGGAGTCAGCGGAAATGGCGCAGGGAACTGTGAAGTGGTTCAACGCGGAGAAGGGGTTCGGGTTCATCGAACAGGACGGTGGGGGGCCGGACGTCTTCGTCCACTACTCCGAGATCCAGGGCACCGGGTTCAAGACTCTCGATGAGGGTGCCCGCGTCGAGTTCGAGATCGGTCAGGGTCAGAAGGGTCCGCAGGCGCAGGGCGTCCGCGCCATCTGAATTCGCGTTCCCCGTTCACAACGGTGGTGCCCAGGTATTGTGACCCGGCACCACCGTTGTGCTGTTTGTGGCCTCTGTCACGGACCACCGAGGGCCCAACCTCCGTGCATTACTCTTCGAGGCGATGGGGGCTGTGTTCGGGGGCGAGGACAGCCGGCGCGTAGCAATGCGGCTGGAAGTATGTGGTGGAATTGGGTGTGTCCGGGGGGTCGGCAATGCCGATGGACGACGAGATCGGTTCGCGATGGAGGGACCCGAAACGCCATCTCTGGCTGTTCGGACTGGCCGTTCCGCTGAGCCCGTTCATGGCATGGGTTCTCGTGCGCCACCTGCACCTCGGTGTCTTCTGGGCGGCCGGGGCGATCGTCATCGCCGTGATCGCGCCGCTCGTCGATCGGTTCGTCGACCAGGACCGGACCAATCCGCCCGAGGCGGTCATGAAGTCCCTCGAGCGCGACAAGTACTACCGCCGGTGCACGTACCTGTACCTGCCGCTGCAGTACGCGGGACTGGTCTTCGGCTGCTGGACCTGGGTGAACTGCCCGATGGGGCCGTTCGAGAAGTTCGCGATGGCCGCGACGCTCGGCGTCGTCGGCGGGGTGGGTATCAACGCAGCCCACGAACTCGGACACAAACGGACGACGCTCGAACGACGCCTCGCGAAAGTCGCGCTCGCCCAGTCCTTCTACGGGCACTTCTACGTCGAGCACAACCACGGTCACCATCTGCGGGTGGCGACGCCCGACGATCCTGCGACCGCTCGTTTCGGAGAGAGCTACTGGCGCTTCCTGCCGCGGACCGTGATCGGCAGCCTGCGCTCGGCCTGGAGCTACGAGAGCGCGCGGCTGCGTCGCCGCGGACGGTCGCCGTGGAATCCGGTTCGCAACAACATCCTCAACGCGTGGGCGATGAGTGTCGTGCTGTACGCGGCCCTCGTCGCGGCCTTCGGCTGGCAGATCGCACCGTGGCTCGTCGTGCAGGCCGTGATGGCCGTGATGTTCCTCGAGGCCGTGAACTATCTCGAGCACTACGGTCTGCTGCGGGAGAAGCGGCCCGACGGCCGTTACGTGCGGGTCGCCGCGCCTCACAGCTGGAACAGCGACCACGTGTGCAGCAACCTGTTCCTCTACAACCTGCAGCGACACAGCGACCATCATGCGAACCCGATGCGCCGCTATCAGACGTTGCGCAGCATGCCGGAGGCGCCGCAGCTGCCCGCCGGGTACGCGGTGCTCGTCCTCGTCTCGCTCGTGCCGCCCCTGTGGCGCCGCGTCATGGATCGTCGCGTGCTCGAGCACTACGGCTACGACTTGACGCGAATCAACATCGAGCCGCGCAAAGAAGCCGAAATCCTTGCGCGTTACCCCTCCGTTACGTAATCCTGATCACACGGATGCGGTGCGTCCGTCCGTGTCGGGGCGGGTTGCGGGGGTTGTCGGACGTGAAGACTCTTCGGAAGGGCGGTGCCGGTAGCGCGGCGCTTCGTCGGGCGTGGCTTTCCGGAGTGGTGCTCGCCGGTGTCGTGCTCGCGACGCTCGTCCCTGCTCCCGCCGGGGCTGCGCCGGGATCCGTGGTGGAACCGGGTGGCGGCCTCGCGGTCGTTGAGCGGATCGAGAAGGTCGGGGACCGGCGCTGGGATGTGTTCGTGCACTCCCCGGCGATGGACCGCACCATCACCCTGAATGTGATCCGTCCCGCCGATCCGAGCGTGCCGCGGCCGACGCTGTACCTGTTCAACGGGGCCGGCGGCGGCGAGGACGCGATGACCTGGCTCAATCAGACCGACATCCTCGACTTCACCGCGGACAAGAACGTCAACGTCGTCATTCCCGCCGAGGGCATGATCAGCTACTACACCGACTGGCTGCGCGACGATCCCGCATCCGGCACGAACAAGTGGGGCACGTTCCTCACCCGGGAGTTGCCTCCCGTGCTGGACCGCACGCTCGGAGCCTCGGGCGTCAACGCGATCGCGGGCCTGTCGATGGCTGCCACGTCCGTGCTCGATCTGGCTATCCAGGCGCCGGGCTTGTATCGGGCGGTCGCGTCGTACAGCGGGTGCGCACAGACCAGCGACCCCCTCGGTCAGGCATACGTCCGGTCCGTCGTCGAGGTGGCCGGCGCGAAGGACGCCACGGACATGTGGGGGCCCTACGACGGCCCGGGGTGGGAGGCGCACGACCCCTACCTCAACGCCGAGAAGCTGCGAGGCCTGTCTCTGTACATTTCGAACGGCAGCGGGCTCCCCGGCCCCCACGACAGTCCGTTCCTGCCCCGGTCCCCGCAGGCACCGTGGCTGATCGAGCAGATCGTGTGGGGTGGTCTGCTCGAGGCGGCCACCAACGTCTGCACGCACCGGCTCGCCGACCGCCTGCGGGAACTGGACATCCCCGCGACCGTCCGGTTCCGTGATCTCGGGACGCACTCGTGGGGTTACTGGCAGGACGAGTTGCACGAGTCGTGGCCGCAGCTGGCGGCGGCAATGGGCGCCGACGAGTAGCAGATCGACATCTGGATTCGCTCGCATACTCCTCGACGGGATGGGGTCGTGCATTTGTGCCCGGCGCGGGTCCTGTCGGTTCCCCGGACGTCGGTTCCGTTATGCACCACGGAATTACATCACTTCGAATTGCTTACGCTCTGCCGGCGGAATGGAATTCGACCGTTCGAACGACGCGGTAGGTGATCGTTACGTGGAATAACGGAAAACGCTGTGCTGCTGCCTGCGCACGGTGGAATCCAGGTGCAATGTGTGTAACGGAACACACTTTGCGGTGTTAAGTAACGAATCTTAACTTGATAACGATCCGGCTTCTGTACGCTCCGTGAGTTCAAGAATTCGAGTGCCAGGAGGGTTCGTGGCACTGCCCACGCACGCATCCGCGGAAGATGCGATCGCCGTATCCCACCGGGGTGCCGTCGCGCGTCGACTGTGGGTGGCGACGTACGTGAAGCGACTGGTTGTCACCGACACGTTGATCGTGGCGGCGGCGGTCCTGGCGGCGCAGTGGGTCCGATTCGGGACTTTCGATGTGCAGGTCCAGTCCAAGGCCGTCAGTTTCGTCGGCTACGGCCTCGTGACCGTTGTTCTGGTTGCCCTGTGGCTGTCCGTCCTGGCGATCTTCCGCACCCGATCCCCTCGCGTGGTGGGAAGCGGGGACGAGGAGTACCGCCGGATCATCTCGTCGACGTTCTGGATGTTCGGCGTCATCGCCATCGTGGCGCTGCTCGCGGGACTCGACCTGGCCCGCCTCTATCTCGCAATCGCCCTCCCGACGGGATTGGGGGGCCTGCTACTCGGCCGTTGGCTCTGGCGCAGGCGAGTGACGCGTTGGCGCGAACGCGGTCAGTTGCAGACCGCGGTGCTGGTCGTCGGTGGCGAGCGCTCCATCCGTGACCTGATCGAATCCTTCTCGAGGGGGACCGCGGACGGATACCACGTGGTGGGGGCCTGCATCCCCGGTCCCGACGGCCGTCGAGGCGGAACGATCGGCTCGGCCGACGCCGAAATCCCCGTGCTCGGCAGCGAAATCGACGTGGTCGCCGCGCTGGAGCAGACCGGCGCCGACACCGTCGTGATCACAGACACCGAGAGGGTGGGCCATCGCGGTATTCGGGATCTGCTGTGGGAATTGGAGGATTCCGAGATCGACCTCGTGGTCGCTCCGGGAATCATCGATGTTTCCGGGCCCCGCCTCGAAATGCGCCCGGTCGCCGGTCTCCCGCTCATCCATGTGGAGAAACCCCAATATCACGGTGCCAAGAGCTTCGCGAAGACCGCATTCGATGTGGTGTTTTCCGCTCTCGTGCTGCTCGTCGCGAGTCCGCTGATGATTGCGGTGGCGATCGCGATCAAACTCACCAGCAAAGGCCCGGTCTTCTACAAATCCGTACGCATCGGTCTCGACGGACAACCGTTCATGATGTTGAAATTCCGGTCCATGGTGGACGGTGCCGACCGAAATGTAGCGGCGCTGATGGACAGGAACGAAGGCGCCGGGGTCCTGTTCAAGCTGCGAGAAGATCCACGCGTCACGCCCGTGGGCCGAATGTTGCGCCGGTACAGCATCGACGAACTGCCGCAGTTCATCAATGTGCTGCGCAGGGATATGAGCGTGGTCGGCCCACGTCCGCCCTTACGGCGCGAGGTGGCGGAATACGACGGAACGGTGCGTCGCCGGTTGCTCGTCAAGCCCGGGATGACCGGGCTGTGGCAGGTGAGCGGACGGTCGGACCTGTCGTGGGAGGAGTCGGTGCGACTCGACCTGTCCTATGTGGAGAACTGGTCGATGGTTGGGGACCTGCTCATCGTCGTCAAGACCGTCCGGGCCGTTGTCGCCGGGGCAGGCGCGTACTGATCTCCGATGCACACTTCCCTGATCGACGCTGTCGTCTTCGCCTGCTACGAACCATCGACGGAACTCCTGGATCGAGTCGTCACGGTGGCGCGTCTCGTGGACCGGGTCTACGTCGTGGACGACGGCAGCCGCACCCTCGATCCGTCGTTCTACCGGTACTTGGATGCGTGCCCGAACGTCACGGTGATGATGAAGCCCGAGAATCGGGGAATCGCGCACAGCCTGAACCTGGGATTCTCTGCGGCTCTGGCGGCGGGCGCGCGGTTCGTGATGACGCTCGATCAGGACACCGTGGTCAACGAGGCCCTGTTCGATGACATGAACTCTGCGGTCGACGAGCTGGAGAGGACACGGCCGCATGCCTGGGGCGCCGTCGGACCGGGGACCTTCAGCGGTACGCGGTACCACCTCAACTCCTCCGAGGGATTGCGGCCGACGCCCGAGATCATCCAATCGGCCGCGGTCTTCAACTCGGAGGGGTTGCGTTCGGCCGGATTGACGGACGAATCGCTGGTCATCGATTCGGTCGACACGGATCTGTGCCTGCGGCTGCGGACCCAGGGGTATCAGGTGTTCGCGGACGAACGAGTACAGATTGCGCATCCGATCGGCAGCGGAGGATCCATCCGCATCCTCGGTCGCCGGGTCTCGGTGACCCACCACAGCCCACTGCGGCGGTACTACATCACCCGGAATCGCCTCGTGATGTTCCGGCGGTACGGCCGGCGGGAACGGCGGTGGTTCCTCGTGACGCTGCGTCGGCTCGTGATCGCGACCATCCTGGCGTTGACGATCGAAGATGCGCGCGGAGCGAAGTTCCGCGCGGTTATCGCCGGCATACGGGACTTCCTTCTCGGCCACAGCGGTCCGGCTCCGAGCCCTCTTCGCTCGTCGATCGATGCGGAGGTCGACGACGGCACCGCAGTGGTGCTGGTGACCCACAACGGGATGCGGTTCCTCGGTGAGCAGCTCGCCTCGATTGTGGGTCAGTCGACGCCACCCGAGGCGATTTACTACGTGGACGATCGATCCTCCGACGGATCGAGCGAATTCGTCCTCGACTACTTCGCCACGCATGGTCCGATCCCGGTGGTGGTCGTCCGGACTCCCGAGGTCCGCACGAGCGATCTGTACACACGGATCGCCGCGAACTTCGAGACAGGCTTGCGGGCCGCCGCGTCGAAATACCGATACATCGCGCTGTCTGATCAGGACGACGTATGGGAAGCTGACCGACTGGCGCTGCAGCGCGACCGTCTGTCGTCGGGTCGCGCTCTCCTCACGGTCGGGGACGGGTTGCTGATCGATCAGGACGGCGTGCCCACCGGGGCGAAGCTGCGTGATCGCTTTCCGGTGCCGGCCGCGTGGCACGAGGCGACATCTGCCGAGCGGATGCGACTGCTGCTGCGGCACCCGATGGCAACCGGGGCCGCGATGATGATCGACTCGCGCATCGTGCAGTATGCGACGCCCGTGCCGGCCGGATGGCTGCACGATCGGTGGCTCTCTCTCGTCGGCGCAGCGGTCGATTCGATCGACGTCGACGACCGTGTGGTTGTGCGATACCGGATTTCGCCCTCACAGGTCGTGGGGACGCGGGGACAGGTCGACAAGTCCGGTTGGGAGTACCTGGCCGACGGAGGGTCGCGACCCTCGCTCGCGGTCCGCAAGATCGGCCACTTGTCGGGGCGGTTGCGGGCTCTCGCCGACAGTGAACAGATCCGCGCCGAACTGTCGGTCCACCGAGTCCTGCGCAGTTATCTGGGGAACCGCGGACCGGAGGCAGCATGACCACCACGTCGTTCAGGGGAGTGGTCGCTCCGATAGAGTCGGACGACGCGCAGGGTTGTGGGGGCCATGCCCAGTGGGACGTTCAGGTCCTGGTCGCGGCAGAAAACACCGATGCAGGGAGGCGCTTGCCGTTGTCGATAGTCAGGGAATTGGTCGACTCACGCGAGTTGGTACTCAACCTCGTTCGCCGCGAGGTGAAAGGCAAGTACAAGGCGACGGCGCTCGGTCAGCTGTGGTCGTTGGCGAATCCGCTGACGGCGATGGTCAT
This sequence comes from Rhodococcus sp. HM1, assembly GCF_023218075.1. Taxonomy (GTDB): domain Bacteria; phylum Actinomycetota; class Actinomycetes; order Mycobacteriales; family Mycobacteriaceae; genus Rhodococcus. Next base: position 34,425 of record NZ_JALPTB010000019.1, on the reverse strand, counting down.
CTACACGGTGGTGTTCGCCTTCATCATCCGCATCCAGCCGGAACCCGGTGATCCGAGCGGCGTCGACGTCTTCGCCGTGTGGCTGCTGTGCGCGCTGCTTCCGTGGACGTTCTTCACCAACGTCGCCAACGGCGGGATGATCGCGTTCGTCGGCAACGAGAACCTGGTCAAGAAGGTCTACTTCCCCCGCATCGCACTCGTCGTATCGAACTCGATCGCATGGCTCTACACGTGGGCGATCGAGATGCTGGTACTGCTGGTCGTTCTGCTCGTCATCGGCGCGAATCCGTTGCCGTGGATTCCGGTCGTTTTGGTGGCCATGGTGTTCATGTGGTTGTTCACCACCGGAATCTCGATGATGCTCTCGATCGCGAACGTCTACTTCCGCGACACGCACCACATCATGACGGTCGTCCTGCAGTTGATGTTCTACCTGACGCCGATCGTCTACCCCGTTTCGCTCGTTGCCGAACAGTCCGACCGCATCGGTCCGCTCTTCGGGTCGGTCACCGTACTGGATCTGTATCAGCTCAATCCGATCGGGCATTTCGTCGAGGTGTTCCGCAACCTGCTCTACGACAACCGATGGCCCGACCTGTCGACCAGCATGGCGTGTGTGGCCTGGGGGATAGGCACTTTCGCGGTGGGGTACTGGGTCTTCAAGCGGCACGAAAAGGGATTGGCGGAGGCGCTATGAGCACGCCGGCGGTAGTGGTCGACGACGTTTCCAAGAAGTTCAGGATCTATCACGAGCGCAACCAGTCACTCAAGAGTGCGGTGATGCGGCGGCGACTGTCCGTGCACGAAGACTTCTGGGCGCTGAAAGATGTATCCCTCGAGGTCCCGGCGTCCTCCACATTTGCCTTGGTGGGGGACAACGGTTCCGGCAAGTCGACGCTGCTCAAGTGTCTCGCGAAGATCCTGTATCCGAACTCCGGCAAGATCACTACGCACGGCCGGATGGCGGCTCTGCTGGAGGTGGGATCGGGGTTCCATCCGGAGCTTTCCGGACGAGAGAACATCTATCTCAACGCCTCGATCCTCGGTATGACGCGCAAGGAAGTCGAGCGCAAGTTCGACGAGATCGTCGCGTTCTCGGGCGTCGAGGAGTTCATCGACCAGCCAGTGAAGAACTACTCCTCCGGCATGTACGTGCGCCTCGGCTTTTCCGTCGCCATCAACGTCGACCCGGAGGTGCTCCTCGTCGACGAGGTGCTCGCCGTCGGTGACGCCGCGTTCCAGGAGAAGTGCGCGGAGAAGTTCGCGCAGTTCCGTCGCGAGGGTCGGACCGTTGTCGTCGTGTCCCATTCACTCGGTCAGCTGCGGAACATGTCGGATCACGCTGCGTGGCTCGAACACGGGCAGCTCAAGGAGGTCGGGCCGGCCGACGTAGTGATCGAGAAGTATCACGATTCCACCCGCGGTGATCTGCATGTCGATGCGGATGGCAACGTTCATTGGGGTTCGGGCGAGGCCAGAGTGGAAGCGGTGGAAGTGTTGGATCCCTCGGGCGACCCACTCTCGGGACCGATTTCGACCGGATCGGAAGTGACGATCCGGATGCACTACAGAGCATCGGAGCCGATCGCGGATCCGATGTTCAGTTTGTCGCTGGAAACCAAGGACGGCATCGTCCTCTGGGAGAAGAGCACCAGGGGGCAGAAGCATGTTGTCGACAAGATCGATGGCCCCGGAACTGCGGACTTCACCGTGCCGGCACTCCCACTTGCGGCTGGAGAGTTCGTCCTGAATGCCTCTATTGGGGATACGGCAACGCAGCACGTTTTCGATCATGCACGGGCTGTCGCTGCAATCCAGGTGGCAAGGAGAGAAGAAGCTTCCGGAGTCGAAGGAGGATGCCTCGATTTCGGAGGACGATGGACAATCCCTGGCAGGGTGCGTACATCGCCAGAACTCGTCACGGACCGGCGATCCAATTCTTAGACGACATCAGTCGCGCCAAGGCGCGACATTCGTAGATCGGTGCGACAGGATGTCGCGGTCCAGACCATGGAATTAGAGAACCAGCGTGCCGGGCGCAAGCACTTCACCGGTGAAGGGAATCTAGAGCTAATGGAACAGGTAGCGGTGCCAGCAGAAAACGTCACAGTCGTTGTTCCTGTGTACGGAGACTGGGCGTCCCTCGACAAGTGCATCGCGTCCCTGCAGCGACATCTCGATCCCCGACACGATGTCCTGCTCGTCAACGACTGTGGCCCCGAAGTCGATTCGATCGAATCCAACATCAAGCAGTCGATTGCAGGTTGGTCCAACTTCAGCTATCACCGTAACGCGACGAACCTGGGGTTCGTGCGCACCTGCAACCGGGCGGTGTTCGAACTTGACCTCACCGACAACGACATCCTCCTTCTCAATAGCGACACAGAGGTAACTGAGGGTTTTGTCGAGGAGATGCTTTCGGTGCTCTACATGTCGGAAAAGCACGGAATAGTGTGTCCCCGCAGTAACAATGCCACCATCGCTTCGGTGCCCGTCAAGTTCATGGATCAGGGGCAGGTGGATCGCGAGATCGAGTACTCGCTGGAAACCTACTCGCGGATTCGATCTCATCTTCCGCGATACTCGGTGGTTCCAGTTACGCCCGGCTTCTGCATCCTGATCAAACGCAATCTGATCAGAAACTTTGGACTCTTCGACGAGGTATACGGACTGGGGTACAGCGAGGAAAACGACTTCTGTCTTCGGATCAACAAGTTCGGCTACTCATCTGTGATGGCAAATCACGCAATCGTGTGGCATTTGGAGAGTCGTAGCTTCACTTCCCGCAAGAAGGCCGAACTGCAGAAGAGGAACGAGGGGATAATGCTCAAGCGTTACCCCTACTACTTGGGCCACGTCGAGAAATACCTGAAATCGTATATCGATCCGGTGGACTGGTTTGCTGATGTTATTGGGCGGAGTGGCAAGATCAAAGTGCTGATCAATCTCCACCACTTGCCGACGTTGTTCAATGGAACGTCGAAGAATGCATTGAACTTCCTCACCTACCTGGACTCTGCGCGTAGCAGGTTCGAAAATGTGGAATTCAAGGTAGTCGCAAACGACGACGCGATAGATTTTCATGACCTGCGTTCATTCGGATTCCCAGTGATGCGACTCGATCAAATTGACGAACTCTTTCACATCGGCTACTGCCCCAGTCAGATATTCCACCGCGAATCGCTGCTGGCGATGAACCGCTATTGTTTGAAAATTGCCTTCTCGCACCTCGACATCATCGCGCTGCGAAGCAACGCGCTACTCGCTCACGACTACCGCGTCCGAGATGTGGTCGAGGATTCTCTGATTGCAGCGGACAAGATCATCTGCATCAGCCAATTTACGATGGACGACACTCTCGCCTACTTCGGGGATTCGTACGACGAGACTGCGAAGAAGATGGTCGTTGTCCATCAAGGCTTCCAAGTATCCCCCATATTCGACGGAAGCGAGATCTCTGCGCTGGACGATGAAATCGAACAAATCGTGTGTCGAGGTGGGTATATTCTCGCATTCGGAAACGACTTCGATCATAAATTGATGCACGAAGTAATCCCCGAGCTCGCAAAGTGCAACGAAGAGGTTCTCGTACTGGGGCCCCGTGAACTCACGGGCGCCGAGGATCATCCGAATTTGCATCTGGTACCGGGCGGTGGCTTGTCCGACCGTGCGGTCGATGGATTGATCGAAAACAGCGCGCTGATCTTCTTTCCGTCGGCGTACGAGGGATTTGGTCTTCCCATTGCCGAGGCAGCGAAACACCGACGGCCGCTGGTGTTGGGCGACACAGAGGTCGCGAGAGAGATCGGTCGACTCTACGATTCCGCCATTTCGATCAGCTACTTCAAGCTGCTCAATGAAATCCCGTCAGTCGTGAAGTCGGCTCTTTCGACAGATCAAACAGAACTGGATTCCAGCGGTCGCACGATGGACGACTACAGTCGGGAAGTTGCCGACCTTCTGGTTGCGGTGACCAAAGAAGAGGTCGACTGTGCCCACCTTCGCGCGCGCTGGCGGCGCTTCACTAGACTTCCCGATCCCGTGTATTACGGTGGGTCCATCAGGGTGCAACTGACGACGTACCTCAGGCGCCGAAATCCATCGATGTACCTTGCCTTGCGGACCGCGTATCGACGTCTTCGACCCAAGAGTTGAGCGCTACATATTGGGCCCCCGCCCCGTCTCCCAAAGTCGATGGCGGGTAGGACGGGGATAGTAGGCAACGGGATAACGAAGGTTGGATTTTGCTTGTCCGGCTGGCGGCACTAATTTTCGGCGGTTGCAGATGTTGAAGGTGCAGGATTTTGGAAAACGTAACGTTGTCGATATTTCCGCTGAGTCGATCGATTCATTCGATGGAACGCTGATATTCACGGGTGATGACAATATCGTCCGAATCGGACCTAAATGTCTCAGCAACGAGAACTTGAGGTTCGAGTTGGGTTCATGCAGTGTGATCGAAACTGAGGGGCAAACCGCGCTGGACGACATGTTCGTTTACGGTCTCAGGCGAGCCCATCTGACGATAGGCTCCGGTAGCGGCTTCAACGGCGCAACCAGGATGCTGATGCATGAACCGGGGAGAATTCAGATCGGGAGGGGAGCTCTCTTCGCCGGGCAGATCGACGTTTCCATTAGTGATATGCATTCAATAATCGACATTGAGACCAAAGAGCGAATCAACCCGCCTGCGAATATTGTCCTCGGTGATCGAGTTTGGGTGGGTCAACGCAGTATGATTCTCAAGGGGGCGCAGGTCGGCGAGGGCTCGATAATTGGTGCTATGTCGGCCGTTTCCGGTCAAATCCCGGCGAATTCTGTCAGCGCCGGGGTGCCTGCACGGCCGCTCCGTTCAGGGGTGACTTGGCGTTTCGATCTCGTTCCGTGGCCTGGTCATACAGAATCGGATCAGGTGGATCCGTCAACGGGTGCTCCATATTTTCAGCAGGCTCGGGGCCTCGGTCGTATTGCTCGTAAGACCCGTTCGGCTCTGGGACGCTTGGAGAGGGCCGGCCGCGTCCTCAGACATGGTTAATCTCTTCTTGGATCGCGCTTGTCGATGAGATCCTTGAGGAGGGCTTCGTACCTGAGTTAGGACATTTGGCTTAGTACCCCGTTTCGAACCCGAGGCGGGACAGAATTTCCTGTTCGGCGGCCGGGATCTGCGGAGGGAAGTCCTGGACGGCACCGTTGATCGCGATCGTCGAAGTCCGCAGCGGCCGCAATTGCTTGACCACTCGTGCGATCGCGACGCCGGTCTGGTCTTGAACGCAGCGCGCCACGGCCAAGGCCGCGAACACGATGGTCAGGTGTGCTTCGATCGCGTCTTTGGTGCGGTGGAACATCGGCCGTGCCCGCAGGTCGGTCTTCGACATGCGAAACGACTGCTCGACATGCCAGAGGTCGTGGTACTTGCCGATCACCTCACCCGGTTCCATGAGCGTGACCGGGATGTTGGTCACGTAGCCCTTCAGCCCGACGAGCGACCGCGCCCTGCCCAGTGCGGCTTCATCGAGTTGCTGGCCGCCGGCGGTGGTCTTGACGAACCGAGTGGCCTTGGCCTTCTTTGTGCCGTCGACGACCGACTTCGCCCGCGCTTCCTGCGCGTTCAATGTTTGGTTGTCGCGCACGGCGCGTTTGCGGGTGTACTGCCAGATCGCCCGCCACGAGGTGGTGTCCCGAGTCGGGTTCCAGACCGGTTCGGCTCGCTTCTTCACGGTGTTGACCACGCTGCGCGCATGCCGGGGCGTGACGGTGTCGATGATCTGCCCGTCGGTGAACACATCGCCGTGCCAATGGAAATGAGAGGTCAGATCGTTCGGGGCCTTGGTCACCCGGGAGCCGACGATGAACTTCAGACCGGCCTCGTCCAGCGCGGTCAGGTTCGAGGCGGACAGCATGCCTGCGTCGGCGGCGATGACCATCTCCACCCCGTCCAGGTCGTGGCGGGCCTGGAATTGGCGCACCATCGGGACCAGGGTGTGGGTTTCGGCCTTGTTGCCTTCGAAACAGCCGATCTCGAGCGGGAATCCGGTGCGGTCGACGAGCAGGCCGACCACGATCTGCGGATCGACCCGGCGCTCCTTGCTGTAGCCCACCCTGCGGAGGTCGTCTTCCTTCTCGGCCTCGAAGTACAAGGTGGTCACATCGAACAGCAACAACCCCAACCCGCCGGTGGCCGCGGCGTACTCGAAACAGCGGTGCGCGATCCGGTCCCGGTAGCCGCCGGTGACGACCTGCGTGAGGTGACGTTGAATCGTCTTGTACGACATCGGATTCGCGCCGAGATCGTCGAGGACACGGAGGGCGTCGATCTTCGAGGTCGGTTCGACGATCCGCGCGATCACCAGATCCCGGAACACCGGATCGTCGAGGATGCCGAATCCGAGCCGGTCGTAGACCGAGGCGAGTACGTCGTAGAGCAGCCGGGCGGTGGTGCGCACTGTCCGGCCAGGGCCGGCAACCTCACCACCTGCCGTTGGCGGCGAAACAGGCAGCTGGCCGGTGCGCCAGTCCGCGACGGCGGCGATCTGCTCGACCGGTGACGGTACGTCGAGTTCGAGCATGCCTTGATCGCCGTGCAGGAGTTGCCGCGCTCGTTCGAGGAGGATGCCCAGCTCGACGTCGGTGTGCGCGGATCCGACGTGCGCGATGATCTCGTGCCGGCCTCGGTGTTTGCGCACGACCTGCACCGCGACCGCGCCGGATGCGGTGCGTACTTTCCGCACGAATGCCACCGCCCGAACCTACCTGCTTAGTGTCCCGATCGGCTTCAGCGGGATCGCGAATGCACTGGTGCCAACCCTGCCCAGTCTTCTACCCGCCAGTAATGTCCTAACTCGGGGGGGTGACTTGGCGTTTCGATCTCGTTCCGTGGCCTGGTCATACAGAATCGGATCAGGTGGATCCGTCAACGGGTGCTCCATATTTTCAGCAGGCTCGGGGCCTCGGTCGTATTGCTCGTAAGACCCGTTCGGCTCTGGGACGCTTGGAGAGGGCCGGCCGCGTCCTCAGACATGGTTAATCTCTTCTTGGATCGCGCTTGTCGATGAGATCCTTGAGGAGGGCTTCGTACTCGCGCGCGTAGTTCGATCCATCGAAGGACAAGGCAGCGTACCGATTGCGCTGTGACATCGCGAAGAGGTCGGTTTCCGAGGACGTGGCGGCGCGCGCGATGGCGGCTGAAACCGCCGCTCCATTTCGGGCTTCGAACAACCAGCCGTTGGTGCCGTCCTCCACGACCTCGGAGACCCCGAACACATCCGCGGCAAGTACGGGGAGACCGAAGGCCATCGCCTCGAGGATGGATCGAGGTAGCGATTCGGTGTCCGACGCGCTCACAAGGATGTCGGAAATCATGAACCATTTGTAGGTGTCAGGGTCCACATCGACCAACCGTACTGCGTGTCCAAGGTTCAAGTCGTCGATTGCCTTCCGCACGGCGAGACCGTAAGGCGTTGGCTGGAAGCCAACGATGATCAGCTTGGAGTGTGGGCTCTTGTCGAGGATCGATGCGAAGGCGTGCAACAGTGCAAACTGGGACTTTCGCTCCTGAACGATTCCCATGCACAGCAGGATTCGATCGGAATCAGTGAAACCCAGTTCGCTGCGGAGCTCCTCGCGGTCGTGCGTGTCTTGATACGTCGCGATTGCCTCGAGGTCGATGCCGTACCGGACCGTTCTGGTTCGGGCGGTTGGTTCCGCTTCCTCGAACATCTTGCGCGTCGCATCCGCGACGAAGACATTGAGATCCGCCCCCCTGAGCGCGCTGCGTGCTCGATCACCGATCTCCGTGGGGAGCTGGCGACCCCAATAGGCTTCGTTGAAGACGTCGATGTCGAACGACTCGTGGATTGCCCAAACGACAGGTATTCGGCACGATAGTGCGGCGTCGACTCCTATGAATGTCGCCAGCGTGTTCGCCAGCACGGCGTCACACCGCCATGTCGCCAGTATACTGCAGAGTTCGGTGACCCGATCGACGTACAATTTCGGTTCGAGCGGCATCGGTGATCCGAGATGGACTGGGATACCGGCTGATTCGAGCTCGGCGCGAAGCACCCCGTCTCGGGGTGATATTACGAGGAACTCCATGGTGGCGTTGGTGGCCAGCCGGAGGAGTAGTTCCTGGATGTACAGTTCACCCCCTCCGAGATCCAGAGAGTGCACAAACACAGCGATTCGGGGGCGCGAGTCGATGGGGGAACGCGGTGGAACTCGACGCGCCAGGGTAGGTTCGGGAAGGCTCTGCAGAGGAGCCGATTCTTCGATTCCTACTGTTATCGGCCCGGACATCCAGACGTTGCCACTCGAGCCGGTTGCGCGAATCCGAAGGGGCAGTGCGGGGGGCAACGCTCGTCCTCGGATCGGTACGACTCCGGAGTAGCCGGCGCCGATGTCGAATGTCAGGCCAGTCTGTTCGGCGGCAAGAATATCGGGTCGCGGTTCTCCCCGGCGCAACCGGCTCGGTGGTTCGTCGTCCAGAATCAATTCGACGGTGTCTGCGGCCTCGCCGTCCACGATGGCCCACCCGGTGACGTGAAGGACATTGCCCGTGACGGTATCGCCGTGTCGAGGATGGTCGAGCCCTCCCATGGTCGTGCCGTGCTTGGTCGATCCGGTTCGGGTCACTCGAAGAGTTCGCTGTCCCAACGATTTCTTGTGCCCGTCGTCGAATGCTACGACTTCGAGGATCTTGCCTGACCATGACGGTTCGACGGTGAGTGCGATGGACCATCCGCTATGTAGGAATTCTTGGAAGACTGCGAAGACATCCGGCCGGTCGAGCGTCGGAGTAGCCTGACCGATGGGTCGTCCGTCGAGCTGGACCTCGACAACAACATCGCCGGTGCCCCGCACGGTGGCGGCCCACCCGTGAACAGTGAATCTCCTAGGTCGGAGGGATATTTCGGGCCCCGCAATATCCCAGGATCCCAGGACGGGACTAAGAAGACCAAACCTGCGGAAAGGTCGGCTCAGCCGGGCGCTCGCGGTGATGACGTGACGACGGGCATCACCTGACAGCCTATGTACAGAAGACCGGCTCATGCGGGTACGGTAGCCCACCCGTATGAAGCGACGGATTCGTGGCTAACCCGATCTCTGCCCAGGTGTGCCCGGACATCTGCTAGAGGCCGAGCGATCGCGCCAACACAGGCCACGAATCGTGGAAGTCGTCGTTCCAGTAACCCCACGAATGGGTTCCGCTGTTGCGGAAGCTGTAGGTCGCCGGGATATCCAGTTCGGTCAGACGATCTGCGAGACGGTGCGTGCAGTAGTTGGTGACCGCCTCGATCGAACCACCCGCGTAGACCTGACGGAACAACGTCGCTGCGCTGCCGTCGATGTGGGGACCGTCGAGGGTTTCGTACCTGCCGGGGAGCCCGTTGCCCGTGGAGATGAACAGCTCTGTGCCCCGGAGTTTTTCGGCGTTCACATACGGATCGTTTGCCGCCCATTCCGGATCGTTTGCGGGACCGTACATATTGGCGGGATCGCCCTGGCCGTACTCGTCCATCGACAGGGTCACGATCGCGTAGCCGAGCGGGTCGCTGATGTTGGCGCAGCCGCTGTAGAGGGCGACACCCTTGTAGAGTCCCGGCTTCGCGATCGCGAGCTGCAGCGCGGCCGTGCCCACACGCGACATGCCGGCGACCGCGTTGATCCCGTTGGTGCCCAAGGCCGTATCGACGATCGGGGGAAGCTCCTCCGTCATGAACGTGCGCCACTTGTTCACCCCGAGATTGGGATCGGGATTCTTCCAGTCCGTCCAGTAGGCGTTCTCGCCGCCGATGGGGTAGACGACGTTGACGTTCTCGTCGGCGAGGAACTCCTCGACGTCGGTCTTCTCGCTGCGGGTGGCGCCGTCCAGGAAGTAGAGCGTCGGACGGGCGACGCTGGTGTCCGCGGGCCGTTGCACGTGCACCGGGACCACACGCTGCATCGACGCCGAGTAGACCTCGAGGACGAGGTGGCGGTCGTCGATGTCGGTGACCGATTCGAGTCTCGAATCGTCGGCGGAGGTCGAGGAGGCCACGTCGGTTCCGGTCTCGCCGACGGGATCCGCCACTGCCGCGGTGTGGCTGGCGAGTGCGACGCCGACGGTGAGCAGCGAGGACAGTGTGGCCGCGCGGACCTTGGGTGACAGGGTTCGTCGATTCATTCTTCGTCCATCGTTCTCAGAGGTGGGCATTTCGGCCGGTTGCTGCTCGCGCGTCGATCTGCGAGATCATCGCCTTCTCGTACGCCGCGCACACACCGTCCCAGGTGTAGTGGCTCGCCTGACGTTCGCGACTGCGCCGACCGAGGTCCGACTGGAGCTCGGGATCCGACAGGACCGCTGCGAGTTCCGTTGCGATGGCGTCGCCGTCCGGTCGAACGAAGCGGGCGGAGTCGGCGAGAACCTCCCGGTTGAACACCGTGTCGCGCGCCACGATCGGCGCGCCGCACGCCATTGCCTGCACCAGGGCCGGGTTGGTGCCGCCCACGCTGTGTCCGTGGAAGTAGACGCCGGCGTGCTGCCACAAGGCGAACAGCTTGTCGTCGTCGCTGACGTGCCCGAGCCAGTGGATGCGGTCCGAGGAACGGGACAGCCGATCCGCCTCGGCGTCGAGTTCGTCGCCGTACCCTGACGATCCGACGATCACGACATCCCAATCGCGACTGAGTTTCTCTGCCGCAGCGAAGAATTCGCGCACCGAATTTTCGGGCACGAAGCGGGCGACCATGAGGGCGTAAGACCGTGACGGCAGTCCGTCCACGGGTGCGAGTTGCGGGGGAACGGCGCCGCCGTAGGGGATGAAGATTCCGTCCCGCTTCCATTCACGCTGCCAGCGGCGGGCGATCTCGTGCGAGTCGTAGATCAGACAGTCGGCGAACCGAGCGGTGAGATGAGCACCGCCCTTGAACACCGTCTTGGCCGAGGTGCTCCACTTGTCACGTTCCCATTCGATGCCGTCGACGTTGAGGACGGTGGGAATCCCGCGAGCCTTGAGCAGCGGCAGCCAATAACCGTTGGCCACGTTCATGATCAGTGCGACGTCCGGTCGTCGCCGCGTGGCATGAGCGGCCGAGGTCAACCCGTAGGACAGGGTGCTCAGTGCCTTGGACTCGACGCCGGCGGTCGTGACCGTCTTGACGCGCCGATCGCGACCGGGATCGTCGACCACGGTGGTGCCGTTGCGCCCGTAGACGGTCACGTCCCATCCGCGATCCACAAGATACGGGGAGAGCTTGCGCACGAGGGTCTCGAAACCCCCGTAGTAGCTGGGATAGCCGCGCGTGCCGAGGATTGCGACCGAACGTCCTTCTTCGGTCATCAAGTGGTCACGCATTGCACACCGGGACGTCGACGGTCACGGCCGGGGTGTCGACCAGAGGCTGTATCGGCGTCTGCGCGACGCCGGGTGCGCTCGGCTCGGTCATTTCGAACACGACCTCCACGGTCTCGCCCCGAGGGACGGCTGTGCGGATATGGAAAACCGGATGCCCCACTTCGGTTCCGCGGAGCGGGAACGCCGAATTGCCGTCGACGGTGACCTTGTCGAGCCGGGCACCTTGTGTGGCGACCAGGCTGACCATCGGGAGGTTGGATCCCATGGGGACCTTCTCGGTTCGGGTCTCCATGATCCCGGCGACGTAGCGCGGATAGCCGACCACTTCTTCGGGCGCGTCGTTGTGCAGACGGACCGTGACGGTCGACTTGCGGGTGTCACCCGTGCAGGTCTCCGCCCGGTACTCGATCTCGCGGCGCAGGTAGTAGTCCATCTTGTTGCCGGCGTGGTTGTTGATCACGACTTCGGCGTAGGGCGCCGGGGTGTCCGCAACCGTGTGGCCGATGGCGCTGTCGGCGAGAACCTCCTGCTCCTCGGGATGGTCGCTCCACACCGCGATGCGGTTCTCGCTCACCGCCCGCGACAGCGCGTCCATCAGCGCTTTGGGCGACTCGATGGAACCGGTCATCTTCGCGACGACCGCGGCGGCGATGTCCTGGAGGTACTGCTTGCGGGCGTTGTTGTCGTCGGCGAAGCGCAGGTAGTTGGAAGAGAGCGTGACGTCGACGATGTTGCCGGCATCGATCACGTCCCCGTTGGGCAGCGTGACGGGCCCGATCGCTTCGAGGACGTAGCTCAAGGCGATCGGATCGGTGGCGATGGCACCGTCGACGCGCTGACCGGACTGCTGTTCCCACAGGGATTGCCAGATCCGGCCGGTGTACGGGAAGTGGGAGCTGAAGTTGCTGTTGCGGATGTCGGTGGTGACGGAGTCGGAGAACGCGTACGTGGCCGCGAAATCGGGACCGAGATCCAGGGGTTCGAAGCTCTCCCAGTAGGGGACGTCGTTGTTCGATGCGAGGGTGTCGATCCCGACCACGCCGTTCTCGGCCTTGACGACGCCGAAGCCGCCGACCAGGCCGCCGGTACCGCGTGCTTCGGCGGGCGTCTGGAAGGCCATGAAGTAGTTGCGGGGTCCGTCGGCTCCGAGCATCGCAGGCAGAACCTGGGCGACGTCGGCACCTTCGTCGAGCGCATCGGCGAGTCGGGCGGTCAGATCCCGAACCTGGACCCGGGCGTTGTCGACCGGTGCCAAGCCGGCCTCGGGGATCCGTGCCGCCTGCTCGGCGAGCGGGCGCGTCGCGATCGCCGCGTCGGCGAGGATCGGCTCCGCGTCGCGCAGCAGGGCGACGTCGATACGACCGCCGGGGGCGACCAGCGTGTCGAGGGAGAATGCGCTGTCGGCCTCGACAGTCGGTCTTGCGACATTTGCGGTGAGCCCCTGGGTCACCTTCGCGATCTGGTGCACCGTCTCGAACGGCGCGCCGGCGCGAGGGATGAGGCGGAGGACTCGCCAGGGAACCGATTCGGAGGAGTCGACTGCGCTCGCTGCCGACGACTCTGCGGCGTCAACAGCGTCGCCGGCGGCACTCATGTCCCCGCCGAGTGCGGCGTCGATGGCAGACTCGGCGCTGGCCTTCGCGTCCTGCAGGCCGTCGTACACCCTCCAGGTGGAGAAGCCGAACCACAGGATCACTGCAGCCCCGACAACACCGCCGGCCACGAGCAGTGGGCGTCGCAGGTTCCTTCCCTCCCGGAGGGCGCCTGCGCCGGTCGGCTCAGTGCTGGGCCGATCATCCATGAAATGCAACTCCTAGGCTTCCGTCTCCGCCGATCGGTAACCGGATGTCGAACACATGCGACCGCTCTCTGGGTGCAGTCATGTATACGAAAGGTAACGATTCTTTCCCCGCTAGGATAAGTCTTTGTACGTACGCAGTGGCGTACGGGGATCACCGAGTGTCGAAAAGGGGTCGGGCGTGCCGAAGTCGGGCGACGGCGAATCAACATCATTGTCGCCGTTTCCGCTGGCACCCTCACAGCGGGGACTCTTCGTCGCTCAGCAGATTTCTCCCGATGTTCCGTACACAATTGCCCAGTACGTGGACGTTCGCGGCCCTCTGAAATTCGATGTGCTCGTCGCTGCGGCGGACCGGGCGTCCCGTGAGTTGCTGTCGCCCGGGCTGCTGATCCTCGACCGGGACGGCGAGCCTTACCAGGTCGTGGATCCGACCATCGAGGACGCGCTTCGGTATCGGGACTTCCGGGAAGACAACGATCCGGTAAAGGCGGCTCGGAACTACATGGTCGAGCGGTATAGCCGACCGATCGATCTGTACCGGGATCGGCTGATCGCCACCGAGCTGCTCCACATCGCCGAAGACCGCTACTTCTGGCTGAGCGTGGCCCACCACCTCGTGCTCGACGGCCACGGCGCGATGACGCTGATGAATCGAGTGGCCGAGCTGTACACGCACGCGATACAGGGCACCGAGGCGCCGCCGTCAAAAGCCGTCGACCTGCGGAAACTGTACGCAATGGAGGACGCGTACCGGACCACTGCCCGATTCGAGGACGATCGGGCCTATTGGGCGGAGCGAGTCGCGGACCTGCCCCGGCCGGCGCGCCTGACCGACCGATCCGGACCCCCGCGCATGCCGTCCCGCCTCGTGCGGCACGAGATGAGCCCGGGCCTGTTGAGGTATATGGACGCGGCAGCGGCGGACTGGGGCACCACCGCCGTGCCCATCGTGCTCGCCGCGTTCGCGGCGTTCCTTGCCCGCATGACCGGACAGAGCGACATCGTGCTGGGCCTGCCTGTCGCGGTTCGCACCACGGCCGCCGCGAAGCGGTCCGGTGGAACTCTCGCCAACGTGGTGCCGCTACGAATGCGCGTCGAACCCACTGCCACCCCGCAGGACCTCGTCCGGACGATCCAGGCCGAGATCACCGGGGCGCTGCGGCACCAGCGGTACCGATACGAAGACATGTACCGCGAAATGTCCGGACTCACCGCCGGCAGCGCCGGTTTCGGACCCCTCGTCAATATCATGCTCTTCCACCGGGAAATTGTGCTCGGCGAAGTGACCGGCGAATACAACGTCCTCAGCACCGGACCGGTCGAAGATTTGTCCGTTTCGATCTACCCCGGAATTCATCCGAACAGACTACGAATCGACTTCGAAGCAAATCCCGCGCGTTACGAACCGGACGAACTGGAACGCCACCACGAACGTTTCCTACGATATTTGGAGACATTCGTCACTGCCGGGCCGACCGTCGCGATCGGCGACTACCAAATTCTCACCGCAGCCGAGCACGCCGTCGTCTCCCGGATCGCCACACCGGCAGCGGGCGTCGAACAAACCCTGATCGACGTGCTGGACGACTACGACACCGACGACCGCACGAACCGACCGCGCACCGCCGACGGGTACGACCTCGAGGAACGTTCCCGGCAGATCGCCGCGAACCTCGTCGAGCGCGGGTTCGGTGCGGAAGATCGGATCGCGGTGGTCCTGCCGCCCTCGAACGAGCGGATCGCGGCGACGTGGGGTGTGATCCGCAGCGGCGCCACCCTCGTCCCGATCGACCCGGAACTTCCCGAACCGGTTCGTGCCCTCTTCTTCGCGGACGCCGGCGTGGTCGCCGCGATCGCCTCCGATCCGCTCCTCGTCCCGGCCGGAGTGCTCCGGATCGACGTGGACGAAACCCGCGATGCCGACACGCCGCCGGACCCGGAGCGTCGGCACGCGGTCCGTTTCGACCATGCGGCCTGTGTCGGCTACGTATCCACGCCGTTCGGGGCCCCCGCAAGTCTGGTGCTCACTCAGCTCGGCGCCTCCAACCTGATCCGGAGCATCGAGGTCGCGAACAGTCCCGACGACGGCGCGCGGCAGCACGTGCGCCGCGATCCGGCTCTGATCGACGAGGTTCTCGGTCGCCTCGATCCGTCCGATGCTGTGGAGTGGTCCGGTCTGCCGGACAGTCCCGTCTCGGCGATCCTGCTGGACACGCGGCTCAGGCCGGTACCGCTCGACTCGATGGGTGAGATCTATCTGGTGGCGTCGGCGTGGACCCGGGGCTTCGAAGGACGGGCCGGCTGGACGGCAGCGACATTCGTTGCGAACCCCGCGGGTCCTCCCGGCAGCCGGATGTACCGCCAGGGCAGGTTCGGCTACTGGGATCACGAACATCGGCTCCGCCCGGTCGAGCCCGAGGACGCGGCATCAGCGGCCTCGGCCGAACGCCGACGCGCGCTCGACGGTGTCGAAACCCCTGCGCCGCTGCAGGTCGAGCGCACATCCGCGTCCGGCTCGACCCGGACATTCGGCACGACCACAGCCCACGTACCGGCGGAGATTCATCGTGCGCTCCTCGTACTCGCTCGGCAGGAGCGCGCCTCGACGTTCGTTCTCGTGCACGCAGCGCTCGCGGTGCTGTTGTCGCGACTCGGGCAGGATGACGACGTCGTCATCGGAGCACCGATCGAATCCGGAACCGGCAGCAACGTGATCCCACTTCGGACCGTGGTCGAATCGGCGCATCGGTTCGGTGAGTTGGTGCGGGCGGCAAAGGATTTCGACTCCCAGGCATTTCGAGCTCCGGACGTTCCCTACGACAAGCTCGCGGATCTCCTGGGTGGACGGCATCTCCAGGTCGGGCTGATATCGGGCATCGGTGACGAGTCCCCGTCGGCGGACCTCGACCTGATCGTCGCGTTCCGTGAAATGTCGTCGGGTGCCGAGGCTGCGGGGATCGACATCGAAATCCGCTTCGTTCGAGAGCTTTTCGGTGAATCCCTCGCAGCGTCGATCGCGCGGCAGCTCGGGGGCATTCTCGAATCCGTCGCTGTGAATCCGACGATCGAGGTCCGGGACATCCCGCTGGAATCCGGTGCGCCCCTCGAAGGGGACGCTCCGGACGCCCCCAGAACGTTGGCTCGGATCCTCGCCGAGACGGCGGCGCGTCATCCCGAAAGGCCGGCGGTGGCCGATACCCACGCCACCTTGACCTACCGGGAGCTGGACGAGCGATCGAACCGGCTGGCGCAGGAGCTCGTTGCGGCCGGTGTCACCCGCGGGGATGTGGTCGCGCTGATGATGCCACGCTCGGTCGGCCTCGTGACGGCCATCTGGGCTGTCGCGAAGACCGGCGCCGCCTACCTGCCGCTGGATACGAATCAGCCGAACCACCGCGTCGACGAGGAAATTCGCGGAGCGGGTGCCGGTGTCGCGATCTGCGAGAACTCGCCTCCCGCGGGCGTGGGCTCGTGGGTCCACTGGGTCACGGTGGACTCGCTCGGCGGTTCCGCGGAGCCGGTGAATGCGCAGATTTCGGTCGACGACGCGGCCTATGTCATCTACACGTCGGGTTCCACCGGGAAACCCAAGGGCGTCGTCGTCACCCACCGGGGCCTCGGGCCCCTCGCGACCTGGGCTGTGAATGCCTATCGAGTGACTCCGAATTCCCGTGTGCTGCAAAGCTACAACCCGGCATTCGACGCGGCGCAGCTGGAGATGCTGCTTGCTTTCGCTTCCGGCGCCTGCCTCGTCGTCGCGCCGCACGACACGTTCGCCGGTGAGGACCTGCAGCGGTTCCTCATCGACCAGCGGGTGTCGCATTTCCTGTCCACCCCCGCGGTTCTGGCGTCCCTCGATCCCGCGCGATCCGACGGCTTGCGTGTCGTCGCGGTGGGCGGTGAGGCCCTGCCGTCCGATCTCGCAGCGCAGTGGGCGTCCCATCCCGAGGTGCCCGACCGTTCGATGATCAACGCGTACGGACCGACGGAATCGACCATCGTGGCTACGGCGGAGGAGGTCGGCGAGCAGGTCACGATCGGCAGCCCGATTCCCGGCACGACCGCTCTCGTTCTCGACAACCGCCTGCGGTCCGTTCCGCTCGGCGGGATCGGTGAGCTGTACCTCGCGGGCGAGGGTCTTGCCCGCGGCTACCTGGGGGCGCAGCGTCTCACCGCGGAACGGTTCGTCGCGAACCCGGTGGCGCCCGGACGCATGTATCGGACGGGCGACCTGGTGTACCGCCGACCGGACGGACGCCTGGACTTCATCGCGCGAATCGACCATCAGGTGAAGCTGCGGGGATTGCGCATCGAGCTCGGTGAGATCGAGGCGGTACTGCACAGCCTCGACGACGTGGCCGCGGCTGCGGTTGCGGTGCGTTCCGGTCAGCTCGTCGGCTATGTCGTCCCGAACGGTGACGTGTCGTCCTCGACGTTGCGGGCCGAGATGAGCGATGTGCTGCCGGGCTATATGGTGCCGACGCAGTTCGTCGTGATGGAGGCGCTGCCGCTCAATGCGTCCGGCAAGCTGGATCGGAAGGCGTTGCCGGAGCCGGTGTTCGAGGCGCAGGCGTTCCGTGCGCCGGTGACGTCGGTGCAGCAGGCGGTGGCGTCGGTTTTCTCCGAGGTGCTGGGCGTGGAGCGGGTCGGTCTGGACGACGACTTCTTTGCTCTGGGTGGCAATTCGTTGTCGGCGACGCAGGTGGTCGCGCGGCTGGGCGCGGCGTTGGATGCATCGGTTCCGGTGCGGGTGTTGTTCGAGGCGTCGTCGGTAGAGGGATTGGCGGCACGGGCATCGGAGCATGTCGGCTCCGGCGGTCGGGTGGCGTTGGTGGCGCGGGAGCGTCCGGAGCATGTTCCGTTGTCGTATGCGCAGCAGCGGATGTGGTTCCTGAACCGTTTGGATCCGGGGTCGGCGGTGAACAACATTCCGTTGGCGCTGCGGTTGACGGGTGCGTTGGATGTGGCGGCGTTGGCCGCGGCGGTCGGAGATGTGTTGGCGCGGCACGAGTCGTTGCGGACGGTGTATCCGGAGCTCGACGGTGTCGGGTGGCAGCAGGTTCTCCGGGTGGAGGACGTGCCGGTGGATCTGGTGCCGGTCGATGTCGCGTCGGCGGATGTGGTGCCGGCGGTGTCGGAGGTGATCTCGGCGGGGTTCGACGTGGCGGTCGAGGTGCCGGTGCGGGCGCGGTTGTTCCGGATCTCGGATGCGGTGGACGAGTTCGTGTTGGCGTTCGTGGTGCACCACATCGCCGGTGACGGTGTGTCGATGGGGCCCTTGGCACGGGATGTGATGGTGGCGTATGAGTCTCGGTGCCGGGGTGAGGCGCCGGGGTGGGTGCCGCTCGAGGTCCAGTATGCGGATTTCGCGTTGTGGCAGCGGGAGGTTCTGGGGTCGGAGGATGATCCGGAGTCGGTGATCTCCCGTCAGCTCGGGTACTGGACGCGGCAGCTCGCCGGGCTTCCGGAGCAGCTCGATCTCCCGGCCGATCGGGTCCGCCCGCAGGTGGCGTCCCATCGCGGGGCGAACCTGACGGTGGAGGTTCCTGCGGACCTGCACGAGGCGTTGGCCGTTCTGTCCGGCGAGCACGATGCCACGGTGTTCATGGTGATGCATGCAGCGCTCGCGGTGTTGCTGGCGCGGTTGTCCGGCACCGGCGACCTTGCGGTGGGGACACCGGTTGCCGGTCGTGGTGAGCGCGCGCTCGACGACATCGTCGGGATGTTCGTCAACACACTGGTGCTGCGGACGCAGGTCGATCCGGGGCAGTCCTTCGCGGAGTTGCTCGGGCAGACGCGTTCGGTGGACGTCGCGGCGTTCGGTCATGCCGATGTGCCGTTCGAGCGGCTGGTCGAGGTGCTCAATCCGGTTCGGTCGCAGGCGCGGCATCCGCTGTTCCAGGTGGCGTTGTTCTTCCAGAACTTCGCCCCGACCGCGTTCGAGTTGCCCGGCCTGACCATCGGCGCGGTCGAGCCGAACTTCTCGGTGGCGAAGTTCGATCTGCAGCTCACGGTCGCGGAACGTCCTGGAATCGATACCGAGTTCGGTGGAATGACAGTGGATTTCGCCTATGCCACCGATCTGTTCGACGACAGCACGATCGCCGGGTTCGCGCAACGGTATCTGCGGGTGCTGCGGGCATTCGTCGCGGATACGACGATGTCGATCGGTGATGTGGTCTTGCTCGACGACGCCGAACGGGATCGGCTCGTCGTCGAGGTCAACGACACCGATCATCGGGTCGAGGACGAGTTGCTGTTGCAGCGCTATCGGCAGCAGGTGGCGCTCACGCCGGATGCGGTCGCGGTGAGTTTCGAGGGTGACCGGCTCACCTATGCCGAGTTCGATTCTCGGGTGTCGGCATTGGCGCGGCATCTGATCTCGATCGGTGTGGGTCCGGAATCTCGTGTGGCGCTGGCGATCCGGCGGAGTCTGGATCTGGTGGTCGCGATCTATGCGGTGCTCGAGGCGGGTGGCGCCTACGTTCCGGTGGATCCGGACCATCCACTCGAGCGCACCGGATACGTGCTGGATTCGGCTCGGCCCGTTGCGGTTCTGTCGACTTCGCGAGACGGCTTCGCCGGCGGGGGAGCGGCCCCCGTGGTGTTCGTCGACAAGGTGGATCTGTCGTCCTGCTCCGATCGGCCGGTTACCGATGCCGATCGGGTGTCGCCGCTGCGGCCGGAGAACACGGCGTACGTGATCTACACGTCCGGGTCCACCGGTCGGCCCAAGGGTGTCGCGGTTCCGCATCGTGCGATCGCGAATCAGATGGCGTGGATGCGGGATCGCTACGCACCCACCGCATCGGATGTCTATCTGCAGAAGACCGCGACGACCTTCGACGTGTCGTTGTGGGGCTTCTTCATGCCGTTGCAGGTCGGTGCGCATCTGGTGGTCGCCACGCCGGACGGTCACCGGGACCCCGGGTATGTGGCCCGGACGGTGGCGCGGGAGCGAGTGACGCTCACCGATTTCGTGCCGTCGATGTTGACGGTGTTCGCCGAGCAGGCTGCATCCGAGGATCTGATCACGCTGCGTGATGTGTTCGTCATCGGTGAGGCATTGCCACCGGAGACGGTGCGTGCGTGGACGCGCCTGTCGTCGGCGCCGCTGCACAATCTGTACGGGCCGACCGAGGCGGCGGTGAGCATCACCTATCGCCGGGTCGTCGCGGGTGATGCGATGGGGCGGACGGTCCCGATCGGTCTTCCGCAGTGGAATTCGCGAGTGGTCGTCCTCGATGCCCGGCTTCGTCCGGTGCCGGTGGGTGTCGCGGGGGAGTTGTATCTGGCCGGTGTCCAGTTGGCGCGTGGCTATCACGGCCGGGTGGACCTGACGGCGGAGCGGTTCGTGGCCGATCCGTTCGGTTCGGGTGGCCGGATGTACCGCACGGGTGACCTCGTGCGGTGGAGCGCGTCCGGTGAGCTGGAATACCTGGGGCGCACCGATTTCCAGGTGAAGTTCCGTGGTCAGCGGATCGAGCTGGGCGAGATCGAGTCGGCTCTGCTCGGCGTCGCCGGTGTCACGCAGGCGGTGGCGGTGGTACGCGGCGGTGATCTGGGTGAGCATCTCGTCGGGTACGTCGTTCCTGCTGCGGGTATGGATCTCGATGCGGTGGGCGTGCGTGACGCCGTTCGCGGGGTCTTGCCGTCGTACATGGTGCCCTCGCAGGTGGTGCTGCTCGAGGCGCTGCCGCTCAATGCGTCGGGGAAGCTGGATCGGAAGGCATTGCCGGAGCCGGTGTTCGAGGCGCGCGAGTTCCGGGCTCCGGTCAGCCCGGTCGAGCAAGTGGTGGCGGCGGTGTTCGCCGAGGTCCTCGGTGCCGAGCGGGTGGGTCTGGACGACGACTTCTTCACGCTCGGTGGCACGTCTCTCGTCGCCACCAAGGTCGTGTCGAGGCTTCGCGCCGAGTTCGATGCGCCGGTACCGCTGCAGTGGCTTTTCCAGGAGTCGACGGTCGAAGGGCTCGCTCGCCTGGTGGACCAGGGTGCTGTAGCCGGGACCGGGAATGCCCTCGATCCGGTGATAACGCTGCGCAGCCAGGGCCCGGGGACCCCGTTGTTCTGTGTGCACCCCATCGTCGGATTGTCTTGGTGCTACTCGGGTCTGGCTCAGCATCTGGACACGGAGATCCACGGTCTCCAGTCACCGGGCATCGCCGAACCGGACTTCGCGCCCGCTTCGCTCGACGATCTGGCCGAGCGTTACGTCGACGAACTCCGGAGGGTGCAACCGCACGGCCCGTATCGTCTGCTCGGCTGGTCGCTCGGTGGCGTGATCGCCCATGCAATGGCGGTTCGACTCCAGGCCGCGGGCGAGTCGGTCGAACTGCTCGCGATGCTCGACAGTTTCGCCGGTGGTGGTTCGTCCGAACGTGCCGAGGTGTCCCTGAGTGATGTGCTCGCCGGCTTCGGTTTTGCCGACGGCGCACCGCAGGACATCCCGGGTCTGGTCACGACGGTCGCCGAACTGACGGGGAGTCCTGTCGAACGCGCCGAACAGTTGGTGCGCCGACTGCTTGCCTCGGCCGAACACAACCTGACGCTGCAGAAACATCACCGCCCCGGAGTGTTCGACGGCGACATTCTGTATTTCACCGCGGGGGCCGACGGTCGGCAGGGAGTTACAGGCTGGACCGACACCACCACGGGCGAAGTCCACGATCACGTATTGCCCGTGACCCATTGGGAGATGACCTCGCCCGAGGCGCTCGCGACGGTGGGACCGGTCGTACGCCGAGCGCTGGATGCGCTGTCCGAGAGGGTCTGCACAAGTTCCGGCCTGTGATCGGCGGTGCGATCGGCGCACTCTGCCGACGCTCGAAAGGTTCTCCGGCTGCCGGACGCTGAGGATCCCTGAATGTCGAATGGCCCCCTCCTGAATCGGAGGGGGCCATTCGATGTCGAGAGATTACCTGCGGCCAGGCGGCTTGATGCCACCCTTGATCTGCAGGCCGCCCGGCTTCGCCTTCGGCGGCGGCGGGACGTCCGCGGCCGGCTTGGCGGGAGCCGGGGTCTCCTCGGCGGCGGGAGCCTCGGCGACCTCGGGCTCGGCGGCCTGGGGCGCTTCCGCCGCAGGTGCCGGAGCAGCCGCAGCGGCAGGTGCCGCTGTCTTCTTGGCGCCCGGAGCCTTGAAGCCACTCTTCATCTGAAGTCCGCCCGGCTTCGCCTTCGGCGGTTCCGTCACCGTGGGTGCCGCGGCGGCCGAAGCCTCAGCAGCGGGAGCCTCGGCGGCGGGAGCTTCGGCAGCCGGTGCCGGAGCAGCCGGAGCGGCAGGTGCCGCTGCCTTCTTGGCGCCCGGAGCCTTGAACCCGCTCTTCATCTGAAGTCCGCCCGGCTTCGCCTTCGGCGGTTCCGGCGCGGCGGGTGCGGCTGCGGCCGGAGCCTCGGCTGCGGGGGTTTCGGCAGCCGGTGCCGGTGCGGCCGGTGCAGCCGGAGCTGCGGCCTTCTTGGCGCCGGGAGCCTTCAGTCCGCCCTTCATTGCCAGTCCGCCGGGCTTGGCCTTCGGTGCGGCCGGGGTCGCCGGAGCCTCGGCGGCCGGTGCTTCCGCCGCCGGTGCGGCAGCAGCCGGAGCCGCGGCCTTCTTGGCGCCCGGAGCCTTCAGGCCACCCTTCATCGCCAGCCCGCCCGGCTTGGCAGCAGGCGCTGCCGGAGCCGCAGGTGCCTCGGCCGCCGGAGCAGCAGGGGCCTCGGCCTTCGCGCCGGGAGCCTTGAGGCCGCCCTTCATCTGCAGACCACCGGGCTTGCCACCCGGAGCCTTCAGACCGCCCTTCATCTGCAGGCCGCCACCCTTCGGGGCTGCGGCGGCTGCCGGAGCAGCCGCAACGGCGGCGGCCTCGACCTCGGCGACACGTTCGGCCTCGAGTTCCTCGGCCTCGACCTCGGCGGTGACCGGGGTCTCCGGCTTCTCGGCCTGCACGACCTCGAGGTTCGCGCTGAGCTGGCTGGGCTCGAGCCGCTCGATCGACGACAGCATCAGCTGCGCGACGTCGACAACCTCGACACCTTCACCCTGGCCCTGTTCCTGGCGAGCGGTGACACCGTCGGTGAGCATCACTCGGCAGAACGGGCAGCCCGTCGCGATCTTCGACGGCGCGGTCGTCAGTGCCTCGTCGACGCGGTCGATGTTGATGCGCTTACCGATGCGCTCTTCCATCCACATGCGGGCACCACCGGCACCACAGCACATGGACCGTTCGCCGTGACGCGGCATCTCGCGCAGCGTCGCACCGGAGGCTTCCATCAGCTCACGCGGCGCGTTGTACACCTTGTTGTGGCGACCCAGGAAGCACGGATCGTGGTAGGTGACGTCCTCGCCCAGACGCGCGACCGGCACCAGCTTCTTCTGCCGCACCAGGCGGTTGAGCAGCTGGGTGTGGTGAACGACCTCGTAGTGGCCGCCGACCTCCGGGTACTCGTTGTTCAGCGCGTTGAAGCAGTGCGCACAGGTCACGACGATCTTGCGCTTGGACTTCTCGGTGCCCTCGAACACCGAGTCGATGACCGCGATGTTCTGCTGCGCCAGCTGCTGGAACAAGAACTCGTTGCCGGCGCGGCGAGCCGAGTCACCGGTGCAGGTCTCCTCGGCGCCGAGCACCATGAACTTGGTGCCGGCGGTGGCGAGGAGTTCGGCGACGGCCTTGGTGGTCTTCTTCGCGCGGTCCTCGTAGGCACCGGCACAACCCACCCAGAACAGGTACTCGTAGCCGTCGAAGCTGTCCGCGTCCTGACCGAAGACCGGGATGTCGAAGTCCATCTCGGAGATCCAGTTCAGGCGGTCCTTGGAGTTCTGGCCCCACGGGTTGCCCTTGTTCTCGAGGTTCTTGAACAGACCCGCGAGCTCGGACGGGAAGTCCGATTCGATGAGCACCTGGTAGCGGCGCATGTCGATGATGTGGTCGACGTGCTCGATGTCGACCGGGCACTGCTCGACACACGCACCGCAGTTCGTGCACGACCACAGCGTTTCGGTGTCGATGACCGGCGCGAGCTCGCCCGCTTCGACGAGTTCGGCGGTTTCACCGACGAGCTTGCGGTCGGCTTCGGCGCGGGCGGCCGCTGGGATTGCGGCGATCTTCTCCTCCAGCACGTTGCCTTCGCCGTCGACCAGGCCGACCTCGTCGCCGCCGAGGTCCTTGCGGCCACCGGCCAGCAGGTAGGGGGCCTTGGCGTAGCCGTGGTCGCGCAGCGACATCACCAGCAGCTTCGGAGACAGCGGCTTACCGGTGTTCCAGGCGGGGCACTGGGACTGGCAGCGACCGCACTCGGTGCAGGTCGTGAAGTCCAGCCAGCCCTTCCAGGAGAAGTCCTCGATCCGGCCGGCGCCGAAGGTGTCCTTGTCCGGGTCGGCGTCTTCCATGTCGACGGGCTTGCCGCCGGACATCATCGGCTTGGCCGCGCCGAGCGCGACGCCGCCGTCGTCCTCACGCTTGAAGTAGATGTTGAAGAACGCGGCGAACCGGTGCCAGGCCACACCCCAGGTGATGTTGCGGCCGACGATGTAGAGCCAGATCATGCCGGACATCAACTTGATGAACGCGAAGATCGACACCATCACGGTGCTCGCCGGGAGCAGCTGGGCGAGGTTCATCGTGAAGAAGTCGGTGCTCGCGTGGCCGCCGCCGTAGGTGGCGATCTTGCCGGCCTTCACGAAGATCATGCCGAGGCCCTCGATGAGGACGACGGTCTCGACGAAGTACGCGGCCTTGAAGTCCGAGCCGCCGAAACGCGACAACCGGCCCGGCTGACGCGGGTGGTTCAGCTGGCGGATGATGATCAACGTGACGATGCCGATCACCGTGCCGAGGCCGAGGATCTCGTCGACGAAGTGGTAGACGGCGGTGCCACCGATGAGAGGCCAGTGGAACTCGGGGTTGAACGTCTGTCCGTATGCCTCGAACCAGACGATGGCGCCGAGCAGGAAGCCCACCATCACGAGCCAGTGGGCCCAGCCGACCGTCCGGAACTTGTTCATTCGCGTGTGTGCGAGGAACTCGACGATCATCTGCTTGAAGCGCGGGAAGAACGGACGCCACCGATCCGGGGCCGGCTGGCCGATCCGGACGGTGTTGACCATCTTCAGGGCCCCGCCGATGAACGAGTACCAACACACGAGGCTCAGCAGCACGCCGATCGTGCCCAACGTGATCGTCAGGGCATTCATACGTGGCCTTTCGTGTCGGGGGCGGCTCCGGGCCGCCTGGTATCAGCCCCAGCATCGTAGCGCGTCACAAGTTACCCGCTGGTAACTTCCCTGATTCTGGCTACTCGTCGGTAACTTGTGACGGAACTGCCGAGGTTCTCTGCCACAAGGTAGAGGTCGCACCGTTCGTCCCAACTGCTCAGGATGACCTAAGTCCCTCTCGGGTCTCGAATCGGCGACCGTCACACGGCTTTTCGCGCACATTTGTGGCACCACCCGGTAACGAAGTCGGGTGTGATTTCGGATATGATCAGCAACAGCCTGCACGCTGGGGTTTCTCGCTATGGGGAGTGAAACTTTGCGGTGCAAAGCTGATCCATCCAGGGGGGCGTCCGTCGGGGGCGTGCGCCACATGTCACAGAACGGGAACAAATGAAGCTCAGGAAGCTTGCAGCGGTGGCCACCATGACCATCGCGGCGATGGGGATCACGGCGGGTACCTCGTACGCGGCGCCCGCCGAAGCTGCGCAGGACGAGATCCACTACGAGGTCAAGGCCGAGGGCGATTCCGTCGTCACCGTCATCGATGCGGGTGCCTTCAAGGTCTCGGGCGACGGTGAGAGCGTCGAGCTCCAGGACACCGACGGCAACACCGTCGTCAGCCTGCCGCTCGCGATCCAGCTCGGCGACCTCCAGCTGCCGTTCGAGCGGGAGATCAGCGAGGACGGCAAGACCCTCACGCTGACCCCGGTCACGGATCCGTCCAAGGCCACCCCGGTTGCGCCCGAGGACAAGGTCGCTCTCGGTCTGACGCCGGTCAGCCTCAAGCTGCAGGATGTCGCGTCGCCGGACGAGAACCTGAAGGCCCAGAACAACTTCAGCTCGCAGCTGGGAATCGCCACCGCGGTCGGCGGCCTGGCGGGCACCATTATCGGCGCAGTTGTGGGCGGACTCGGTTTCCTCGGTGGCCCGGTTGGTTTGGCGTCCGTTCCGTTCGGCGCCGGAGTCGGTGGCGTCATCGGCACGATCGTCGTCGGTGGTCCGGCCCTGATCATCGCCGGTATCGGCCTGCTGCAGACCCTTGCGGCGCCTCCGGGAACCACGCCTTACGCGTGATTCGGTCGTAAAAACTGGTTCGGCCCGGCACCCCTCGGTGCCGGGCCGAACCCGTTTCCGGACCGATTCCGTCAGCCGACGGAGCCGGAGTACAAGAAGATCTGGATCAGGTACTCGAGGATATCGACGATTACGCCCAGCACTGGTGGTACCTCAATTTCGTTGGTGACGGAAAGTACGGATCCTAACGATTCCGGCGGCGCGAAGGTGGCCGACGTCTCGCTCGGCGTGTATCGCCCGCCCGGTCGGGACAGGCGGACCCCGGTATCCTGATCCCCGGTTCGCAAGGGGGAATCGCCCACAAAGGGCTGTCGGATTCGAACCGAAGGAAGCAAAGGAACAAGAACTTGAAGTTTGGGAAGACGACTGTCGCCACCGCGGCACTTGCCGCTGCACTCACGATGACGGCCTGCGGCTCGGACGAGAGCAACGACAAGGGGGCGGCCACCTCGACGACCACCACCACCACCGCTGCCACCACCGAGGCTGCCGCGTATCCGCCGGTCCCGACGGCCGCCGAGCTCAACGCGTCCCTGGCGATGGCCTTCGACGAGACGGTGCCGCTCGAGCAGAAGATTCCGCTCGTTCAGGGTGCCGAGCAGGACCCGGAGCTCATCAACCAGGTGGCGGCCGCAGCGAAGGCGAACGACGCGGTCATCACCGTCGTTGATGTGGTCGACGGCGGCGACGGCACCGCAACCGCCGGTATCGACATGATCATCGGCGGCAACCCGAACCCGGGCACCGTCGTCTTCGTCGCCGATGACGGCGTGTGGAAGCTGTCGAAGGACAATGCCTGCGGTTTCGTCTCCCTCGCGCAGCTGACCTCGCCGGTCTGCTCCTGAGCGCTCCCGCTCGGTACCCGAGAACCGAAAAGGCCGCCTCCCGTCCGGGAGGCGGCCTTTTCGATGGGTGGACCTGTTACCAGGTGCGGACCTTCAGACCCGGGTTCTCGGCGAGAATCGCGGAGATCGGGGTCGCGTACAGCTCGGGGCTCTCGCCCAGGATGCCGCTGACGACGCCGGCGATCTCGCACATCTGGTACTGGCCGACGTTCGACGCGCTGGAGATGCCCAGGGCGAGGGTGCCGGTCACCAGGGTGCCGCCGCTGTCGCCCTGCAGGGCGCACAGGTTGGTGGAGAAGCCGCCGTCGAGCACCCGGTGGCCGATCTCGACGGTCTGGTTCGAGGCCGTCACGACACCGCAGCTGTACCCGGTGCGGACACCGGACTTGCACACGGGTGCGCCGACGACGGGCTCGGCGGTGCCGGTGACGGCGAGCGGTGCCGCGAGCGGAACGCGAACGCCGTTGTTCTCGAACCGGCCGCGAGCCTCGGCGGTCGGGCGGATCAGTGCGTAGTCGCGGTGGTCGAGGCTGGTCCTCTCGAACGTGCCGATCTTCTGGCCGAGTCCGTCACCGATGGCCTGGAAGACCTCGGACGCGTACTGCGTGCCCGCCTGGGCACGGTTCGGGTCGCAGTGACCTGCGGTGATGTTCACCGGGCTGCCGGAGCCGTCGACACCGTTGAATCCGAGCGAGCAGCGCAGGCCGGTGCCGGCGCCGAACGCGGCGTAGGCGTCGCCGCCGAACAGCGCATCGGCCGAGGCCAGTCCGGCGATCGGCTCGAGCTTCAGCAGTTCCGGTTCCAGGGTGGCCGGGGCGAGCAGCACACGCGCGCCCTGAAGGGCGTCGGGGAGCTGCAGGCCGGCGACATCGGAGGCGCGCACCACGACGTCGTTGTGGACGAGGTCGATGGCGATGCCGCGCACCAGATCGGCGACCGCGGACGGCTGGGTGTCGAGCCAGTCGTTCAGTTGCTTCGACAGGCTTTCCAGCTCGTTTTCGCTGCGCTCGACCGGCTGAACGGTGAATCCCTCGTCCTCGGCGGCGTCGCGCGCGGCGTCGTGCTCGTCGCCGTCGGCCAGGCCGACCGTCGGGGTGCCCTGCTCGTCGAGCCAGACACCGGCGAACACGTCCGCGAACTTCTCACGGGCGGTCGCCGCGAACTGCGCGAGCTCCTGACTGCGGTCGGCATCGGCGATGAACCGCTCGGGGCTGATGCCGAGGTCGCGCGCAAGCGCGTCGACCAGCTCGATGGGCAGGTCGGCGGGCTTGTCGGCCGGTTCGGCCTGCGCCGAGGCAATGGTGGGGCCGAGCAGCAACAGTGCTGCCGAACCGATCACCGCTGCCCGACGTGCGAAGGAGCGTCGCATGAATGCCTTCCTCATAGGTCCTGCTCGTGTGCAGGTTCGGCGACTACAGGGATCTTGCTGTCTACACGGTCTGGTCTGGCTCTATGCAAAGCCGCCGTCCCGAACGCGGGGCGGCGGTCGATGCGTCAGATCATATGGGGTGAAGCGGGCTGGAGGGCGGCGGGTCAGGCAGGTTCGCTCGCGGTTCGAACCCGCGTGCCCGTCGCGTTCTCGATGTCACGAATCGGAATGCCCAGGCTGGACGTGCCGCCGTTCGGGGCGAGCACCAGGTTCGCCTCCACGCAGTCGGGGGCCCCGGCGCTGTTCGAACCGCTGATGACGCCGAGCGCGAGGGTGCCGGTGACGATCGCACCGCCGCTGTCACCGGAGAGGGTGCACACCGTTGTCGCGAAGCCGCGGATCGTGGTGCTGTCCCCGTCGGGGTAGACCAGCTGGGTCTCGATGCGGTCGGCAGAGACGATTCCGCACGTGAAGTACGACGACTGGCCGGACTTGCACACCGGGGCCCCGACGACCGGAACCGCTGTGCCGGTGACCGTCAGCGTCGAACCGTTGCCGCCGCGCACCACCGGCCGGTTCAGCCCGGCGTCGACACCGGCCTTGTTGAAGCCGATGATCCCGTAGTCGAGGGGGCTGTCGGTGCCGACCGACGAACGGGTGAACGCCCCGATACGGGTGCTCTCGTCGATGTTCTCGCGGTTCGGCAGGTACACCGCGGAACCACCCTGCGGGCGGGCGACCGCGTCGCAGTGGCCGGCGGTGACGTTCACCGCGTCACCGTTGGAATCGACCGCGTTGAACCCGAACGAGCAGATGCCGATGCGATCGAGCGGCGTGGAACGCACGTCGCCGTCCGCGGTGATGTAGGTGTCGCCACCGAGCGGCGCCGGATCGTTCGGCGGCAGGCCCGGCGTCAGCTGCACCTGCACGTTCGCGATGAGCGACGGGAGATTCAGTGCACGGCCGATCGGGGTGTTCACGACGTCGACGACGAGCTGGTTGTTGAGCACGTCGATCGAGGTGGACTGCACGACACCGGCCACGTCGCGCGGCAGGGCCGCGACCCAGCGGTTCAGTTCGGCGAGCGCCGACTCGAGACCGTCTGCGGACACCGGCGCGACCGTCGCGGTGTAGCCGTCGCTCTCGGCCTTGCGGGCCGCATCGGAGTTCGTGACCGCGACGACCGGCTCGCCATCGCGGTTGATCCACGCGCCCGCGAAGTCCGCGGGACGCTCGGACCGGAAACCACGGGCGTACTCGCCGAGTTCCTGCGCCCGGGCCGACCGCTCGAGGTACTCCTCGGGAGACATCTGCAGATCGCGCTGGACCGCCTCGATCAACTCGGCCGGAAGCTCGTCCGCGGGGTCCGCCTGAGCGGTCGCAGTGAACGGACCGACCAGCAGCAGCGCCGACGCGGCAGCGACAGCCAGCCGGCGAGCAGTGGTACGTGCAGCGGCGCGCGACGCCGGCGAGAGACGCATGAAAGCCCTTCGTTGTGATCGATGTGCGGTTACGAC
Organism: Rhodococcus sp. HM1; assembly: GCF_023218075.1. Classification (GTDB taxonomy): domain Bacteria; phylum Actinomycetota; class Actinomycetes; order Mycobacteriales; family Mycobacteriaceae; genus Rhodococcus. The sequence goes on along the minus strand of NZ_JALPTB010000019.1, from coordinate 4,299 downwards.
GATCGGAAACAGCCTACGGGAGCGGTTCGGTTAGGAATCGTTCCCGGGGGGAGTTGAGGGAGAACCCGGACCCGAACCCGGCGATCCCCCTGGCTCGCTCTGGGTAGTGGTCGGTGTCGGGGTCTGCCTCGTGGTGGTCGGGGTCGGGGTGTCCCGGTCCCGGCTCCGCGTGGGCTTCTCCTCGGTGGTCTGCCAACCCGGGGCCGGTCTGGTGGTCGTGGTCTGCGGCACCGTGGTGGTGGTGACCGCTTCCGCCTGACGCGAGGTCGTGGTCTCCGCCGGTTCCGCCGTGGCCGTCGAGTCGTCGACCGGGGCCACCACGGGTGCGGCCGGCTCGGTGGTCGTGCTCTCCGCTTCGGAGGACGTCGGCGGCGCACTCGTGGTGGTCGTCGTGGTGCTGGTCTTCGCCGGCGTGGGACGCGGCGACTGCAGTTCCGGAATGGTCGCGGTCACACGTTGGTCGGCCACCGATGTATTGGTCTCGGCGGCCGAGTCACGCTGCGTCAGCACGAGCACACCCACCACGGCCAGCAGCACGACCGCCGCGGCGCAGATGGCCAGCAGGATCGGCGAGGGACGCCGTGCGGTCGAGTCCTCGTCCGGCGCGATCGTCGCCACGTCGCCCGCGCGGGCCGTCGACGCGGTGGTCCGATCGGTCTTCGGAGGCTGCGCGGTCGGCATCGCGCGGTGCGGCTCGCGGGGCGCGACCTTCGGGATCACCGTGGTGGCGTCGGGATCGACGAGCCGCGGAGCGGACCCGTTGCCCTGCGGAGTCTGCTTGCGCGGCAGACTCGTGCGGGTCGTCGGGATGATCTGCGTCGAGCCGAGGTATTCGACGGAACCGGCCGCGGCCGCGAGCGCGGCGCCGCGCACCATCGTCTGGTGCGGATCCGGCGCGAGCGCGCACCTCGTTCCCAGCCCGGCCTTGACGGACTGCGCGACGAGCTGTGCTGCGGCGGTGTCCACGTTCTCGTCGGTGGTGACGACGACGGCATCGAGGTTCGCCATCTGCCATCCGAAGCCGGCCAGTGCCGTCGACAGCTGCTTCGTGACGGGCGGTGCGTCGGCGATCCCGAACCGGACGGGCTTGCCCGCGGCGATACCGGCACGGACCAGCGTGACAGTCGAACCGTGGTCGTCGATGTGATAGACCGCGACGAGACGGCCGGTCTGACGCGACACCTGGGATTCGAACCAGGCCGCGGCGGCCTCGGCGTCGGACACGAGCGACACGTGCCGCAGGCCGACGTAGTCGAGGGCGTTGCGCAGCACCGCGATGGTCGAGGGTGCCCAGTCCGTCGGATGGGTCGCGACGACGGTGTACTCGCGGTCGCCGATCAGCGGCGCGGCATCGGCCAGCAGGCATTCCATCGCGGTCGCCACCAGGTCCTCGGCGCGGGACAGCGATCCGTCCGCGGCGCGGATGCCGGCCTGGTTGCCGACGTGTTCCAGGAAGTGGGTGAAGGAACTGGCCCCTTGATCGAGAACCGGGTCGATCTCGCCGAGGGTCGCGGTACCGTCCTGGTGCAGGTGCACTGCACTGCGACGTTCGATCGGTGCGGGACCCGGCTGACCGGGGACGGCGGAGGTCACGGCAACCGATGAAACGGTGGTGCCCACGCGCAGGCCGACGCCTACGGACATGCCGAAGTTCCCCCCTTCTTCTCACTGCTACTACTCGTACTAATGCGACCGTCGCCCCCGTGCCCCATCGCCCGGAGCATGGAGATCAGCTCCGAGCGGGAACCGGCACCGAGTCGGCGCCGGATCCTGGCCACATGATGTTCGACGGTCTTGCCGGAAATGTACAGCCGTGCACCGACCTCGCGATAGGTCAGGCCGGAAACCACGAGGTCGGCGACCTGTGCTTCGCGGTCGGACAACGGTCCGGTCGTCGGCGACACCGTGTCGGCGGACGTCGCGGCGGGATCGGCGGTCGTCGTCGCCGGATGCCGTAACGCGCGCGCCACCTGCAGCAATCCGGTCGCCGCGGCGGTGTCGCCGGCCCGCAGCGCGGCCTCGCCGGCCAGCCGTGCGCCGTCCCAGGGCAGTCCGATCGCCGCGAGCGATTCGGCGGCGGTCCGCACCCGGGTGGGGTCGACGTCGTTCTGCAGAAGCCGCAGCCATGCCTGCCCGGCCCGCGCCAGCGCGGCGGCGTACGCGGTGGACTCGGCGGCGACCGCCAGGGCGCGGGCGTGCGGCAGCAGTTCGTCCGGCCGCTCCGCCGCGATCGCCGCCTGCACCCCGTACCAGTGCAGCGCCGCACCCCACAGCGGGGGCTCGCCGAGCGCGGTGAGCAGATCCCGGGCCTGCGCGACCAGGTGTGAGATGCGCGGTGCGTCGCCGACCCGGACGGCGGCCAGCCACAGTTCGCCGAGGGGAAGCAGGCTCAGCAGGTCGACGGAGTACTCCGCGACGACGCCCTGCGCGGCCTCCCATTCGGCGTGCAGGCGCCCGGAGTCGCCGCTGCGCCGGGCGGCACCGACCCGTAGGCCGTGCAGGAACAGCCGGTCGCGCTGGAGAACCGCGCGGCCGGACAGGTCGTCGGCCGCGGCGGACGCTGCGGACAGGTCGCCGCCGAGCAGAGCTGCCCACGCCGCCAGCAGTTCGTGCCGGACCGTGAGCGTGGTGTGCCGGGCCAGCACGTTCGTCGCGTGCGTCAGCTCGCCGGAGTGCAGGCACAGCAGCGCCGTGATCGCCTCCACGGTGTCCGGTTGCACGACGGTGCGGGCCGTCCCGCGCATCGACAGCGCGCGGGTGAGTGCGTTCATCGCGACCCGTCCGTCACCGCCGATCGATTCGCGCAGGCCCTCGGCGAGCAGTCGCGCGGCGGCCGCCGAGGACGTGGGCGCGACGGCGGCAGAGGTCTCGAGCATGCGCATCGCGGCCTCGGGACGGCCGGCGGCGAGCAGCACCGCCGCCCCGATCGGCGCATCGGCCCCGGCCCGGTCCGGGCCGAGCCACTCGTACAGGTCCGCGCTGCGGCCGAGCATGCCGTCACCGGCCGCGACGGTCGCGGCGATCCGGACGGCAGTGGCCAGATCTGCCGGGGAGAGGGAGTCGGCGCGTTCCAGAATCTCGTCGGTCAGGGCGGCGGCGGTTGACCGGTCGCCGGTCGCAGCGGCGACTTCGGCGCGCCGCAGTGCCAGGTCCGCCGCGTCGGCACCGGCGCGCACCGCCGCGGCGTACAGGTCGGATGCCTCCGCCGGATTCGACGAGTCGGCTTGGGCTGCAAGGTAATCGGCGAGCCGAGGGTCGGTAAGTCCGGCTGCTGCGAGACGCGACGCGACCGGGACGGTCAGCAGGTCGCGGTCGACGCGGCACGACAGCAGTCCCTGGGCGACGGTCCGGAATCCGTGCGGGCCCAGCGACGCGGCGGGAACACCTGAGGCGGCCGGGACCAGTTCGTCGCCACCGGTCGTGAGGAGGCCGCTCGCGTGTGCGGCGTCGGCCAGGTCGTGGGCGAGATCGGCATCTATGCCGAGCGCGGCGGTGAGTTCGGCAGGATCGGGGGCTCCGCCCAACTCGACCAGCGCCAGCGCTCCGGCGAGACCGGGATTGCCGGCGAGCCGGGTGCGCACCCGGTCCACGGCAGCGGATCGCGGATCCGCGCCCTCCCGCACTGCGGCGAACGCTGCGTCCGCGAGGTCGCGCGCGCCGCCGGTGAAGGACAGGACCGCGCGTACGAGCGTCGGATCGGAGATCCCGAAGGCCGTTGCCCGGTGCAATGCTTCCTCAATGGTGAGCGGCCGCAGCGCAACGGTGCACGCGTGCGCGGCACCCGTGCTCATCAGCTGCAGCATCTCCGCGCGGTGGGGCCGCGGCTCCGTGGCGACGACGATGCCGTGATCCCCGTGGATCATCCGATCGGCCAGGTTCCGGATCTCGTCTGCGGGCAGGCGATGCGCGTCGTCGACGACCACGATGTGCGGAAGCGTTTGCCGGATCTCGTTGAGCAGCTTCGTTTTCCCGGTGTGGGCGCCGCCGACGACCAGTAGTCGCGGCGGATCGGCGGTCAGCGCGTGCGCGACCACGCGGGGGAGTGCGGGCGAACTCATCCGCGCTGTCAGTTTCCGCCGCCGAGCAGGCCGCCGACCGCGTTCCCGGTGCCTTCGACGACCCCGCCGAGACCGTTGCCGACGCCCTCGACCACTCCGCCGAGACCGTTGCCGACGCCCTCGACGGCCCCTCCGACGCCGTTGCCGATGCCTTCGGCGGCCTGGCCGACACCGGCACCGCTCGGCTGCGAGGGTGCGGCCGGGGGTTGCGCCGGGGGCTGTGTCGTCGTGGGTGCCGGGG
>NZ_JALPTB010000199.1 GCF_023218075.1 Rhodococcus sp. HM1 | reverse complement strand
AGCATGCGCAGCCGGGCCCTCCGCGAGAAGACGTGGCTTGTTCGGGTACCGCGATCAGGGCTGCAGCGGCCGGTTGTGCTCGTCCCGAACCTTGCCGGTGAGCATCATGATGCCGTCGATCAACGGCCAGATGCCACCGAGGCCGCAGGTCAGCCACACCACTGCGATCTGCGCGATCGCCAGGCCCGGCTGGTTGAGATAGAACCGGCCGGCGCCGAACGCACCGAGGAGGATCTCGAGCAGACCCGCGGTCATCCGCGACTTGTCCGAGTACGGCTCGCCGGTGAGCGGATCACGACCGTACGGCGCCGACGGGTCGGCGAAGCCGTAGCCGGGCGTTCCACCCGGGCCGTAGCCGGGGGCGGCGGCACCGTAACCGGGCGCGGCACCGTAGGGCTGCGGCGGCGGAGGCGGGGTCGGTCCCCCGAATCCTCCCGGTGCGCCGTAACCGGACTGGTCGCCCATCGGGTACTGCGGGTTCGGGGTGCCGTAGACGGGACCGGCCGGACCGCCGGGCTGCTGCGGCGCCGACGAGTAGTCGGACGGCGGCGGGTAGCTGGGCGTGGTGCCCCAGCCCGGGCC
>NZ_JALPTB010000198.1 GCF_023218075.1 Rhodococcus sp. HM1 | reverse complement strand
TATCGCAGCCTCCCACGTCCTTCATCGGCTCCTGGTGCCAAGGCATCCACCGTACGCTCATAAACACTTACAACAAAGATGCTCGCGTCCACTGTGCAGTTCTCAAACAACACACAACAACCCCTACTCGAGAAGAAGAAACTCTCCTCTTTCGCAGATCATCGTCGCTGAAAAAACACATTGCGTGTTCCCTCAGGACCCAACAGTGCACCGATATAACTCCCCGATCCCTTCCATGTAGAAGGGACAGTCCGAAGAGTGCTTGTCAGCGTTCCACCCATGAGCACCACCGGACAACGTGTGTGTCCGTAATGGCTCTGCCGACCAGAACACAACCTGTGTTGCGTCTGCATCGGAAGTTGCTCCTTAGAAAGGAGGTGATCCAGCCGCACCTTCCGGTACGGCTACCTTGTTACGACTTCGTCCCAATCGCCGATCCCACCTTCGACGGCTCCCTCCCACGAGGGGTTAGGCCACCGGCTTCGGGTGTTACCGACTTTCATGACGTGACGGGCGGTGTGTACAAGGCCCGGGAACGTATTCACCGCAGCGTTGCTGATCTGCGATTACTAGCGACTCCGACTTCACGG
>NZ_JALPTB010000197.1 GCF_023218075.1 Rhodococcus sp. HM1 | reverse complement strand
TATCGCAGCCTCCCACGTCCTTCATCGGCTCCTGGTGCCAAGGCATCCACCGTACGCTCATAAACACTTACAACAAAGATGCTCGCGTCCACTGTGCAGTTCTCAAACAACACACAACAACCCCTACCGACGCCGGCCACACGGCCAACCGCTTTCGTGAGTCATCGTCGCTGAAAAAACACATTGCGTGTTCCCTCAGGACCCAACAGTGCACCGATATATCACCCACCAACCGACCGTGTAGCCGGCTGAAATGTGGATGAGTTTGTCAGCGTTCCACCCATGAGCTTCTGCCGTTCCACATGCGGGAACGAAACAGTCTCTGCCCGAGAGGCATTCACCTGTGTGAACCCTCGCCGGGAGAAGTGCTCCTTAGAAAGGAGGTGATCCAGCCGCACCTTCCGGTACGGCTACCTTGTTACGACTTCGTCCCAATCGCCGATCCCACCTTCGACGGCTCCCTCCCACAAGGGGTTAGGCCACCGGCTTCGGGTGTTACCGACTTTCATGACGTGACGGGCGGTGTGTACAAGGCCCGGGAACGTATTCACCGCAGCGTTGCTGATCTGCGATTACTAGCGACTCCGACTTCACGG
>NZ_JALPTB010000196.1 GCF_023218075.1 Rhodococcus sp. HM1 | reverse complement strand
ATTGGGAAGAATAGAAAAGTTTACAAAAGATAGTATGAAAGATATACTTAAAGTAACAAATGAATTATAAACTAGCATATACAAAAAAGACACAAGTGCTAGGAACACTCGTGCCTTAGTAAGCCCGTTAAAAAGACGGTAGCCTTTTATAAATTTTGATTAAAATAACCTAGAACTCGGCTAAAGTTGGTAGGTTATTTTTTTTGGTTATTACTAATTAATACTAAACCGATGATGGTTAAAACAATCATCAGCATTTCATAATCAGACAATGCTAGTCCTTTCTAGGAGCAAAAACCAAAATCATAGGCATCACCCCATTTTCATGAGATTAGCCACCATCAATCCAACTTGCTTACATTAATTATTATATAGATGTAAGCAAGTTTTTTAAAGTTGTGTTCAAATATATAACTTTTCAAGTGTATGCATCATCTAAGTACCATATATCAATTCCAGGTAAACAAGTATATTAGTTAACTAATAAACTTGTTTACCTATTTACGAATCAACTAGTATACGCATGAATAATGATTTGTGTAGTTTACACTTGTGTAATTTACACAAGTGTAAACTGAATAAAGATACAAACCAATTATTCATGCACAGTGATGACAACGCATCAGAGCA
>NZ_JALPTB010000195.1 GCF_023218075.1 Rhodococcus sp. HM1 | reverse complement strand
CGGATCCGTCGCGCCCGGTCGGGGATCTGGAGATCCTCGGTGCGGGGGAGCGGTCGCGGATTCTGGAGTCGTTCAACGACACTGCGCACGAGGTGGATGCGTCGGCGACGTTGGTGTCGTTGTTCGAGGCGCAGGTCGCCGCGAACCCGGACGCCCCGGCCCTCGAATTCGACGGCCGCACCTGGACCTACCGGCAGCTCGACGCGTGGGCGGGCGCGACCGCCCGGCAGCTCGTCGACCTCGGCGTCGCTCCCGAGGAGCGGGTCGCGCTCGGTATGCGCCGGTCCGTGGAGCTGGTGATCGGCATGGTCGCGGTCGCGAAGGCCGGTGGTGCCTACCTGCCGGTGGATCCGGATCAGCCGGCGGAGCGGACGGACTACATTCTCGGCACCGCCGATCCGGTGTGTGTGCTGACCACGCGCGGCGAAGGCTTCGGAACCGACGGTGGCCGCGCCGTCCTGTTCGTCGACGACTTTGTGCCGCAGGATGATTCGACGGTCGATGTCCCGTTGCGCGTGGCGTCTCCGGCGCCGGAGCACACGGCGTATGTGATCTTCACGTCGGGTTCGACGGGTCGTCCGAAGGGTGTGGCGGTGCCGCATCGGGCGGTGGCGAATCAGTTGGTGTGGAAGGTCGCGGCGTTCGGGTTGGGTCCGG
>NZ_JALPTB010000194.1 GCF_023218075.1 Rhodococcus sp. HM1 | reverse complement strand
TCGTCGTAGGTGAAGCCCCGAAAATCCGACACCAACCCATCCGGGCGTTCCGCGACAATCGCCGCGGCGCCGAGGGTGGCCGGTGACCAATCCACCCCCACCGCGACCGTGCCCGCCGCGAGGTCACCGGCCGGGACGGCTTCGGTGGCGGCGCACCGCAGCAGCAGACCCCGCCCGTCGAGGGTCAGGGTCGGCAGATGCCACTGTGTGATCGCCCGGCCGTGCAGGTGCGGGGGGAGCGCGGCGGTCATCCGCACCGGGCGCCACTGCGCCCGCCCCGTCGGGGCGGCGGTGGTGGGCAGCTTCACCGTCAGCACCATGGTGTCGCCGGTGACGGTGAGCCGGGCGAGTTGTGTGTCGGCGGCCGAGAGCCGGGCCATCGCACCGGCCTGCGGCGGGGTTTGGATGTCGGTGATCCGCAGCCGTGTGGGTTGTGCTGCGTCCCGCATCGCGTCGCCGGACGTTGCCTCGCCGACGTGGCGGGTCCGCGCGAGCAGTTGACGGCGCACGCCCCGCGCGAACCCCGCCGGCACGTACTCCGCAGCACACTCCGGTGCGGCGATGCGTCCGGTGGCGGGATCGAACCGGGCCGACAGCGCCGCGATCGCCGCATCCCGATACGCCAGGGTCCGCAGGGTCGCGGTGGCCTGGGCGGTGACCACCCGCGTCACCCGCG
>NZ_JALPTB010000193.1 GCF_023218075.1 Rhodococcus sp. HM1 | reverse complement strand
CGGATCCGTCGCGCCCGGTCGGGGATCTGGAGATCCTCGGTGCGGGGGAGCGGTCGCGGATTCTGGAGTCGTTCAACGACACTGCGCACGAGGTGGATGCGTCGGCGACGTTGGTGTCGTTGTTCGACGCGCAGGTCGCCGCGAACCCGGACGCCGTCGCTGTCCAGGCCGACGGTGTCGCGCTGACCTATCGCGAGTTCGACGCCCGTGCCAACCTGCTGGCGCGGCAGCTGATCGCCGCCGGAGTGCGCGCGGAATCCACTGTGGCACTGGGTATGCGCCGGTCGGTGGAGCTGGTGATCGGCATGGTTGCGGTCGCGAAGGCCGGTGGTGCCTACCTGCCGGTGGATCCGGATCAGCCGGCAGAGCGGACGGACTACATTCTCGGCACCGCGGATCCGGTGTGTGTGCTGACCACGCACCGTGACGATTTCGGTGGCGGTGTCTTCGGCGTCGGCGGTGGTGGGCGGCCGGTGCTGTTCGTCGACGACGCGGTTACCACGGATCTGTCCACCGCGCCGATCACGGACGAGGAGCGGATCGTTCCGCTGCGCCCGGAGCACACGGCGTATGTGATCTTCACGTCGGGTTCGACGGGTCGTCCGAAGGGTGTGGCGGTGCCGCATCGGGCGGTGGCGAATCAGTTGGTGTGGAAGGTCGCGGCGTTCGGGTTGGGTCCGG
>NZ_JALPTB010000192.1 GCF_023218075.1 Rhodococcus sp. HM1 | reverse complement strand
CCGGAGCACACGGCGTATGTGATCTTCACGTCGGGTTCGACGGGTCGTCCGAAGGGTGTGGCGGTGCCGCATCGGGCGGTGGCGAATCAGTTGGTGTGGAAGGTCGCGGCGTTCGGGTTGGGTCCGGACGATGCGGTGTTGCTCAAGACTGCGGCGACGTTCGATTTGTCGGTGTGGGAGTTCTGGTCGGCGTTGGTCTCGGGTGGCCGGTTGGTGGTGGCCGAGGCGGAGGGGCATCGGGATCCGGGGTATCTGCTGGGGTTGATGCGGTCGGCGTCGGTGTCGACGTTGCATGTGGTGCCGTCGATGCTCGAGGCTCTGTTGACTGCGGCGTCGTCCTCGGGTTCGGGTGGGGTGTTGGCGTCGTCGTTGCGTCGGGTGCTGGCGATCGGTGAGGCGTTGCCGGGGGTGGTGGCGCAGCGGTTCCGGTCGTCGAATCCGGGTGTGGGGCTGTTCAACTTGTACGGTCCGACGGAGGCTGCGGTGTCGGTGACCTGGCACGAGGTGTCGGGTGCCGATGTGGTGGGTGTGCCGATCGGTGTGCCGGAGTGGAATGTGTCGGCGTTCGTGTTGGACGAGCGGTTGCGTCCGGTGCCGGTGGGTGTTGCGGGTGAGTTGTATCTGTCGGGTGTGCAGTTGGCTCGGGGGTATTTCGGTCGGCCGGAGTTGACGGCGGATCGGTTCGTGGCGAACCCGTTCG
>NZ_JALPTB010000191.1 GCF_023218075.1 Rhodococcus sp. HM1 | reverse complement strand
CGGCCGTATCGCGTTCGGGTTCCGTACCCCGGAGAACCAACGCCGCCGGGTACGGTGGGCCTGCACTCGACGGTCACGTCGGGTCGCATCCAGCCGGCGCCAATGCCACTGCTAACTGCGAAGAGCCGTTCTTCGAGGACAACGCAGAGTTCGACGTATCCGTATCCCGAACCTCCGAACTCCTCCGGAATATGCAGTCCCTGAAGGGCGAGCTGTTCGCCCATCTGGGCCCACACCGCCGGGTCGTAGCCCTCATCGGTGTCCATGAGCCGACGAACCTCCGCTTCCGGAGAGGTCTGATCGAGAAAAGCGCGCACGGTACTACGCAGTTGATCGTGTTCCTCGGTATGTACGTAAGTCATAGCTGTTTCTCCGTCTCGGTGTGCCCCAGGTCCGGTATCAACGCGGGATGTCCCGCCACGGAATGCCCTTGTCCACACGAAGGTCACCGGGTAGGCCGAGCACCCGCTCGCCGAGGATGTTGCGCAGGATCTCCGACGTGCCGCCCTCGATCGTGTTCGCCCGTGAACGCAGGAATGCACTGGTTGTTTCCGGCACCTCCTGACCGAGAGGAAGCCGAGGCCGGTTCATCCGGTAGCTAGTGGCTCGTCACGCAACCTTGGCCGGATAATACGGGTACTCGGTCCACGATCGGATCGGCGAGTCCGGGGCGAATCGGGTTTTCGGTTCGGCACGGGCATTGCGCCACCGCATATACGCCGCG
>NZ_JALPTB010000190.1 GCF_023218075.1 Rhodococcus sp. HM1 | reverse complement strand
GAGGACGGTGGTGGCGGCGATGGCGGCCGGCCCGCGCAGTTCGGGGGCGCGGACGTAGCGGCGGTGCAGCCAGAAGGTGAGGAGGGTGAGGAAGGTTCCTACGACGAGTAGCCGGATCACGGTGTCAGGACATCAGCTTTCGGAGGGTGTCGGACAGGGTGGTGCCGTTGTCCGGGTCGACGGTGACGAAGGTGCCGCCGGTGTCGTCGGCGAGGGTTTCGAGGTCGGTGCCGGCGGTGGCGGTGCTCGCGGTCGTGGTGGTGTCGAGGAGGACGATGTCGATGCGGATCTCCCGGTCGCGGGCCTGGGTTTCGGCGACGAGGTCGAGGAGTTCTTCGCGGGCGGTGTCGTCGGTTGCCGTGTCGTCGGTTCCGGTGGTGACGATCAGCAGCGAGTTGGGGCGGCCGGGGCGGTACCCGTCGGCGGCGTCGCGGTAGGCCGCGGTGATCGCGTCGTAGGTGAGCGCCGACCCGGTGTCGGAGTCGGCGAGGGCGTCGGTGAGCGCCGCGCGCCGGTCGGCGGTGAGTGCGCCGAGGGCGACGGCGGCCGAAGGGGTGGTGTCGTCGTCGCTGTCCGGGGAGAACCGCAGTCCGATGTCGGAGTTGTCGGGTGAGCGGTCCAGGACGGCGGCGAGGGTGGTGGTGACGGTGTCGAGCGGGTCGGACGCGCCGGTGTCGATCAGGAGGACGGTCGTGCGGGTGGGGATCGGGTTGAACCGGGTGTGCAGCAGCGCGT
>NZ_JALPTB010000018.1 GCF_023218075.1 Rhodococcus sp. HM1 | reverse complement strand
GTCCTCGCCGAGGCGTTCGGCCGGCCCGACGACGCCCCCGAAACCCTGCAGCGACCGCCCGCCGCAGCCGGCGCCGATGCCGGAAACGAGGCCCCCGAACCCGATCCCTGGCGCGATCCGTCGACCCCGGTACGGCTCGGACCCGCCGCGCAGCAGGCGGGTGAGCAGGTTCTGCCGCCCGGACGGAAACTGACCCTGCGGGAGGTGCTGTTCGACCGTCGCGTCGAACCGCGCGCTCTCGCGACCCTCGCGGCGGTCGCCGTCGCGATCGGCATGGTGGGCGGCTTGATCGTCGCGCTGGTGACCGCCGACAACGGATCCCTGACCAGCCGCGGTGTCTCGCTCTCGCAGATCGCCGGCGACGACGAACTGCCCACCGGGCAGGTCGCGCGGGTCGCCGACGCGGTGCTCCCGGCGGTCGTGTCGATCCAGGTGACGCTCGGCGACGAGGCCGGCACCGGTTCCGGGGTCGTGATCGACGGCGCCGGGTACATCGTCACCAACAACCACGTCGTGTCGATGGCGGCGAGCAGCCCCGACGCGAAGATCCAGGTGACCTTCAACGACGGCACCAAGGTGCCCGCCTCGATCGTCGGCCGCGACATCCACACCGACCTCGCGGTGCTCGCGGTCGAGGACGTCGACAACCTGACGGTCGCCGAACTGGGACGGTCCGCCGACGTGCAGGTCGGTGAGGACGTCATCGCGGTCGGCTCGCCGCTCGGCCTGAGCAAGACCGTCACGCGCGGCATCGTCAGCGCCCTGCATCGGCCGATGCGCCTGGGCGGGCAGGGCACCGACACCGACGCCGTGATCGACGCCGTGCAGACCGATGCGTCCATCAACCCCGGCAACTCCGGTGGTCCGCTCGTCGACGCGGAAGGTCGCGTGATCGGCATCAACTCGGCGATCAAGACGGAGACCGGCGGTTCGGTCGGGCTCGGCTTCGCGATTCCCATCGACACGGTCACGCAGGTGGCCCAGGAACTGATCCGCAGCGGGGAGATGCACCACCCGGAGATCGGGGTGAACGCCCGCACGGTCGTCAACGACGCCGCAAGTGGGGCGGAGGTCGCGAACGTGCAGGCCGACAGCCCGGCCCAGCGTGCCGGGATCGTCGAGGGCGACGTGATCGTCAAGGTCGGCGACCGCACGGTGACCAGCGCGGACGAGCTGGTCGTGGCGGTTCACGAGCAGCGGATCGGGGAACCGGTGACCGTCCAGCTCGTGCGCAGCGGCCGTCTCGTCGACGTGCAGGTGACCCCCGAATCGGACTGACCGGCCGGGAGCCTCTCGGGCACCGGTTGTGATCTGCGCACGTCAACCGCACGCCCCGGTATCCGACCACGTACTCTGGAACGGTGTTCGGCAACATCGGTTGGGGCGAGTTCATGGTGCTCCTCGTGGCGGCGCTCGTGGTCCTGGGACCCGAGCGGCTGCCCGGCGCGGTCTCCTGGGTGACGAAGTCGCTGCGTCAGGTGCGCGACTACGCGTCCGGCGCCCGCCAGCAGCTCAAGGACGAACTCGGACCGGAGTTCGAGGACCTGCGCAAGCCGCTGTCCGAGCTGAACGAACTGCGGGGCATGACCCCGAAGGCCGTCATCACCAAGCATCTGCTCGACGGCGACGATTCGATCCTCACCGGCAACTTCGACAAGCCGGCACCGAAACCGCCGGCGGCGAAACCGCTCGGAGCGGGGGAGCTGCCCCCGATCGACACCGACGCGACCTGAGCGCGCGGGATCTGATCGGATAGCCGTGGCAGCACAGGAGGTCCGAACCCCTGTGCGGCGCGGCCGTCTCGCGGCCCGGCTCGCCGGCATCCGCGAGATCACCGACGAGGATTCGGCGTCGGCGGCGTTTCTGCTCGCGGCGACCGTGGCGGCGCTGATCTGGGCGAACCTCGGCGACTCCTACGAGGCGTTCTGGCATCTGCCGCTGACCGTGCAGATCGGCGACTACGGCATCGGCATGGACCTGCAGCACTGGGTCAACGACGCGCTGATGACGTTGTTCTTCTTCGTCGTGGGGCTCGAGGTCAAGCGTGAGCTGACCATCGGCGAGCTCACCGATCGGACCCGGGCCGCGGTCCCGGTCGTCGCGGCGGTCGCCGGGCTGGCGGTGCCGGTCGTGCTGTTCCTGCTGCTCAACCCGAGCGGTGAGGCGGCCGGAGCGTGGGGTGTCGTGATCTCCACGGACACGGCGTTCGTCATGGGCGCGCTCGCGCTGGTCGGCCCGCGGTGCCCGGCCCGGCTGCGGATCTTCCTGCTCACCCTCGCGGTCGCCGACGACATCGGGGCGCTCGGCGTGATCGCGTTGTTCTACACCGACGATCTGCGGGTCGGGCCTCTCGTGTTCGGCGCGATCGGGCTGCTGGGGATCGCGTTGCTGCGTCGCCTCGCGGTCTGGCGCGGCGTCGTGTACTTCCTGGTGGCGGCGGCCACCTGGGTGGCGTTCTACGAGTCCGGTGTCCACCCGACTCTGTCCGGGGTGTTGATCGCGCTGATACTTCCGGTGTATCCACCCCGGCGCAGCGAGGTCGAGAGGGCCGGGGAACTCGCCCGTGCGTTCCGGCAGTCACCGAACTCGGACTATGCGCGGGCGGCACAGCTGGGTGTGCTCCGCGCGGTGTCCGTCAACGAGCGCCTGCTGCGGCTCTACGGCCCCTACACGTCGTTTCTCGTCGTACCCGTGTTCGCGTTGGCGAACGCCGGGGTGGTGCTGAGCGCGGAGGCGGTCGGTGCCGCGGTGCGGTCGTCGCTCGCGTGGGGCATCCTGCTCGGCCTGGTGGTCGGCAAGTTCGTCGGCATCACCGGCGCGGTCGCGCTGTTCACCCGCATGCGTCCGGGGGCGCTGCCGCCGGGGCTGACGCTGTCGCAGATCGCCGGGGGCGGCGCGCTCGCCGGGATCGGGTTCACCATCTCCCTGTTCATCGTGGATCTGGCGATCCCGTCGCCGACCCTCGCGAACGACGCGCGGGTCGCGGTGCTCGCCGCCGCCGTCGTCTCCACCGTGGTGGGGTGGGTGCTGTTCCGCATCGACGACCGGCGGCGCGGCCCGGTCCCGGTGACGAGCCGGTTCCTGCCGCGCCCGGTCGAGGTGGGGCGGGACCACATCCGCGGCCCGGTCGACGCGCCGCTGACGCTCGTGGAGTACGGCGACTTCGAATGCCCCTTCTGCAGCCGGGCCACCGGCAGCATCCGGGACGTGCACGCGCATTTCGGGGACGCGGTGCGGTACGTGTTCCGGCACCTTCCGCGCGACGAGGCGCACCCGAACGCGCGGTTCGCCGCCGAGGCCAGCGAGGCCGCGGCGGAGCAGGACCTGTTCTGGGAGATGCACGATCAGCTGTTCGCGCACGCCGACCGCCTCGGCGAGGACGACATCTACGGCTACGCGGCCGAGTTGGGTGTGGACCTGGAGCGTTTCGAGGAGACGTTGCGGACCGGTGCCACGCGGTTGCGGGTCGTCGACGATGCCGTCGACGCCGAGGTCGGCGAGATCACCCAGACCCCCACGTTCTATCTGGGCGTGTCCGGGGAGGATCTGCTCCGGCACACCGGACCGTTCGACGCGGCGACCCTGATCCGGCGGCTCGAGGACGCGCGGCGACGGGGCGAATCGGGTGTCGGCGCCGGCTGAGCCCCGGTATGGGGCCGGCCGTGACGCTCAGAGGTGACGGGTGGTGTCGATACCCAGCGACATGCCGGCCAGGCCGCGGCGCCGCACCGCGAGCTTCTCGGCGATCTCGCGCAGCGCCGTTCCGGCGGCGGAATCCGGGGCACTGAGCACGATCGGGGTTCCGGCGTCGCCGGCCTCCCGGATCGCCGGGTCGAGCGGAATCTGCCCCAGCAGGGGGACCTGCGCGCCGACCGCGCGGGTGAGCCGTTCGGAGACGGCCTGGCCGCCGCCGGTGCCGAAGACGTCCATGCGGGTGCCGTCGGGCAGTTCGAGCCACGACATGTTCTCCACGACACCGGCGATGCGCTGACGGGTCTGCAGCGCGATCGACCCGGCCCGCTCGGCGACCTCCGCAGCGGCCTGCTGCGGGGTGGTGACGACGAGGATCTCGGCGCCCGGGATCAACTGGGCCACGGAGATCGCGACGTCACCGGTGCCGGGCGGCAGGTCGAGCAGCAGCACGTCCAGGTCGCCCCAGAACACGTCGGCGAGGAACTGCTGCAGCGCGCGGTGCAGCATCGGCCCGCGCCACACGACCGGAGTGTTGCCCTGCGTGAACTGGGCGATGGAGATCATCTTCACGTCGTGCGCGATCGGCGGCATGATCATGCGCTCGACCTGCGTGGGCTTGGCGTCGGTGCCGAGCATGCGCGGGATCGAGTGACCGTAGATGTCGGCGTCGAGGACGCCCACGGACAGACCGCGCGCGGCCATCGCGGCCGCGAGGTTGACCGTGACCGACGACTTGCCGACCCCGCCCTTGCCGGACGCGACCGCGTAGACGCGGGTCAGCGATCCGGGCTGGGCGAACGGGATGACCGGTTCGGTGGAGTCCCCGCGCAGCGACTTGCGCAGTTCGGTGCGCTGTTCGTCGTTCATCACGTCGAGGGTCACGTTGACGGCACCGACCCCGGCGACGTCGGCGACGGCCTTGGTGACGCGTTCGGTGATCTCGGTGCGCAGCGGGCACCCGGCGGTGGTGAGGTAGACGGCGACGGCGACGTTTCCGTCGGCGTCGATGTCGATGCTCTTGACCATCCCGAGTTCGGTGATGGGTTTGCGGATCTCCGGATCCTGCACCCGGGAGAGGGCACTGCGGATTTCGGATTCACTCACTGCCATGGCGCCCATCGTAGGCGGGTACGGATCAGTGGATGCGCGGCAGGTCGACGGGACTGGGCTCGATGCCGGTCGAATAGGCCGCGGACCAGGCCAGGACGTTCGCGACGTAGGCCATCGAATTGTTGTAGCGGTGGATGGCCTTGGTGGCCTGTGCGACGTTGCGCATGTCGAGGCCACCGTCGCACAGGTACTTGGCGGTCGTCAGGGTGGAGTCGAACAGGTTCTGCGGATCGGCGACGCCGTCGCCGTTGCCGTCGCCCGCGTACTGGTTCCAGGTGGTGGGGATGAACTGCATCGGGCCGACCGCGCGGTCGTAGACGGTGTCGCCGTCGAGGGCGCCGCCGTCGGTGTCGTAGATGGTGGCCTGGCCGGGCAGGCTGCCGTTGAGGGGAAGCCCGATGACGGGATCGAAGAGCTTGCCGTCGTCGGAGGCGCGTCCGCCGTTGGCGTGGCCCGATTCGACACGGCCGATGCCCGCGAGCAGCGTCCAGTACATGCCGCAGCCGGGGTTCTCGGCAGCGAGGATGCGTTCGGCGTTCTGGTAGGCGGCGAAGTTCACCGCGGGGATCCCGAGCGGCCCCTGCTGCCGGACGACGGGTGCGGCCGGTTCCGGTTCGGGTGCCGGCGCGGCCTTCGGGGCGGATGCGGCGGCGGGTTCCGGCGCGACCATCAGGTCGGCGACCGGCGCGACGGACCGGACGACCTCGGCGGGAGTCGTGTCGGCGGCAGCGGTTTCGGCCTCGGCGGAGCCGGCGGTCTGGTGGATACCGAGGAAGCTCTTCGAGGTCGCGCCCGCGGTGGCGGCGGCCGCGGTGACCAGGCCCACCGGTACGAGTCCTGTTACTGCGATGACGGAATTTCGTCGCAACTTGGAGGTCGTAACTTTGTTGTGCCGGCCCACTCGCTACCTTCCCTCGGGCACCTTTTCGAGATGCCTCCGTTATCTGGCCGACCGACGATAACACGGGCTGAGATTGTTCCGTTATTCAAACGTGATGTAACAGGGTGCGCTGCGCGCCCGTGTGCCTTTATGGCGGCTTGGGCCGCCACAAAGACACACCGCTACTGCTGGCAGAGCGCGGGAACCAGGCAGGGGATTTCCGGCAGGGCCGGGGGAGCGGGAGCCGGAGCCTCCGGAGCAGGCGCGGCTTCGGCCGGGGCGGGCTCGGCGGCCGGCTCCTCCACGACGACCGGCTGGGATGCGACCGGCTGTGGTGCCACCGGCTCGGGGGCCGCGACATCCGCGGCGTCGGGAACCGGCCGGACGGTGGTCGTGGGCATCGGCGGCGGGGTGATCACGCCCGGCGACGTGGCCGCACCCTTCTCGTACGCAGCCGACCACGCCTCGACGTTCACCCGGTATTCCGGGCGGGGGTCGAACAGTGCGATCGCCCGGGCGCGGCCCTCCGGCTCCCGCAGGTTCGCCTCGTTCGCGCACATCCAGTGGCCCGCCGCGAGGGACTGGTCGAACACGTTCTGCGGATCGGTGCGTCCGTCGGCGTTGCCGTCCACCGCGTACTGCTCCCACACCGCCGCCGGCAGCTGCATCGGGCCGAGTTCACCGTTCGGCGACACCTTCGGGGTGCTCAGTGTGCCGAGCACATCGGTACGGCCCCCCTCGGCGTGCCCGGATTCGAGCCGCCCGACCGCCGCGAGCAGATTCCACGGCAGCCCGCACCCGGGCGTGTCGATCTGCAACTGCATCTCCGCAGCGCGATACGCGTAGTAGACGAGTTCGGGCACCGCGAGGGGACCCTCCGCCGCGAGCACGGGGGACGGCTCGCCGGGTGGGACCGTGACATCCGGCGGGAACTGCGCCAGCGGGTCGGTGGGAATGCCCGCGGGGGCGGCCGCCGGGCCGCGTGGCGGGGTACCCGGCGCGGGAGTGCCCGGGACGATCCCCACGGCCCCGGCCGTGGTCGTCACGGCTTCCTCGGCCGCGGCAGCCGGTTCGGTCAACGGTGCTGCCGACGACGAGGCGGCCGCATATCCCGCCGCGAGAATCACCGGCACCGCGATCAGACCCTGCCACCGCACACGACCACCCCTCACATGTCCTGCACAGCACTTCCTGCACAGCCACGAACTCGGACCCCCACGCCGCCCGACCCGGCATGTCTGTGACGGAGATTACAGAACAGTCGAGCCGAGTGCTCGCTCGGGATGACGTCAGCGCCGCGCACCGGGTGGCGTCAGCGCCGCGCGCTGCGTGCCTTCGCCTGGCTCCCGGACCGGGCGGACTCGTCCTCGGTGTCGACGAGCAGGGCACGCAGGTCGTCCAGTTCGCGGCGCAGATAGTCGCGGGTCGCGACCTCGCCGACCGCGAGCCGCAGGGCGGCGAGTTCCCGTGCGAGGAACTCGGTATCCGCCTTCGTCTGCTCGGCCCGCGCGCGGTCCTCCTCCAGCGAGACCCGGTCGCGGTTCTCCTGACGGTTCTGTGCCAGCAGGATCAACGGTGCCGCGTACGCCGCCTGGGTCGAGAACGCCAGGTTGAGCAGGATGAACGGGTACGGATCCCACTTCAGGTCCACCGCGAGGATGTTCAGGGAGATCCACACCACGACGATGATCGTCTGGATCAGCAGATAGCGGCCGGTCCCGAGGAAGCGCGCGATCGACTCGCTGACCCGGCCGACGGCCTCCGCGTCGAAGTTGAGCCGGAACCGGGACGACCGCGGCGTGTCGAGACGCTGGCTGGCCAGAGTGGTGCGGTCACTCATCGTCGGTCTCCTCTTCACGCCAGTCCTCGGGCAGCAGGTGATCGAGCACGTCGTCGACCGTCACCGCGCCGAGCAGATGCTGTTCGTCGTCGACCACCGGACCGCACACCAGGTTGTAGGTCGCGAAGTACCGGGTGACGGCCGTCAGGGAATCGCCGGGATCGAGCCGGGGCAGGTCGTTGTCGACGATGCCGCCGACCAGGCTCGCGGGCGGTTCGCGCAGCAACTGCTGCAGGTGCACGCAGCCGAGGTAGCGGCCCGTGGGGGTCGCGGTGGGGGGCCGAACGACGAACAGCATCGACGCCAGCGCCGGTGTCAGGTCCGGGTTGCGTGCCCGCGCCAGCGCCTCCGCAACCGTCGTGGCCGGGGTGAGCACGACCGGCTCCGGGGTCATCAGACCACCGGCGGTGTCGGGCGAGTGCTCGAGCAGGCGGCGCACCGGCTCCGAATCCTCGGGGTCCATCAACTGCAGCAGCGATTCGGCTTCGGTTTCGGGGAGCTCACCGAGCAGGTCGGCCGCGTCGTCCGGGTCCATCGCCTCGAGCACGTCGGCGGCGCGATCGACACCGAGGCTGGTGAGCAGCTCGGTCTGGTCGTCGGCGGGCAACTCCTGCACGACGTCGGCGAGGCGTTCGTCGTCCAGCGCGACCGCGACCTCGTTGCGCCTCTTCTCGGGCAGTTCCCGCAGCGCCAGCGCGACGTCCGCCGGGCGCATGTCCTCGAACTGCAGCAGCAGTTGCGAGACGCCCTGGCCGGGCATGGCCAGCGTTGCCGCGGTGAGCCCGGAGATGTGCTGCCACCGCACGACGTGGATCGCCGAGCGCCGGGCGAGCCGGCCCCGGTGCTGCCGTACCGCGACGCGCGTGACGAGCCAGTCGCGGGTGCGGGTCAGCTCGATGCCGAGATCCACGACGACCGCGTCGACCCCGGCGAGCTCGGGCAGTTCCGGGTCGTCGACCCGGACCTTCGAATCGAGCACCTGGGCGAGGGCGAGGATCTCGGTCGGGCGCTGTTTGAATCGGCGCAGACTGACGTTTCCGGTCGTGAGGGTCACCGCGCCCGGCTCGATCGCGGTGACGCGCAGCATCGGCACGAAGATCCGCCTCCGGGTGGGCAGCTCGACGACGAGGCCGATGACACGCGGCTGCTGGCGTCCCATCCGGATGGTGAGCACGACGTCGCGGACGCGACCGATCGATTCGCCGTCGGGTCCGAGAACGACCAGGCCCGCAAGCCTGGCCGCGAACACCTTGCTCACTGCTGCCAAGTGGTCACTCCCCACGAATTCGGTGCCGGACCAGCCAAGCATAAGAGCGGCCCCCGCCGGTCACGCCGCACCGCCCGGACCCGCGCCCCCGCCGTGAAATCCACGCCACAGACGGGTGGTCGTTCAGGGTTCGGTCACTGCTGACATGATGGCCGGGTCAGGGCGTGGGGGCGCCGAAACTGCAAACGGGAGGTCCGTCCAGCTCATGTCGTTCTCGTACAAGCCGCGTCGATCCGTACTCGCCGTCCCCGGAAGCAGCCGGAAGATGATCGAGAAGGCGAAGGGCCTGCCCGCCGACGAGATCTTCCTGGACCTCGAGGACGCGGTGTCGCCGCTGGCGAAGGAAGAGGCCCGCACGAACATCGTCGACGCGCTCAACGAGGGCGGCTGGGGCGAGCAGCTCAAGGTCGTGCGCGTCAACGACTGGACCACCGACGCCACCTACCTCGACGTCACGTCCGTCGTCGGCGGCGCGGGCGCGCACCTCGACGCGATCCTGCTGCCCAAGGTGCCCGACGCGAGCCACGTCAAGGCCCTGGATCTGCTGCTCACGCAGGTGGAGAAGGCGCACGGCCTCGAGGTCGGCGCGATCGGTATCGAACCGCAGATCGAGAACGCCATCGGCCTGACCAACATCAACGAGATCGCGACGGCCAGCCCGCGCGTCCAGACGCTCGTGTTCGGTCCCGCCGACTTCATGGCCAGCATCAACATGCGCACCCTCGTCGTCGGCGAACAGCCCGACGGGTACGACCGCGGGGACGCCTACCACCACATCCTGATGACGATCCTCATGGCCGCCCGCGCCCACGGGCTGCAGGCCATCGACGGTCCCTACCTGCAGATTCGCGACGTCGAGGCGTTCCGCCGGTCGGCGCAGCGCACCGCCGCCCTCGGTTTCGACGGCAAGTGGGTGCTGCACCCGAGCCAGATCGACGCGGCCAACGAGGTCTTCAGCCCCCGGCAGGAGGACTACGACAAGGCCGAGATGATCCTCGACGCCTACGAGTGGCACACCTCGGCCGCCGGCGGCGCGCGCGGCGCGGCGATGCTCGGGGACGAGATGATCGACGAGGCCAGCCGGAAGATGGCTCTGGTGATCTCCGCGAAGGGCCGCGCGGCGGGCATGACGCGCACCACGGTGTTCGACCCGCCGCAGTAGCCACGCGGGAGTCGTCAACCGGGCAGAATGGACACGTGCGCACAGCCGGAGCTGTGCGCCGCCCCCGACTGCGAAGCGACGTGCGGGTCGCCCCGCGAAAAGGAGTTCATGCCCATGACGAACCCTCTCGGACAGCCCGGCCGACCCGCCCCGGGTCTGCCGACCCCGCCGAGTGGTTGGCCGGTCGGGTCGTACGCGACCTACGCCGAGGCCCAGCACGCCGTCGACTACCTGTCCGATCAGAACTTCTCGGTTCAGGACGTCACGATCGTCGGTGTCGACCTCATGCAGGTCGAGCGTGTCACCGGCCGGTTGACGTGGCCGAAGGTGATCGGCGGGGGAATCGTGTCGGGTGCCTGGCTCGGCCTGTTCTTCGGTCTCCTGCTGGGAATCTTCTCGACCGATTTCCTCGGTCCGCTGCTCGTCGGCCTGGTCGGTGGCATCGTGTTCGGTCTGATTTCGGCGACCATCCCGTATGCCGCGACACGCGGCCAGCGGGACTTCTCGTCGACGATGCAGCTGGTCGCCGGCCGCTACGACGTGCTGTGCGAACCGAAGAGCGCCGAACGGGCCCGCGACCTGCTCGCCAAGCTGGCCATTTAGGGCATGTCTCCCAATCCCCATTTCGGCGCACCAGTCGCCCAATCGCCAGGTGCATCCGAGAGGGATCAGGAGACACGCCCTGGACCGGCTCCCTGCGCGGCGGGATCGACGTAGTCTCGCCCCATGACGATCCTCGTGACCGGAGCCACGGGCAATGTGGGGCGGTTGGTCGTCGACGAGCTCGTGCGCGCCGGGACCGAACGGTCCGTTCTCCCGATCCGGGCGCTGACGGTGAACCCGGTTCGTGCCGCGCTGCCCGATGGGGTCGAGGTCGCGAAGGGATTCGTGGGCCGGCCGGAGTCGCTGGACGGTGTGTTCGACGGCGTCGACGTCCTCTACCTGGCGCCGGTGCCGGCCGTGGCCGGTGCGGTCGCGCAGCTGGCCCGGGACGCCGGTGTGCGCAGGATCGTGACGCTGACCGGCGGGGAAGGCTCGGATTGGCACGGCATCGAGGCCGACGTCGAACGATCCGGACTGGCCTGCACGCATCTCGAGCCGGGGGAGTTCATGTCGAACGCCCTGATCTGGGCGGAACAGATCCGCACCACCGGCGAGGTGCGCGGTGCGTACCCGACGGCGGCGACCGCCCCGATCGCCCTCGAGGACATCGCGGCGGTCGCTGCCCGGGCACTGCTCGACGACGCCCATGCGGGCCGCACCTACGAGCTGACCGGCCCCGAGTCGCTCAGCCACCCCGACATCGTCCGCGAGATCGGCCGGGCGCTCGGCCGTGAGGTGCCGTTCCGCGAGGTGAGCCGCGAAGAGGCGGAGACGTTGCTGAAACGGTCGATGGGGGAGTACGCGGGCTGGTATCTCGACGGCAGAGCATCCATGATCGGTCGTCCGCAGCAGGTCACGCGGACCGTCGAGGACGTTCTCGGCCGACCGGCCACGACCTTCGCCCAGTGGGCGCACGCCCACGTCGACGAGTTCCGGTGACGCGGTGGCGGACGCAGACGTGGATCCCGAGGAGATCGCCGACGAGTTGTACGGCCTCGACCCGAACGACTTCGTCGCGGCCAGGGACGAATACGTCGCGCAGGCCCGCAAGGCAGGCGATCGGGACACGGCAGCGGCGATCGGCAGGCTGCGCAAACCGACGGTCGCGGCGTGGCTGGTGAATCTGCTCGCCCGCGACCGCGCCGACGAACTCGCCGCGCTGCTCGACCTCGGCGAGGCCCTGCGCAAGGCCCAACGCCGCTTGTCCGGCAGCGATCTGCGCAAGCTGTCGAACCAGCGTCGGCACGCGGTCGGGGCGCTCGAACGGGAGGCGGGCCGTCTCGCCGTCGCGCGCGGACGCCGGGTGAGCGAGGCGGCGCTGCGTGAGGTCGGGCAGACCCTCAACGCCGCTCTCGCCGACCCGGACATCGAGGAACGGGTGCGTGCCGGGCGGCTCGAAACCTCGCTCGAATACAGCGGATTCGGAGACACCGGTGCGGCTCCGCTGCACGTCGTCCGCGATCGGGCGAAGGACACCGCGACCGAGGAGTCCGAGGACGAACAGGCGCGCGCCGCCGAGAAGGAGAAGGAGAAGGCCCGCGCGGCCGAACTGAAACGCGCGATCGCCGACGCGGAAGCCGCCCAGGCGGCCGTCGTCGAGGCCCGCGCCGCGGCCGAACGAGCCGAGCAGGAACTTACTCGCCACGAGACGCGGGTGCGGGAGCTGCGCGAACAACTCCAGCACGCCGAAGAGCAGCGCGAGTTCGCGCGCAGTGCCGCCAAAGCCGCGGCGCAGGACGCGAAGGAGGCCGAGCGCGCGGCCTCGGCGGCGAATGCAGCGGTCAGCCGTCTGCGGGGTGAGTGACCGAAGCTCCGACGATCGACGCGGTGAATGCGAATCCGCCCACGCTGCAGCGGGGGCGGATTCCGAAACGCGTCGTGGATGGGGACGAGCCCGATGCGGGAGTCACGATCCGGGCGTCCGAATCGTCGAACAGACGACAGGACTATCGGACGGAGAAGCTCATGGACACCGCATACATCGCAATCACCGTCCTGGCCGCCGTCGCGATGGCGAGTGCCGCCACGCTGAGCCTGGTTCGGCACCGGCTCGTCGTGGCCGCAGCCGACGTCGTGGAGCTGCCCCGCTCGTGGGTGCCGCGACTGGGGGCGCTCCTGGGGGCGGGTGCGGTCGGGCTGATCGTGGGATTCGCGGTCCCCGTGCTCGGCGTGGTCACGGCGGTCGCTCTCGTGCTGTACTTCCTCGCCGCCGTCGGCGCCCACATACGGGTGCGCGACCACGATCCGGGGCGGCTCGCGAACGTCCTGACGTTCCTCGTCCTCGCGGTCGCTGCCCTCGTGTCGAGCGTGCTGTATCACGTCCCGTGGTGATCGGGACCGGACCTACACGGGGAATTCCCGTTACGGGTGCTCCGGCGTACCTGCGAGATCGGTTCTGCCGGTAGTAGGGACCCGGCCGCCGGCGAGCCCGTCGACCACGGCCCATTCCGCGGCCAGCGCCGTCGCCTCGACCTCGTCCTCCTCGACGTCGGTGAGTGGCCGCGAGGGTGCCCGCACCGTGACGAACACCAGGACCGCGGCGGCGGTCGCGGCGACCGCGGCGAGCCCGAACGCGGCGACGAAGGCGGACTGCTTCGCGAATCCGCCCGCGCCGACGAGCGTCGCGAGCAGCGTGGTGACCAGCGCGCTGCTCAGGGAACTGCCGATGGTCCGGGCGATCGAGTTGATGCTGTTGGCGACGCCGGTCTCGTCGGGCCGGACCTCGGCGACGAGCAGCGCCGGCAGCGCCGCGTAGGCGAGGCTGACGAAGACCGAGACGAGGATGCCCGAGACGATGATGTGCCAGCTCAGGTCGTGCAGCACGGCGATGAGCACGAACCCGGCCGTGCCGATCACGCAGGACACCCCGAGGACCCGTTTGGCGGTGAATCGATGCACGAGACGGCCCGCCAGTGCCGCGGCGATCACCCCGACCAGCGCGCCCGGCAGCATGTACACGGCGGTGGCCTCGAGCACCGTCGCACCGAATCCGTAGCCCGCCGCCGGCGGGGTCTGGACGAAGTACGATGTCGCGAGGAAGTTCACGAACATCGCGACTCCCACGAGCAGTCCCGTCAGATGCAATACGAGCACGGGCCGGTGGGTGAGCATGCGCGGCGGGACGAGCGGTTCGTCGACGTGCCGTTCGAACGCGAACCAGCCGGCGAGCACGGTCAGGCCGCCGGCCGCACACAGCAACGTCGCCGGTGAACCCCAGCCCCACGTGCCGCCCTCCGACAGCGCCAGCAGCGCGAGGGCCAGCCCGAGCGACAGCAGTACCGCCCCGGCCCAGTCGATCCGGCCGTGCGCCGCAGCGACACGTTTCGGGACGACGACGAACGCCATCACCAGCCCGGCGAGGTTGAACAGCACCAACAGCCAGAACACCCGCCGGTAGTCGGTGTCGCCCGACACGGTCGTGCCGGTGAGAACCATGCCGATCGCCCCGCCGACGCCCATCGTTCCGGACAGCAGCCCCATCGCGCCGACGAGCCGATCCGGGGCGATCTCCTCGCGGAGCACCGCGATGCCCACGGGGAACAACGCGTACGAGGCCCCCTGCAGCACCCGGCCGACGACGAGCAGCGCGAACGAATCGGTGAGCGCGCACAGCAGCGACCCGGCCAGCACCACCCACAGGATTCCCATGAGGATCGCGCGTTTGCCGCGAAGGTCGGCGAGCCGTCCGAGGACGGGGGTCGCGACCGCTGCGGCCAGGAGGTTCGCGGTGAGCAGCCAGCCGGAGGCGGTGGTGCTCACGCCGAGTTGCGCGCGGATGGTGCCGACGATGGGCACCACGACGGTCTGCATCACGGCGACGGTGGTGACGATGAGACACAGTGCGGGTAGCAACAGTCTGGTACGCAACGTGTCCGATCTCGCCATCAGCCGACCGTAGCAGTGACGAACCACGACAGCGTGCGAGCAACCGGCACGCGGGACACAGGGGTGCGAAGGTGGGTCGGTGACGCCCCGCACCCTCACGAACCGTGAGCTCGGCCGCGCGACCCTCGCGCGCCAGCACCTGCTGCGCCGCAGCGACCTCGGTCCACTGCCGATGATCGAGCACCTGCTGGGTCTTCAGGCGCAGGCATCCCTCCCGCCCTATCTCGCGTTGTGGAGCCGGATCGGGCGATTCGCACCCGAGTCCCTCTCCGGCCTCATCGCCGCCCGCACGGTCGTGCGGATCGTCCTCATGCGCGGCACGATCTTCGCGGTCTCGGCGGCAGACGCGGCCGCGCTGCGTCCGTGGGTGCAGCCGCTGCTCGACCGCGACCTGGACACCAACACCGCCTACGCCGCCGCGCTGGCCGGGGTGGATCGGGACGCGCTCGCCGCCGCCGGACGCGAACTGGTCCGCGACGTGCCGCGTAGTCAGCAGGAACTGCAACCGCTGCTCGCCGAACGGTTCCCGGGCCGCGACCCGAAAGCCCTCGCGCACGGGGTACGCGGACTCGTGCCGATGGTGCAGGTGCCGCCGCGCGGTCTGTGGGGCAGGTCCGGGCAGCCGCGGCTGGCCGTGCTCGACGAGTGGACCGGTCACCCGCCGGTCGCACCGGACCCGGAGTCGCTGCTGCTGCGCTACCTCGGGGCGTTCGGGCCCGCGAGCGTGCGGGACGCGCAGGCGTGGTGCGGGCTCACCCGGCTCGGCGAGGTCTTCGAGCGGCTGCGGCCGCGGCTCGAGGTCTTCCGCGACGAGCGCGGCGTCGAACTGTTCGACCTGCCCGACGCACCGCGCCCCGATCCCGCGACCCCCGCCCCGGCGCGCATCCTCGCGCCCTACGACAACGTGCTGCTCTCGCATGCCGACCGGTCGCGGCTGATCTCGGACGAGAACCGGCGCCGCATCATGACGCAGAACGGCATCGTCAAGCCGGCCGTACTCGTCGGCGGGACCGTCGCGGGTATCGCCGACCTGAGGATCACGAAACAGGCTGCGGCACTGGATATCACACCGTGGCGCAGGCTCACGGCCGCGAACCGGTCCGCGCTCGAAGCGGAAGGGCTGCGGCTGCTGGACTTCGCGGCCCCGGCGACCGCCGACCACCGGGTGCGATTCGTCGACGACGACCGCTGACCCGCCACCCGGGACGAATGCCGCGCGCGGCGTACATTGCAGGGGTGACCGACGCTGTACTCCCTGCAGTCCGTGCCCACCTCACCGAGCATGTCGCCGGTGCGTCCGGTGCCGACCCGGAATCGGCATCGGTGACGTTCCTGGGTCTCGAACCCATCGAGGTGCTGCGGTTCCGGTCGACGGACTCCGGGGTCACCCGGTTCGTCACGCTCGGCTGTTCGCGGCATCCCATGGGCGATCCCACGGCGATGGTCGCCGATCCCACCCGGGGCCCCCGCGCCGAGCTGGTCCTGAGCCTGCGGAATGCGGAGGGCATCACCGCCGGTGTTCACCGCACCCTCGCGATCCTCGCGGCGCTGCCCGCCGTCGAAGGTGTCGTCCTGACCGACGACGCACTGCTCGATCTCGGTGAACCACTGTGGGAGAACGCGCCGTTCACCGCGGTGCTGCTCGGACCCAGCGACATTCCCGACCTGGAGCTGCCCGAACCCGCCGATCCGGTCCGGTTCTTCGACGCCGTACCGCTCACCGGCACCGAGGCCGCGTGGAAGCGGTTGCGCGGCGCCGGTGCGCTGCGCGACGCGTGGACCGAAGCCGGCATCGACGTGCGCGACCCGAACCGAGGCCAGCCACGGATGTGACGCGATCCACTCCTGCTGCGTGATGTGATCCGGGTCGCTCCTGCTCTACAGTCGCGTCCATCCGATCACCACGGGAGGCACGGATGGACAAGGACGTCGTCGTCGTCATCGGCGTAGGCGGCATGGGACTGGCGATCGCCCGCCGCCTCGGCAGCGGCCGGAAGGTGCTGCTCGCCGATTTCGACGAGACCACGCTCGCGGCAGCGACTGCGACACTGCGCGGCGAGGGCCACGACGTCACCGAACGGACAGTCGATGTCTCCGAACGCGATTCGGTCGTCGCCCTCGCGGACGCCGCCGCCGGACTCGGGCGCGTCACCCACATCGCGCACACCGCGGGGCTCTCGCCCGTGCAGGCGCCCACCGAGGCCATCCTGCGCGTCGACCTGCTCGGTGTCGCCCTGGTCCTCGACGAGTTCGCGCGCGTCGTCGCGTCCGGCGGTGCGGGCGTCGTCATCGCCAGCATGGCGGGGCACATGTCCGGCGGGCTGCCCGCCGACCAGGAGAAGGCGCTCGCGACCACCCCGACCGGCGAACTGCTCGACCTGCCGTTCCTCGCACCGGAAACGCTGGGGCATCCCGCGATGGCCTACGTGGTCGCCAAGCGCGCGAACGCTCTGCGCGTGCAGGCGGCGGCCGCCGCGTGGGGCGCGCGGGGTGCCCGCATCAACTCGATCAGCCCCGGCGTCATCTCCACCCCGATGGGCCAGGAGGAACTCGCCGGCGAGTCCGGCGCGAACATGCGCGCGATGGTCGAGATGTCCGCGACCGGTCGCCTCGGCACGCCCGACGACATCGCCGCCGCGGTCGCGTTCCTCCTCGATCCGCAGGCCGGTTTCGTCACCGGCACCGATCTGCTCGTCGACGGCGGTGCCGTCGCCGCGGTGCGTGCCGCCGGGTGGGCCGGCTGACGCCGGGCGCGGCCGGACCGACCGAATCCGGTTATTTCGGCGTGATCACCCCGACCGGACCGCCGCCGAAACACACGGTCGGTCCGGTCGCGGGAGAGCGCACCTGCAGGCCGTTCCCACCGCCCGGCACCCGGACGTAGACGGTGCCCGGACCGGACCCGACCGGAACCTGCGTGGGGTCGGCGCCCGGGAACCCGACCTCGATCCGCCCGGGCTGCGACGCGAAATAGTTCAGCTGCACGGTCCAGTCCAGTTCCATCATCGGGCCGTCCAGCGGCAGCGCGACGGTCGTGCCGGGCGAGAGCAGGTACCCGCAGTCCGGCTCGGGTCCCGGCGGCACCCACCGCACGGCGAACAGGGCTCCTTCGACGAGCGCGCCGGAGTCGTCCAGCACGGCCGGATCCTCGGCGCTGTCGGCGATCTCGGCGCGACCGGGCAGCGCGGAGAACACCGATCCGATGAGATTGTGCGGATGCGTGACCGGCAGCAGCACCCACACCGACACCGGGTGGTCCAGGATCGGCACGTCCGGGTGGGCGGTGAGCGCGACCCGGGCGGTGGCGAGATAGTCGCCGGTCGGATTGTCCACCCAGCTCCGCGTGAACGTCACCGTCGACCACAGCGAACCGGCCGTGAACGCGACCGCACAGATCGCCGCGACGACAGGGGAGATGCGGGCCGGTGCACCCCGTGCGGGAGCGCGCAGCGCCAGGGCGGCCGCGATCGCGCCGATCACCGCCGAGTCCGCGAAGTAGCGCAGGGTCTGCGCCAGTTCGTAGGTGGTCTCGGCACCGAACCGGGTGCTGATCATCGCCGCCAGGGAGGCGAGCACGTAGGCGGCGGCCGCGGCCCACACCCATCCCGTCCGCCGGCGTCGCCGCACGCTCCACACCAGCACCGCGATCACCGCCGCCCAGCTCACGACGACCAGCACGATCGGCGGCGTCGCCCACGGCGGGCTCGGGTTCCAGCGTTCCCACTGCCACGGTCCGCCGAGCAACGTCGGCACCAGCCCGTACGACAGCCCGTGATGCGTCAGCCCGGACACCATCGCGAGATCGGGTATCCCGAAACGGGATTCGACGAACGTGAGATAGCACGCGGCCCACCCGGTGAGCAGCGCCGCCGAGGCTATCCACAGCACCCGCCCGCGTCGCGCCGCGAGCCGCACCGGCCGGGCGCGCCCGTCGACCCGGTACGCGAGCGCGACGGTCGCGAACGCGACGAACGGCACCAGGATCGACTTCTCGAAGAACAGCAGGGCGATCGCGGTGACCACGGTCGCGGACACCGCGTAGCGGCGCCGGCCGGTGCGGGCCAGCAGCAGCGCGTCCCCCGCGACCCACGCCAGCGCCGCCTGCAACGGCAGCGCGTTGAGTCCCGCCGCCCACCACGCGAACGCCGGCAGCGTCAGCGGTGCGAACAGGTAGAACAGCAGCGGTCCCCACAGGACCCGGCGTGGGCCGAGCAACAGCCACAACACCCGCAGCACCGCGAGCGACGCCACCGCCTGCCCGACCACCAGCGACACCGCGGCGGGCCACCACTGCAGGGGCGCCACCGCGTCGGCGAGCGCGGCCGCGGCGAATGCGCCCGGCATGAGATGGCCGTCGTGGTCGTGCAGCAGCAGCTCCGCGGACCACAGCGGATAGGTTCCCGCGCGGCCGATCAGGATCAGGTCGTCCCAGTAGAGTTCGCCGACCGCGGCGACGGCCGCGCGGATCGCCACCTGCACCACGACGAGCGCGAACCCGACCCCGAGGACCAGGCGCACACGATCCCGCCGGTCCGCGGGCACCGTGGAGGAACGGTCGAGAAGTGCTGTTCTCACAGCCACTTGTTGCGCCGGAACGTCAGGAACAGGGCGACGGTGCTCACCACGATCACCCCGACGACCAGGTAGTAGCCGTATTCCCAGTGCAGTTCGGGCATCCGGTCGAAGTTCATGCCGTAGATGCCGGCGATCATCGTCGGGACGGCCGCGATCGCGACCCACGCCGAGATGCGCCGCATGTCGGTGTTCTGTTGCACGGTGACCTTCGCGATCGCGGCGTCGAGCAGGGTGCTGAGCGTTTCGTCGAACGTCGCGATGCGTTCGGCGACGGTGGTGTGGTGGTCGGCGACGTCCCGGAAGTAGCGGCGCACGTCCTTCGGGATCGGGTGGCCCTGTCCTCGGGTGAGCTGCTGCAGCGGCGTGGCGAGCGGGACCACCGCGCGGCGCAGTTCCACGATCTCGCGCTTGAGCAGATAGATCTGTTCGACGGCGATGCGGGTGCTGGGCGTGAACACGAGTTCCTCGAGGTCGTCGACGTCCGGCTCGACCAGGGTGGTCACCGCCAGATAGCTGTCCACCACGTAGTCGGCGACGGCGTGCAGCACCGACGCGGGCCCGAGCGCGAGCCGGCCGGGTGACTGCTCCAGCCGGTGCCGGACGTCGGACAGCCCGGAATGGTCGCCGTGCCGCACGCTCACCACGAAGTCGGGGCCGGTGAAGATCATGATCTCGCCGGTCTCGACGATCTCGTTGGTGGTCGTCACCGATTCGTGCTCGACGTAGTTGACGGTGCGCAGCACCAGGAACAGCACGTCGTCGTACCGCTCGAGCTTGGGCCGCTGGTGCGCGTGCACCGCGTCCTCGACCATCAGCTCGTGCAGGCCGAACGTCCGGGCGACGCTCGTCATCTGGTGTTCGTCGGGTTCGTGCAGTCCCAGCCAGACGAAGCCCTCGCCGCGGCTGCGCACCTCGGCGAGCGCGTCCGAGTGCGTGTACCGGCCGGGCAGGCGCCTGCCGTCGATGTAGACCGCGCAGTCGACGACGGCCTCTTCGGCGGGGACGGGGACGGCTCGGGAGTCGGCGTCGCGGCGGGACGGCAGGTTCGGCATCGGTTCCCTTCCGCGCGGCAGCTCGGCCCGGCCATGCTAACCCGCCCGCGGACGCCGCCCGGGGCGTTGCCTCGAGCTGTGTGCGGCCGGCGCCTGACAAACTGGAGGGGTGCGCATCGATCTGCATTCCCATTCGACGGCCTCCGACGGAACGGACACGCCGGCGGACCTGGTCCGTGCCGCCGCGACGGCGGGGCTGGACGTCGTTGCGCTTACCGATCACGACACGACCGCGGGCTGGGACGAGGCGGTCGCGGCGCTGCCGTCCCGGATGACGCTGGTGCGCGGGATGGAGATGTCGTGCACCGGCCGCGGTGAGGACGGGCATCCGGTCGCGGTGCATCTGCTCGCGTACCTGTTCGATCCAGCCGACCCGGTGTTCGCAGCGGAACGGGAACGACTCCGTACCGAGCGGGTCGGGCGGATCCGTGCGATGGCGTACCGGATGGCCGAGGACGGCCTGCTGCCGGATCCGGAGAGCGTCGTCGAGGCGGCGGGGCCCGTGGCGGGACGCCCCCACCTCGCGCGGGCGCTGGTCGAGGCCGGGGTGGTTCCGACGGTCGGTGCGGCCTTCACCGATCTGCTGTCGCCGCGGGGCCGCTACTACGTGCCCAAGGACGACACCGCCCTCGAGGATGCGGTGCGCATGGTGACGGCGGCCGGGGGAGTGACGGTGCTCGCGCACGCCCGCGCGCGGGCGCGCGGCAGGTTGCTGGCGCTCGACCACGTCGAGGAACTCGTCGACCACGGGCTCGGCGGGCTCGAGGCCGAGCATCCCGATCACGACGCCGCGGACGTGCGGCTGATGCGGGACATGGCGGCGAACCTCGGGCTGTTCGTCACCGGGTCGTCGGACTACCACGGCGCGAACAAGGACATCGGCATCGGCCGATTCACGACGCACCCGGCGGCGCTCGAGGAACTGATCGCACGGACCTCGGGTGTCGAGGTGGTCGTCGGATGAGTGCGTGGGGTCGGCGGGGCCGCGAGTCGTACGGGGACGACTACGACGATCGGTACTACGCCGCGGGCAATGACGACACCGAGTACTACGACAATGAGTACTACGACCATCAGTACTACGACGCGTCGGATTCGCCGACGGAGGTGTTCGATCGTGCCGGCCGGCGGGACAACGTCGCCGTGCGCGCGGTGCGGACGCTGTCCGGACTGGTGTGCGGCGCGGTCGTGATACTCGCCTTGGTCGTGGGCGGCGCCCAGTACCTCGCCGGGAATCGGGGAGTGCCGGGGCCGGGCGTCGAATCCGTGGCGGCTCACGTGGTGGCCGCGATCGTCGTGATCGCGGCTCAGATATCCGCGGATCGCCGTCGCGGGCTGTCCGCTCTACCCGGTTCCGCTGTGGTGTTTGTCACTGCGGCTTTCCTGATGTTCACGCAGTGGTGGGGATGACGCCCCGTATCTTCCCTGCTACCCGTGAGTAATTCGTCCGTTACGTGGACAAGACCCCCGGTTTCGTCGAAACTCACAGGTGGGACGCTCGAAAAGTGAGAGCTTCGCAATGTGTGGCGATTTGATTGTTCCGTTGTGAAGGTGGCAAACTTGCGTCCAATCCGGCGCCGGAGATACCCCCCGATGCCGGACGATGGCAGACCCCTGTACAAGGGCTCGTCGCCAGGGCTCACCAGCCACGGCGCCATCACGCTCCGGAAGTCGTACAGCGTAGTACAGCGGTAATCGTGATCGCGCCCGGATGCTTCACAGAATTTGTCCTTGGCGAAGCACCTGCGAACGAATGGTAAATCGTCGCAGCTACTTCGCAGTAACCGCGACCTGGGTGGTCACGGAACCAGCAGGAGTGTCATCGTGTCTATCGTGTCCGACGCACCAACGCCCAGCAAGGTCGAACTGACCAACGAAGAGATCTTCGACGCGCACATCGACGGCAAGCTGTCCGTCGAGCTCACGTCGCCGCTCGAGAACCAGCGCGACCTGTCGATCGCGTACACCCCGGGTGTCGCGCAGGTCAGCCGCGCGATCGCCGCCGACGAGACCCTCGCCGCCCGCTACACCTGGACCGACCGCCTGGTGGTCGTCGTCAGCGACGGCACCGCCGTGCTCGGTCTCGGAGACATCGGGCCGCGCGCCTCGCTGCCGGTGATGGAGGGCAAGTCCGCGCTGTTCAAGAAGTTCGCGGGCCTGAACTCGATCCCGCTCGTTCTCGACACCAAGGACCCCGACGAGATCGTCGAGACCCTGATCCGGCTGCGTCCGAGCTTCGGCGCCGTGAACCTCGAGGACATCTCGGCCCCGCGTTGCTTCGAGATCGAGAAGCGCGTCGTCGAGGCCCTCGACTGCCCGGTCATGCACGACGACCAGCACGGCACCGCCATCGTGGTGCTCGCCGCGCTCATGGGCGCCGTCAAGGTCCAGAACCGCAACATCGCGGACCTGCGCATCGTCGTCTCCGGCGCCGGTGCCGCCGGTGTCGCGTGCACCAACATCCTGCTCGCCGCCGGTGCCACCGACGTCGTCGTGCTCGACTCCAAGGGCATCGTCTCGCGTGAGCGCACCGAGCTCGGCCCGATCAAGGCCGACCTCGCCGAGCGCACCAACCCGGCCGGTCGCCACGGCGGGCTCATCGAGGCCCTCGACGGAGCCGACGTGTTCGTCGGTGTCTCCGCCGGCACCGTGCCCGAGGAGATCGTTGCGACCATGGCCGACGACGCGATCGTGTTCGCGCTGTCGAACCCGGACCCGGAGATCCACCCGGAGGTCGCGAGCAAGCACGTCGCAATCGTCGCGACCGGCCGCAGCGACTTCCCGAACCAGATCAACAACGTGCTGGCCTTCCCCGGTGTGTTCAAGGGCGCCCTCGACGCCGGTGCCCGCCGCATCACCGAGGGCATGAAGCTCGCTGCCGCCGAGGCCATCCTCTCGGTTGTCGGCGATGAGTTGGCGGTGGACAAGATCGTTCCGAGCCCGCTCGATCCGCGCGTCGCACCCGCCGTCGCCGAGGCCGTCGCGGCCGCGGCGAGGGCCGAGGGTGTCACCGACTAGCGGCATCGCACCGCACGCCCCGGACGGAGCCCGCACCAAGGCTTCCGGACCGGGGCGTTCGGCGTTGCGGACGGTGCGCGAGGATGGCACGGTGACCACGAACTCGAAGCGCACGACACGGTCGGGAAGAACCCTGGCCGCAACGGCGGCGATCGCGGCCGCGGCGGTCGCCGGGTGCGCGTCTCCGGTCCTCGACGAGGCCCCCGGACCGTCCGGCGTGGTCGTCGGCACGGGAACCGGGACCGACGGCGAGCTGCTCGCCCAGCTCTATGCGGGAGCGTTGCGTCGCACCGGGATCGACGTGACGGTCCGCGATCCGGGCGACCTCGCCGCGCTGGACGCCGCCGAGGTCACGCTCGTCCCCGGCTACACGGGCCGGCTACTGCGCCACTTCGACCCGTCCGCACCGCAGACGGACGCCGAGGACGTGTTCACCGCGCTCGGCCGGGCACTGCCCACCGACCTGACGGTCGCCGACTACGCGACCGCCCAGGACCGCGCCGTTCTCGTGCTGAGCGACGCGACGGCGGCCGCGCTGGGTGTCACGGGCGTCGACGAGATCACCGGCCGCTGCGCGGAACTCACGGTCGCGGCGACGCCGGGCTTCGCCGCGACCGGGGGCCTCGAGGCGCTCGCCGCCGCGGGCTGCGTGCCCGCCGCCGTCGAGCAGGTCGCCGACGCAGACGCCGTGCGCGCGGCGACCGATCGCGGCGCGCTCGGCGCCCTCACGACGGCCTCACCCGCGCTCGTCGATGCCGGCCTCGTCGCACTGGCCGACGCCCCGGACCGCGCGCCAGGTGAGGACGCGACCGCCGAGGACGCGCAGCCACCGGTGTTCGCGGCCCAGAACGTCGTCCCGTTGTTCCGGCGGGACGTGTTCGGGGAACGTCAGCTCGATGCGCTGAGTGTGATCGCCGGAGAACTCACCACCGCAGACCTCGCCGAGATGCGCGCCCGGGTGGACGACGGCGAGGACTCAGCCGCCGTCGCGGACGCGTGGCTCGGCGAGCATGTGTGAGCGCAGGAACTCACCCAGGTCGACGATCGCGTCGGCGGCCTCGCGGACCAGCGACGCCTGCAGGTGGGCGACGTGCCACAGCCGCGGCTGTTCGGTGACCTGCACGTCGACACCGGCCGCCCGCAACCGCCGCGCGAACTCGGTGACCTGCGGGTAGAAGACCTCGGTCGTGCCGACGTGGATCAGCGTCGGCGGCAGCGGGCGCAGGTCGGCATGCATCGGCGCGTATCCCGGATCGGCCGGGTCGCCGTCGCCGAGATACGCCTCGGCGGACGGGAACAGCCATCCGGTCGAGAGCACGGTGTCACGGTCGAACGGCACCGCGCGCGAGCCCGGATCCACCCACGGCGACAGCAGGCCCAGCGCGGCGGGCGTCACCCCGTGCCGGTCCGCAAGCCGCAGGGCCGCCGCGACCGCCAGACCGCCACCCGCGGAGTCCCCGGCGATCGGTGTGCTCGCGGCGTCCACACCGTGTTCGGTGACGAGCTCGAGATACGCGGCGACCGCGTCGTCGAGCGCCGCCGGATACGGATGCTCCGGGGCGAGACGGTAGTCCAGGACGTACACGGCCGACGCGGTCGCTGCGGCCAGGTGCGCGGCGAGCGACCGGTGCGTGGCCGGGGAGCAGGTCGTGAACGCACCGCCGTGCAGGTACAGCACCGCGGTGCGCCGCTCGGTCGCACCGACCGTGATCCGTTCGGCGGGACGGCCGGCGAGGGTGATCTTCCGGACCACCGTGCCCTTCGGCAACGTCTGGATCGGTGCCGCCAGCCCGAGCAGCCGTCGTTGCATCGGATACGACAGCCGCGGGCTCAGCACGAGCCGGTACATCGGACGCAGGGCCGCGCGCACGAGCGGCAGCGGGAACTGTGGCATGTCGGTATCTACCCCTTCGGCAGCACGCGGCCGGCGATGTTCGCGACCACTCGTTGGTAGGACGGTCCGAGCAGCCGCACCCACGCGTCGAGCAGTTTCGCGTCACCGCCGATGAGCACCCGGGCGCGGTTCTTCCGTACGCCGTCGACGATGGTCTTCGCGGCGTCCTCCGGGGAGGTGCGGGCGAGCTTGCTGTCGAAGAACTGGGCGAAGCTCGCCTGGTCGACACCGTCGGGCACGGTCGCGTTGCGGGCGATCGCGGTCTTGATGCCGCCCGGATGCACGCACGTGACCCGCACCGGGTGGCCGGCGATCAGCATCTCCTGCCGCAGCGACTCGGTGAATCCGCGGACCGCGAATTTCGCTGCGTTGTAAGCGCTTTGGCCGGGGATCGAGAGCAGGCCGAAGAGCGACGAGACGTTGATCAGATGGCCGTCGCCGGACGCGATCAGGTGCGGCAGGAACGCCTTGCTGACGTTGACGACGCCCCAGAAGTCGACGTCCATGATGCGTTCGATGTCCTTGAACTCGGTGCGTTCGAACTCGCCGTGGTATGCGATGCCCGCGTTGTTGTAGACCTGGTTCACCGTGCCGAACCGTTCGAGCACCGCGTCGGCGTACGCGAAGACCGCCTCGCGCTGGGTGACGTCGAGATGGGTGGAGTGGACCTCGGCGCCGAGATTCT
Organism: Rhodococcus sp. HM1; assembly: GCF_023218075.1. GTDB lineage: Bacteria > Actinomycetota > Actinomycetes > Mycobacteriales > Mycobacteriaceae > Rhodococcus. The sequence goes on along the minus strand of NZ_JALPTB010000018.1, from coordinate 75,611 downwards.
CTGCTCGCCGGACGGTTTCGGCCAGGCCCACGGTGTCCACGTCGGACAGGGCGAGCCGCGCGCCCTTCGCGGCGAGCGCCACGGCCAGTGCCCGGCCGATACCCGAGCCGGCGCCGGTGACGACGGCGACCCTGCCTGCGAATTCACTCATCGCACTGCCGCCTTTCCGCTGCTGCGCTCGGTCTGCTCGGTGGTGGTCACCGCGGGGTCGATCGCTGCGGCCGGTGGGACGAGGTCCGCGGCCGCGACGCCACGATACGCGTCGAGATCGAATTTCTTGGTCAGGCGCCGGAATTCGAACGTGAAGCCGGGCCACAGGGTGGTGTTGTTGCCGTGCTTGTCGAGGTACCAGCTCGCGCAACCGCCGTTGTTCCACACGCTGTTCTTCAGCGCGGCCTGCAGCTTGCGGTTGTACTCGTCCTGGGCTTCCTGCCGGACCTCGATCGTCCCGATGCGGTGCCGGTCGAGGGTTTCGACCGCGTCGACGACGTAGTTGAGCTGCGATTCGATCATGTACACCATCGAGGTGTGGCCCAGGCCGGTGTTCGGGCCGACGAGGAAGAACAGGTTGGGGAAGCCCGCGACCGCGCTGCCCTTGTAACCCTGCATGCCGGTCTCGTCGAACACCTCTGCCAGCGAGCGGCCGTCCTTGCCGACGATGCCTGCGAAGGTCGGGGAGTCCGTGACGTGGAAGCCGGTCGCGACGACGATCGCGTCGACCTTCCGGACCGTGCCGTCGCGGGTGACGACGGCGTCGGGACGCACCTCGGCGATGCCGTCGGTGACGAGGTCCACGTTCGGGCGGGTCAGCGCGGGGTAGTAGTTGTTGGAGATCAGCATGCGCTTGCAGCCGATCCGGAAATTCGGAGTGACCTTGCGGCGCAGTTCCGGATCGGGGATCTGCCGGCGCAGGTGCCGGCGGGCCGCGAACTCCAGCGGTTTCATGAAGATCGGGGCCTTGGCCAGGCCCACCACCTGCGTCTCGCGGGTGAGGTACTGCAGGGCGCGCGACAGTCGCTGGGCGCCCGGCACGTACTTGAACGCGAGATGTTCGACGGTCGTGTACTCGCGATCCGCGCGGGGCAGGATCCACGGCGCGGTGCGCTGGTACACGTCCAGGTGTTCGACGCGGCCGGCGATCGCGGGCACGATCTGGATCGCGGAGGCGCCGGTGCCGATCACCGCGACCCGTTTGCCGGTCAGGTCGGCGTCGTGGTTCCAGCGTGCCGAATGGAAGATCTCGCCGTCGAAGCTGTCGATGCCGGGGATGTCCGGCAGCGACGGCTCGCACAGCGCACCCACGGCGGAGACGAGCACCTTCGCGCTGTAGTCACCGGTGGTGGTGTGCACGTCCCAGCGGAAGGTCGCGGGGTTCCAGCGCGCGCCGAGCACGTCGCACCCGAACACCGTGCGGCGCCGCACGTCGTACTTGTCGGCGACCCCGGTGATGTAGCGCTGGATCTCCGACTGCGGCGAGAACGAGCGGGTCCAGTCCGGGTTGAGGGCGAAGGAGTACGAGTAGAGATTCGAGGGCACGTCGCACGCGGCACCCGGATAGGTGTTGTCGCGCCACGTGCCGCCGACCTCGGTGCCGCGTTCGAGGACGAGGAAGTCCTTGCCGGCGCGGGTGAGCCGGATGGCGGCCCCGAGTCCGGCGAACCCGCTGCCGATGATCAAGGTCTCGACCTGCCGTACGGCGGTGCCGGCAGCGGAGATATCTGTAACCGGAAGACTCATGTACCCGAGCGTAGGTCCCTATTGAGGGATGGTCAATAGCATTGTTGACTCTAATTCAACAAAGGTGCTTGCATGGCACTTGTGAAGAACTCCGGCCCCAAACGCACCCGGCTCAGCCCGGACCAGCGCCGTGCGCAGTTGATCGATCTGGGTGTGCAGATGCTGTCGGAGCGGCCGCTCGAACAGATCTCCGTCGACGACATCGCCGATCAGGCCGGGGTGTCCCGGGGCCTGCTGTTCCACTACTTCTCGAGCAAACACGAGTTCCACGTCGAGATCGTCCGGCACATCAGCCGCGACATGCTCGAACGCACCGCCCCGGACGAGAGTCTCGATCCGATCGCGATGCTGCGCGGCACCCTGGTCGCCTACGTCGACTACGTGACCGAACGCCGCGACACCTACGTGTCCATGCTGCGCGGGGCCGCCAGCAGCGACCCCGACATGACCGAGGTCTTCGAACAAACCCGGACCGCGATGGTCGAGCGCACCGCCGCACACCTGCCGATGCTGGGGATCGAGGTGACCCCCGCCGTGCATCTCGCGGTGCGCGGATGGATCGCGTTCGTCGAGGACACCACCATCGAATGGCTGCGCGATCCGCAGATCACCCGCGAGGAGTTCATCGAGCTCGCGGTCGGCGCCCTGCCCGCGGTGGTCATGGTCGCCGGGGCGCCGGCGGGTGCCTCCCCGTCGTAGCCGTCCCACCCCGGGTGTTTCGAGCGAATGTATCCCTCGTCTCCTTGGATCGACCGAACGATACATTCGCTCACCAGGGGGAGGGGGTCGGAGGGGGAGCGCAGGCCGCAGAGGGCAGGCCGCAGAACGGCGCGAACCGGGCCGGCCCGCCCCGAAGGGCAGGCACGACCCGGCTCGCATGAGAACCGTCTTTCGAAGAAAGGCGGGGTGTGCCGAGAAGGTGCGGGCTACCGCGCGAACGCCTTCTCGATGATCTCCTGCTGCTCGACCGCGTGGACCTTGCTCGAGCCCGACGACGGCGCGGACATCGAACGACGCGACACCCGCTTGATGCCGGTGAGCTTCTCCGGCAGCAGTTCCGGCAGCGCCAGGCCCAGGAACGGCCACGCACCCTGGTTCGCCGGCTCTTCCTGCACCCAGAAGAACTCGGTGGCGTTCGGGTACTGGTCGAGGGTCTCGGCGATGCGACGACGCGGCACCGGGTACAGCTGCTCGATGCGGACGATCGCGATGTCCTCGCGGTTCTCCTTCTGCTTCTTCGCGAGCAGCTCCCAGTAGAGCTTGCCGGAGGTCAGCAGGATGCGGGTCGCCTTGGTGCGGTCGGCGGTGCCGTTCTCGTAGGGGACCTCTTCCAGCAGCGAGCGGAACTTGCCCTGGGTGAAGTCCTCGACGTTGCTGACCGCGGCCTTGTTGCGGAGCATCGACTTCGGCGTGAACACCACGAGCGGGCGGCGGATGCCGTCGAGGTGGTGACGACGCAGCAGGTGGAAGTAGCTGGCCGGAGTCGATGGAACCGCCACGGTCATCGAACCCTCGGCGCACAGCTGCAGCCAGCGCTCGATACGGCCGGACGTGTGGTCCGGGCCCTGCCCCTCGTGGCCGTGCGGCAGCAGCATCACGACGTCGGAGAGCTGGCCCCACTTGGCCTCACCGGACGAGATGAACTCGTCGATGATCGACTGCGCACCGTTGACGAAGTCGCCGAACTGCGCCTCCCACAGCACCAGCGCGTCGGGGTTGCCCACCGAGTAGCCGTACTCGAAGCCCAGGCCCGCGAACTCGGTCAGCGCCGAGTCGTACACCATGAAGCGACCACCGTTGCCGGCCTGCGCGGCCAGCGTGGCGAGCGGGTTGTACTCGTCGCCCGTCTTGCGGTCGATGAGCACCGAGTGACGCTGCGTGAACGTGCCGCGGCGCGAGTCCTGACCGGCCAGGCGCACCAGCGCGCCCTGCTCGGCGAGCGAACCGAACGCGAGCAGTTCCGCGAAGGCCCAGTCGATGTTGCCCTCGCGCGCCATCTCGCGGCGCTTCTCGATGACCGGCTTGACGCGCGGGTGCACGTTGAAGCCCTCGGGAACGTTCGCGAACTGGTCACCGATGCGCTCGAGCACCGACTTGTCCACGGCGGTGGTCAGGCGCGGCGCCGGCGTCTGGTCCAGCTCGACCGACTCCGACGGTTCCGGCTTGTACTTCTCGAGCTCGCGGACCTCGTTGAACACGCGTTCCAGCTGGCCCTGGTAGTCCCGCAGGGCGTCTTCCGCTTCCTTGAGCGAGATGTCGCCGCGGCCGATGAGGGCCTCGGTGTAGCTCTTGCGGACGCTGCGCTTGGTGTCGATCACGTCGTACATGGCCGGCTGCGTCATCGACGGGTCGTCGCCCTCGTTGTGGCCGCGGCGGCGGTAGCAGATCATGTCGATCACGACGTCCTTGTGGAACTTCTCGCGGAAGTCCACGGCGAGCTGCGCAACCCAGACGCACGCCTCCGGATCGTCGCCGTTGACGTGGAAGATCGGCGCGCCGATCATCTTCGCGACGTCGGTGCAGTACTCCGACGACCGCGAGTGTTCCGGCGCGGTCGTGAAGCCGACCTGGTTGTTGACGACGATGTGCACGGTGCCGCCGGTGCGGTACCCGCGCAGCAGCGCCAGGTTCAGCGTCTCGGCGACGACACCCTGACCGGCGAACGCGGCGTCGCCGTGCAGCAGCAGCGGCAGGACGGTGAAGCCGTCCTCACCCTTGTCGAGGATGTCCTGCTTGGCGCGGACCAGGCCCTCGAGGACCGGGTTCACGGCTTCGAGGTGCGACGGGTTCGCGGTCAGCGAGACCTTGATGTCGTTCTCGCCGAACATCTGGATGTAGGTGCCCTCGGCGCCGAGGTGGTACTTCACGTCGCCGGAGCCGTGCGCGGCGGCCGGGTTCAGGTTGCCCTCGAACTCGGTGAAGATCTTCGAGTACGGCTTGCCGACGATGTTGGCGAGCACGTTGAGGCGACCGCGGTGCGGCATGGCGATGGCGACCTCGTCGAGCTGGTGCTCGGCGGCCTGGTCGATGATCGAGTCCATCATCGGGATGACCGACTCGGCGCCCTCGAGCGAGAACCGCTTCTGGCCGACGTACTTGGTCTGGAGGAACGTCTCGAACGCCTCGGCGGCGTTGAGGCGGCTCAGGATGTACTTCTGCTGCGCGACCGTCGGCTTGACGTGATGCGCCTCGACCCGCTCCTGCAGCCACTGCTGCTGCTCCGGCTCGAGGATGTGCGTGTACTCGATGCCGACGTGGCGGCAGTACGCGTCACGCAGCACCGACAGCACGTCGCGCAGCTTCATGCGCTGCTGGCCGTGGAAGCCGCCGACGTTGAACTCGCGGTCGAGGTCCCACAGGGTCAGGTCGTGCGTGGTGACGTCGAGGTCCGGGTGCGAGCGGAACTTGTCCTTGACGAACTGCAGCGGGTCGGTGTCGGCCATGAGGTGGCCGCGGCTGCGGTACGCCGCGATCAGCTCGAGCACGCGGGTGCTCTTGTCGACCGCGCCCTCCGGCACGTCCTTGCGCCAGCGGACCGGCTCGTAAGGGATGTGGAGGGTGTGGAAGATCTCGTCGTAGAAATCGTCGGAGATCAGCAGCTCGTGAACGGTCTTGAGGAACTCGCCGGACTCGGCGCCCTGGATGACCCGGTGGTCGTAGGTCGAGGTGAGGGTCAGCAGCTTGCCGACGCCCAGTTCCGCGATGCGCTCGTCGGAAGCACCCTGGAACTCGGCCGGGTACTCCATCGCGCCGGCGCCGATGATGGCGCCCTGACCGGCCATCAGGCGCGGCACCGAGTGCACGGTGCCGATGCCGCCGGGGTTGGTCAGCGAGATCGTCACACCGGAGAAGTCGTCACCGGTGAGCTTGCCGTCGCGGGCGCGGCGGACGATGTCCTCGTACGCCGAGTAGAACTGTGCGAAATTCATGGTTTCGCAGTTCTTGATCGCGGCGACCACGAGCGAACGTTGTCCGTTCTTGCCCGGCAGGTCGATCGCGAGACCGAGGTTGGTGTGCGCCGGCGTCACCAGGTTCGGCTTGCCGTCGATCTCGGCGTAGTGGTTGTTCATGTTCGGGAACGCCTTGACCGCCTGGACCAGGGCGTAACCGAGCAGATGCGTGAACGAGACCTTACCGCCCCGGGTACGGGCGAGGTGGTTGTTGATGACGATCCGGTTGTCGAACATCAGCTTCGCAGGGATGGCGCGAACGCTGGTGGCGGTGGGGATCGAGAGCGAGGCGTTCATGTTCTTCGCGACAGCGGCAGCGGCACCGCGGAGAACCTTCTTCTCCTCGGCGGCGGCCTTGTCGGAAGAGGGTGCAGCCGGCTTCGGGGCAGCAGCTGCGGGCTTCGCCGGCGCGGCGGCCGGAGCCGCGGCCTTCGGAGCGGGTGCTGCCTTCGGTGCGGGAGCCGGTGCGGGCGTCGGGGCGGGAGCCGTCGCAGTGGCGGTCGGAGCGGTAGCGGTGGCGGTCTCGATGCCGTTTGCACCACCTGCGACCGCTGTTTCGGGGGAATAATCTGTCAGGAATTCGTGCCAACTCGCGTCCACGGACGAAGGATCGTCCTGAAAGCGCTGGTACATCTCGTCAACCAACCACTGGTTCTGACCGAACTGTGATGTAGAGCTGCTGCTCACGGCAGTTGTTCGCCTCGTTTCTTTCTTCGGTACCCGATCGGAGCGCCTGTATTCATGAGGCTATCCCGTGCGTGCGGCGATCGTAATTGATCGAACATGCGGCGAGATCTACCTCACAATTTGTGCTTCGACTTCGACGGGGTCTCCATCGATGACGGTTCTCGACGACCGATTATTCCCTGCGCGGGTTTCGGCCGCATCACAGAGGGTCTGGTATACGCCGCCCGCGTAACGCAGCTCCGCGTGCGGCCCGGTTTCGACGATCCGCCCCCCGTCGACCACCACGACGCGGTCGGCGCGGGCCGCGGTTCCCAGCCGATGCGCGACCACCACGGCGGTCCGGGAACGCGCGACCTTCTCGCCGGCCTCGAGAACGGCCCGTTCGGTGCCCGGATCGAGGGTCGCGGTCGCCTCGTCGAGAAGCAGCAGGTCGGGATCGACGAGTTCGGCGCGGGCCAGCGCGACCAGCTGCCGCTGGCCCGCGGACAGACCCTGGCCGCGTTCGCCGACCGGATGGTGCATTCCGCCCGACAGGGTCGCGATCATGCCCAGCGCACCGACCGCGCGGGCCGCGGCCTCGATGTCGGCGCGGTCCGCGTCGGGACGGCCGTACGCGATGTTGCTCGCGACGGTGCCCGTGAACAGGTGGGCCTCCTGTGGCACGACACCGAGCCGGCCGCGGTAGTCGGCGAGCCGATAGTCGCGCAGGTCGACCCCGTCGACGCGCACCGAACCGGAGGTCGGATCGTAGAAGCGGGCGAGGAGCTTGACCACGGTGGACTTGCCGGCGCCGGTGCGGCCGACGAGCGCGACCGTCGTACCCGCCGGGATGTGCAGTTCGACGTCGGTGAGCGCGTCGGTCTCGGCGCCGGCGTACCGGAAGCCGACATCGGCGAGGTGCACGTCGCCGCGCAGGTGCCCGGTCACCGGCACCGAGCCGGGCGGACCGGCCTCCAGCGAACTCTCGGTGCGCAGCAGGTCGCCGATGCGGCGCAGCCCGACGCGGGCCTGCTGATAGCCGTCGAACACCTGCGACAGATGCTGGATCGGGCCGAACAGCAGGCTCAGGTACAGCACGAACGCCACCAGCACGCCCGGCGTCGCCTCACCCGCCGCGACCTCCCGGGCGCCGACGTACACGACCGCAGCCAGCGCCAGGTCCGACAGCATCGTGATGAACGGGAAGTACAGGGAGATCGCCCGCTGCGAGCGCATGCGGCTGCGACGGTAGGCGTCGGCGCGTTCGGCGAACCGCTGCGCGGCGAACGCCTCCCGCCGATAGGCCTGCGCGGCACGCAGACCGGTGACGTTCTCCTGGAAATCCGCGTTGACGATCGAGATGCGCTCGCGCGAGATCGCGTACGCCGACGACGACACCTTCCGGAACCAGAAGGTCGCGATCAGCAGCGGCGGCACCACCGCCAGCGCCACCAGCCCGAGCGAGACGTCGGTGACCAGCAGCGCCACGGAGATGCCGGTGACGGTGAGCACGCTGACCACCGCGGTCGACAGACCGGTCTGGATGAACGACGACAGTGCGTCGACGTCCGTGGTCATCCGGGTCATGATCCGCCCGGACAGTTCCCGCTCGTAGTAGTCGAGTCCGAGCCGCTGCAGATGCGCGTAGCTGCGCACCCGCAACCCGAACAGCACCCGTTCCCCGGCCCGGGCGGTGAGCACCGTCAGCACCGCCACCACCGCCCAGCCGAGCAGCGCGAGCAGCACCCCGGCGCCGACCGCGGCCCACAACCGGGCGGGATCGCCGGGCGTGACGCCCTGGTCGACGGCGTACTGCACGATCGAGGGGAACCCGATCGAGGTGAGGGATTCGACGATCAGGCACAGCACGACCGCGCCGAGCAGCAACCGGACGGGCCGCAGCGTCGTCCACAGCCGGAACCTCGGATCGGGGCGGCGCAGCGCCCGGGACTGCAGGTCGCGATGCCGGCCCGGGGTTTCGGTGGCCGGGGGCAGCGCCGCCACCGCGGCCCGGAGTTCCGGGGTGGGTGCGACGGAACCGAGCGCCCCGCTCATCGGGCCGCCGCCACCGCGTCCGCCACCGCCCGGGCCGCCGCCGCCCGGACCACCGCCGGGACCTGCCAGGGCAGGAGAGGCGGGGGACCTGCCGGCCTCGTCCGGGTCGGCCGTCACCTCCGGCCACAGCTGCTCGGCCGACGGTTCGGGCCCGGAGGCGAGGGGAGCGGTGTCGGGGTCGTCGTCGCCGGTGCCGGTGAGCAGCGCCCGGAACAGCGCATTGCGTTCCTCGAGTTCCTCGACGGTCCCGACGTCGACAATGCGACCCTCGTCGAGGACCGCCACCCGATCCGCGAGCGACAGGGTCGAGCGGCGGTGCGCGAGCACGAGGGTGGTGCGCCCGCGCTGTGCGCGCAGCGCCGCGAAGATCGCGGCCTCGGTTTCGGCGTCGACGGCGGAGGTCGCATCGTCGAGGATCAGCACCCGCGGATCCAGCAGCAGCGCCCGGGCCAGCGCGACCCGCTGCCGCTGCCCGCCGGACAGGGTCAGGCCGCGTTCCCCGACGACGGTGTCGTATCCGTCCGGCAGGTTCTCGACGAATTCGTCCGCGCGGGCCGCGACCGCGGCGGCCCGGATCTCGTCGGGGGTGGCGTCGGGCCGGCCCAGCGCGATGTTCGCGGCGATCGTGTCGGAGAACAGGAACGGTTCGTCGAACACGAGGCCGACGGCTTCACGCAGCTCGTCGCTGCGCAGCGAGCGCACGTCCAGCTCGAAGTCGTCGCCGGTCAGGCTCACCGACCCGGCGTCCGGCGCGTAGAAGCGCGGCAGCAGCAGCGACAGGGCGGTCTTGCCGGACCCGGCCGGGCCGACCACGGCGACGGTTTCGCCGGGAGTCACCTCGAGATCCACGCCGCGCAGCACGTCGCGACCGGGTTCGAATCCGAAGGTGACGTCGCGCAGCGCCAGCCCGAGCGGACCGGCGGGCAGCGGCACCGGGTGCGGCGGGTCCGCGACGTCGGGTTCGGCGTCGATCACTTCGTAGACGCGTTCGACGGCGGCGCGCGAGAGCTGCGCCATGATGATCACCGACGACAGCGTGCGGGTCGTCGCGCTCATCGTCGCCAGGTACGCGGTGAACGCGAGGAACGTGCCGACCGTCACGGTGCCGTGCAGGGCCAGCCACCCGCCGAGCGCGATGGTCGCGACCAGGCCGAGCTGCGGGATCGCGCCCATCGGGGCGGTGAACCGGGCATTGACGCGGGCCGCGCGCATCCGTTCGGCGTACAGCGCCAAGCCGTGCCGTTCGAGCTGGTCGACCGCGCGGTCCTCCTGACCGAAGCCCTTGACGACGCGCACACCGGTGACGGTTTCCTCGACGTGCTGGGCCAGGTCGGCGGCGCGTTGCTGCGCGGACCAGGTCGCGGCGAACAGTTTCGGCCGCACGGTCCGGACGATCAGCGCGATGACCGGCACGGTAACGACGGCGATGAGGGTCAGCAGCGGCGACAGTACCGCCATGATGACCAGCGCCAATACGAACTGCAGCAGGGCGCCCGCCGACATCGGCACCATCGCGAGCAGTCCCTGGACGAGCTGCAGATCGGTGATCGAGCGGGACACGACCTGTCCGGTGCGGATCTGGTCCTGGCCGCGTCCGTCGAGCCGCTGCAGCGACCCGAGCAGCCGCAGCCGCAGGTCGTGCTGGACGTTCAGCGACAGCTGTCCGGCGAGCATCCGGCGCCCGTACTGGCAGCCGAACCGGACCAGTGCACCACCGGCGATTCCCGCGGCGGCGACCCCGATCAGGTGCAGGTCGGCGCCCTGCGGGTGGGTGGCGCTGTCGAGTGCGAGTTTCGTCAGGAGCGGGAAGCCGATGTCGATGAGCGCGGCGACGACCGTCGCCAGCAGTGCGCCGATGGCGACGGCACGATGGCGGAAGGATTCGGTGCTCAGTCGGCGGATCCAGCCGGGGGACTGCGAGTCGTGTTGCATCGCTGCCGACATTAGCGCCAGGCGCCGACGGCGCCCGTGTGCCTTTGTGGCGGTGGGGACCGCCACAAAGGCACACCGGCGCGAAGCGCCCGGTCAGCCCACGTCGCGGCTGCGGACCCGCCACCAGCCGAGCGCGCAGACGAGCAGCGTCCAGCCGATCAGCGCCAGCGGAGCCCCCGGCCAGCGAACGGCCATGTCGCCGGTTTCGGGAATGTCGATGACCCCGACGATCGTGTACCAGGTGAGCTGGACGGGAAGCAGGTCCGCGACCGCGCCCAGCCCGAGGCCGTGCAGGATCAGCGACACGATCAGCTCACCGAACGGCACCCACGCGGAGATCGCGAGCACGCTGCCGACCGTCGAACCGGTGAGCAGACCGAGCCCGGACCCCATGAGGGCCCACAGCGCGGCGCAGAGCATGCCGGTGGTGAGGACTGCCGCGAGCTGGCCGAAATCGGATCCGCTGGACGGGCCGCTGTCGCCGCCGGCGAACATCAGGACGGTCAGAACGGCCGCGATCTCCACGACCACGCAGTACAGCAGCCCGAACGCCGCGGCGGTGACGTACTTGGCGGCGACCACCCCGTCGCGACCGCGGGTGGTCAGGAACGTCGTCGCCATCGTCCGATGCTGGAATTCGGTGCCGCCGTTCACCGCGCCGAACACGGCCGCGAACAGGAACACCAGCGCCAACGCCAGCGCGATGCCGATCGCTGCCGACACGGTCGACGCGAAACCCTCACCGATGATGTCCTCGACCTGACGGGCGAGCGGCAGGGTCAGGGCACCGGTGAACAGCCCCACCACGACCGGCGCGATCCCGAGGATCCACCAGTAGCGCAACCCGAGGACCTTGCGGACCTCGGCGTTCAGAAGCGCGGTCAACGTTGGAATCCTCCCGGTCCGAAGGGCGGTTGGTGAGGTGCGGGCACGCCCGGCGGGTACTGCTGGGCCGGAGGCTGCTGGACGGGGTACGGCTGGGCGGGATACGGCGGGGCCGCCTGGCCGGCCTGCTGGTAGTGCTGCGGAGGGTAGTGCTGCGGTGGGTATCGGTCCTGCGGGTGCTGCTGCGGCGACTGGGGGATCGGCGGCGCATATCCGGGCGGGACATGGCCCGACGCAGGCGGTCCCGGCTGGTGGTAGCCGTGCGTCGCGGCGTAGCGACCGCTGGTCATGGACAGGAACACCTGCTCGAGATCGACGTGTTCGACGTGCGTGCCGAAGATCGTGACCTTCTGCTCGGCCGCGAGCGCCGCGATCCGTTCGGGATCGGCCCCGACGACCGCGAGCCGCCCGTCGCCCTGGATCTGCGCGTCCGTGATGCCGGCGGCCGCCAGGGCCGCCGCGAGACGGGCCGGGTCGGAACAGGCCACCAGGACACGCGAACGGTAGGCGTTGCGCAGATCCGCGGTGCTGCTCTGATGCACGAGCGTGCCGTTGGAGACGATCACCAGGTGGTCGGCCATCTGCTCGACCTCCCGCAGGATGTGGCTCGACACCAGCACCGTGCCGCCGGATCGGGCATACGACTGCAGGAATTCGCGCAGCCAGGCCATGCCCTCCGGATCGAGGCCGTTCGCCGGTTCGTCGAGGACCAGGTAGCGGGGTTGCCCCAGCAGCGCGGTCGCCAGCGCCAGCCGTTGGCGCATCCCGAGGGAGAACTCGCCGGTGCGCCGGGTCGCGACCGAACCCAGGCCGACCAGGTCGAGGGACGCCCGCGCTTGCGAGAGCGGCACCCGCATCGCCGTGCAGTACACCTCGAGATGGGTGAGCGCCGTGTGCTTCGGGTGCGCGCCCTGCGCGTCGAGGACGGCACCGACGACCCGCCCCGGCTGCGGCAACGACGAGTACGGGACGCCGTCGATCAGCGCGATTCCCGCAGTCGGGCGCACCAGGCCCAGCAGCATCCGCAGCGTGGTGGTCTTCCCGGATCCGTTGGGCCCGAGGAAACCGGTGATCGATCCGGGCGGCACCGTGAACGACAGGTTGGAGACGGCCGGAATGTTCCTGTACGTCTTGGTCAGCCCCTGCACGGCGATGCCCGGCGGCGGCCCGGAACCGGGGAACGCATCGGGCGCCTGCGCGAACTGTGCGGTCAAGAACTTCCCCCGTCTCTGCCGGTCCACGTGGTCGTCGCGAGCCTACGTGCCCGCCTCCCCGGCGGCGAGACGCCGGTGCTCGAGGAACGGCAGCACCGCGCCGAGGAACTCGGTGGGTGCCTCGAGCTGGGGGCAATGCCCGGCGTCGGGGATGATCACCACCCGCCGGTCCGGTCCGCCGACGACGCGGCGAGCCGCCCGCGCCGGCGTGAGCCGATCGTGCGCACCCCACAGCAACAGCGTCGGCATCGTCAGCGCGTGCACCATCTCCGGTATCGGGAGTCTCCCGAGTTCACGCACCGCGGTCCGGCCGACCCTCAGCATTGTGTCCATCCGCCGCCGGTCGGCGAAGTTCGCGGTGAACGCGGACAGCGTGGCCGCATCCATCCGTTCCGGCCGGTGCAGCGCCGCCCGCGTGTACAGCTCGCCGATCATCCGCTGCATCACCGGCATCGGAACCGGCCGGGACATCATCCGGGACATCAGGTCCAGGGGAAGCCGCGCGCTCTCCGTCCAGACCCGCGGAATTCCGGCCAGGCCCGGCATGTCCGACAGCACCACCCGGTCGGTTCGTTTCGGATGCACCGACGCGAACGCCAGCGCCGTGACCGCACCGAGCGAGTTGCCGATCAGCGCGACCGGTTCGGTGCGGTCCGCGACGAGATCCGCGACGGTGTCGACGTAGTGGTCGAACACCGGTGCCCGCCACTGCGCGTAGCTGCGACCGAACCCCGGTAGATCCACGGTGAGCACCCGGTACCGCTCGGCGAGTTCCGGTTCCACCTTGCACCATGTGCCGCCGTGATCGGAGTAGCCGTGCAACAGCACGACGGTCCGTGAGCCGGTACCCGACTCGCGGACGTACACCGACGGCGCGGACATGTCAGGGACCGGTCGATGCGGCGCTCGGCAGGGCACCCACCGTGCCGGGTTCGAGCGCGGCGGGGGCATCCGGCCACTGCGCGGGCGGCGGACCGAACGCGGTACGGGCGTTGCTGATGGTGCGCTTGCCGAGCGCGCGGTTACCGGCGCCACCGATGACCGCCCCGATTCCGGCGGGCACCAGCTTGCCGAGGATCAGCGCGCTGCGCTTGGCGAAGTACTTGCGGATGAACTTCTTGACCAGCGAATTGTTGAGCATCCTCAGCTGGGAGCCGGGGATCTTCCCGGTGATCGCCGACGTCCAGTTCTTCATCGTCGTGCCGGTCGCCTTGCTCACCACCTCCATGCCGGTCTCACCGAGGGCCACGGCCAGGACGAGCGCGCGGCGCTGCTCGTGATCCTGCGGGTGGACGCCGTGCACCGACGCGACGGCGAGGGTCAGCAGTGCCGACGCCTCGAGGAAGAACATCGTCTCGGCGCCGACCGCCCCGACCGCGGTGAGGGTTCCGACTCCGGGGAACGCGGCGGTCGCACCGACCGCGGATCCGCTGCCCGTGACCCCGGTCAGGAACATCTTCTCGAGACGTTCGATGATCTGCGCGGGCGACTCGTCGGGATGCGCCCGGCGGACCCGGTCGACGTACTTCGCCACCGCGGGGCCCTGCAGCCTGCTGCCGTTGTCGAGCAGCGTGACGAGGAACTTCTCGATCGGCCCGGATTTTTCGCTCATCGGTTCGCCTTTCGTGTCGCCCCCTGTGTGTCGCCGTCTTCGTGTCGCGGAGGCACATCCGGGGGTGCACGGCCGACTATAGATATTTCCGGCGACGAGCCGGTGGGATTGCGACCGGACCGCGCCTACGCTGGCGATTGTGCCGGGGGTCTCCGACGGAGCGCGACGGCGGCCGGCGCCGCCGTTGCGGCCGTACGTGCGCTGGTACGACGGCTACCGCCTCACCGGTTTCCCCGCAGGCGAGCATCTGGGACTGCCGTCGCAGGACCTGACGGTCGTGCTGACGATCGGCGAACCCCTCGACCTCGCCCGCGCCGCCGCTCCCGGACAGCAGCCGGGCCGGTTCCGGGCACTCGCCGGCGGCCTCACGACGTCACCGGTGACGATCGCGCACGACGGCAACCAGCACGGCATCCAGCTGGCGCTCACCCCGGCCGGTGCCCGCGCCCTGCTCGGCGTCCCGGCCGGGGCACTCGGCGCGTGGGTCGTCGACCTGGAGGACGTGCTCGGCGCCGACGCGCGGGAGTTGCAGGACCGCATCGCCGCGGCCGAGGAATGGCCGGAGCGGTTCGCGGTGCTCGACGACGTGCTCGGCCGCCTCGAACGCCGCGACCGGCGCGCCGGCGGTGTCGAGCCCCGGCTCGCGCGGGCGTGGCAGCAGCTGACCTCCCCTGGAAGCGCCGGGGTGCGGGCGGTCGCCGACGACATCGGCTGGAGCCGCCGCCACCTGACCGGCCGATTCACCGCCGAATACGGGGTCGGGCCCAAGGACGCGGCGCGGCTGGCGCGGTTCGACCGCTCCCGCAGGCTGCTGCGCACCCCCGGCCGGCACCGTCTCGCGGACGTCGCGGTGCGCGCGGGCTTCTACGACCAGGCGCACCTGGCCCGCGACTGGCGCGACCTCGCCGGGGTACCCCCGTCGCAGTGGATGGACGACGAGGTGTTCCCAATCGTCCAAGACGGGGAACCGTCGACGGACGGAGGATCTGTGACATGACTACCGACGACATGACTACCGACGACATGGCCACGACAACCACCACGACAGCAGTGTTTCCCTGCTTCACCTACGACGACGCACGCGGCGCCATCCGCTTCCTCGTCGACGCGTTCGGGTTCGTCGAGACGGCCGTGTACGGCGAGGGCGACCGCGTCGACCACGCGGAACTGACCTGGCCGTACGGCGGCGGCATCATGCTCGGCTCGGCCGGCCGAGACGACAGTGCGATCGACCTGCCCGCCGGCGTCGGCGCGGCTTATCTCGTCGTGCCCGACGACGCGAAGGTCGACGCTCTGTACGACCGGGCCCTCGCGCACGGCGCGACCGTCACGCGCGGCATCCGCGACGAGGACTTCGGATCGCACGGATTCACGTGCCGCGACCCGCAGGGCGTCCACTGGAGTTTCGGCACCTACAGGGGTGAGGCCGCCAGCGGCGAGTGACCGCTCGGGACCTGTTCGGCCGGCTGGGGAGGGAGCGGCGGTGTGCCGTCCCCGAACGGCCGGCCACCGAGCGCTTCGCGCCCGTGCGGGGTGAGCCAGCCGGACAGGTCCGGCCCCTTCGGCACGATCCCGGTGGGGTTGATATCGGTGTGCACGAGGTAGTAGTGCTGCTTGATCTGCACGAAGTCGATCGTGTCGCCGAACCCGGGTGTGGTGAACAGGTCCCGCGCATACGCCCACAGCGCGGGGAACGCGGGGAGCGGGTTGCGGTTGCACTTGAAGTGCCCGTGATAGACCGCGTCGAACCGGGCGAGGGTGGTGAACAGCCGCACGTCCGCCTCGGTGATGGTGTCGCCCACCAGGTACCGGCGCGTGGTGAGCCGGTCCTCGAGCCAGTCGAGCCGCGCGAACAGGGCGTCGAACGCCTCCTCGTAGGCGTGCTGTGATCCGGCGAAACCGCACCGGTAGACCCCGTTGTTCACGTCCCGGTACACCAGTTCGGCGACCTCGTCGATCTCGGCGCGAAGTGCCTCCGGATACAGGTCGGGGGCGCCCGGCCGGTGGAACCGGGTCCACTCGGTGGACAGGTCGAGGGTGATCTGCGCGTAGTCGTTGGTGACGACCTGCCCGGTGCTCACCTCCACGATCGCCGGGACGGTGATGCCGCGCGAATATTCGGGGTCCCGCGCGAAGTACGCCTCCTGGAGTCGCTCGATGCCGAGCACCGGGTCGACCCCTCCGGGATCGAGATCGAACGTCCAGCTGCGCCGGTCGTGCGTCGGACCGCACAGTCCCAGCGACAACGCATCCTCGAGTCCCAGCAGCCGTCGCACGATCAGCGCGCGGTTCGCCCACGGGCAGGCCCGCGCCGCGATCAGCCGATAGCGACCGGCCTCGACCGGATATCCGTCCCGGCCGTCCGCGGTGATCCGCGTCGTCACGTAGCGGGTGTCGCGGTTGAACTCACCGGCTTCGACGTAGCTGCTGCTGCGGGAATCGGAGTGTTCGGTCACGGGATTTCCTTCCCTGCGGAGTTGACTACACGCTAGCGCCGCAGCTGCACCGTCAGGTGGCTTCCGCACTCCTCGTATCCCAGTACCGCCGCCAGACCGCGCCCGGCGAGATTGTCGCGGCGGACCCGGCACTGCGGAATCAGTCCCGCGTCCAGGGCCTCGTGTGTCGCCAGGGTCGCGACGGTCGAGGCCAGACCCAGCCGCCGATGTTCGGGGACGGTCAGCGCCACCACGTCGGCGAGGATCGAGTGGACTTCGCCGTATCCGGCCGCGGACAGCGGCCGGTGGTCGTCGTCGAGAAGGACGAACACGCGGTCGCCGTCGGCGGGGGTGGCATCGATCGTGTCGTCCGGCGGGCAGCGCCGCCGCAGTTCGGCGAGGTCGCGGGCGTCGTGCGAGATCAGCGGATCCCGCACCCGGCTCGCATCGATCCAGTCCGCGCAGTAGTGCAGCACGTGGCTCCGGGCGCCGTGCCCGCCCGTCGCCTCCCGGACCGTCGCCGCGTCGAGCGCTTCGGCGGGAATGCGGTCGACGGCCGCGACCGCGTCACCGGGACCGACGACGGCCGTCGTCTCACCCAGACGCAGAACCTGCAGCCGGTCGGCGGTATCGTCCACGCGCACCACACGCCCACCCGCGGTGAGCGCGTGGTCGTCGAGAGCGAGTTCACGGCACCACGCCAGCTGCACGATGTCCAGGAGATGTCGTTCCACGCGGCTACCGTAGACCCGCGTAGTGGAAGGAGCGTTCGTGAACACCAGATCCGGAGAATGGCCCGCGCTGTGGGCGCTGTGCCTCGGGTTCTTCATGATCATGGTCGACGGCACCATCGTGGCCGTCGCCAACCCCGTGATCATGCGAGAGCTCGACGCGGACATCAACTCCGTGGTGTGGGTGACGAGCGCGTATCTGCTGGCGTACGCGGTGCCGCTGCTCGTCACCGGCCGCCTCGGCGATCGCTTCGGTCCCAAACGCATCTACCTGGCGGGTCTGGTGCTGTTCACCGCCGCGTCGTTGTGGTGCGGTCTGTCCGGCACCATCGCGGTCCTGATCCTGGCGCGGGTCTTCCAGGGACTCGGTGCGGCACTGATGTCGCCGCAGACGATGGCGATCATCACCCGCATCTTCCCGCCGGACCGGCGCGGCGCCGCGATGGGCATGTGGGGTGCCGTGGCCGGTGTCGCGAGCCTCGTCGGGCCGCTCGCCGGCGGTGGTCTGGTCGACGGTCTGGGCTGGGAGTGGATCTTCTTCGTCAACGTCCCCGTCGGCGTCCTCGCGTTCGTGATGGCGGTGCGGCTGGTGCCGAACCTGGAGACGCACTCGCACACCTTCGATCTGCCCGGTGTCGCGCTCAGCGGCGCGGGCATGTTCCTGCTGGTGTTCGGCATCCAGGAGGGCAATTCCTACGACTGGTCCGCGAAGGTGTGGGGCTGCATCGCGGCCGGTGTGGTCCTGCTCGTGGTGTTCGTTCTGTACCAGGGGCGGATGCGCGGTGAGCCGCTCGTGCCCCTCGAGCTGTTCCGCGACCGCAACTTCTCGCTCGCGAACATCGGGATCGTGGCGATCGGTTTCACCGTCACCGCGATGACGCTGCCGCTGATGTTCTACGCACAGGCGGTGCGCGGCCTCAGCCCGACCGGTTCGGCGCTGCTGATGGTGCCGATGGCGGTGTTCACCGGCATCCTCGCACCGTTCGTCGGCCGCCTCGTCGACCGGGTGCATCCGCGCTACATCGCGGGAACCGGGTTCGCGTTGCTGGCGATCTCGCTGGTCTGGCTGTCGGCGGTGATGACACCGGATTCGCCGACGTGGTCGCTGCTGCTGCCGTCGGCGCTGATGGGTGTCGCCATGACCGGGATCTGGTCGCCGCTGTCGGCGACCGCGACGAACCACCTGGCGCCGCAGCAGGCCGGTGCCGGTTCCGGTGTGTACAACACCGACCGGCAGATCGGTGCGGTGCTCGGCAGCGCCGCGATGGGTGCGCTCATGACCTCCCGGCTCGCCGCGGAGGGACTCGGGGGAGGCGGCAGCTCCGAGATGAACACGGGCGTGATGCCCGAGCAGTTGCACGAGCCGTTCTCGACGGCCATGGCCCAGTCGATGTGGCTGCCGGCAGCGGTGCTCCTCGTCGGACTCGTCGCGTCGCTGTTCTTCGCGCGGCCGCACACTCAGGTGAAGCAGCCGGTGGTCCCCGAATCGGACACTGTGGACGCCACACACAGTTGAGGCGACCGAACCCACCCCGAAATGTGATGCACGCCATATAGTGCGAGGCACGCAGACGATCGGAGGTGGCGATGTCGCCGGCGTTGGTCAGATTTTCCGGTGGTGCCGCATGGCTGCGCGACGAACGCGTCACCCGGCACGCGGGGGTCTTCCGATACGAGGGGCTCGAGCCGTGCCTGGCCGAACTCCTCGACCGCAGCGCCTTGCGGTTCGCGCAGCGCACCGCCGCCGTCGACCGGGCCGGTCGCGGCATCACCTACCGCGAACTGTGGGCTGCCGCCGCCCGCGTCGCCGGCGGCCTGCTGGACCAGGGTGTCGGCCCGGCGGACCGCGTCGTCGTGCACTACCGGAACGGATTCGACTGGCTCCACGCGTTTCTCGGCGTCGTCCTGGCCGGTGGTGTCCCGGTCCTGCCGGATCCGACGTGCAGCGACGCCGAACTCGAGTGGATCGTCGCCGACAGCGGCGCGATCGTCATGCTCGAGGGGAAGGTGCCCGACGGGGTCGCCTTCCTCGACGGCGGTGCCTCGCCCGAGGAGCTGGCCCTGCTCTACTACGTGCGCAAGTGCGGCGGGGGGCTGCACGGTGTCGAATTGACCAACGAGAACATCCTGTCCACCATCGAAGCGGTCGTCCACGCGATGGATCTCGGCGTCGGTGGCGTGCGGACCGTGATCACCGCGCCGCTGTCCACCGCCGTCGGATGCGGTGTGCAACTGCTGCCCACCCTGTCGGTCGGTGGCACCGTCGTCGCGGCCGGGGCGCGCGGCATCCGGGTGCCGTGGCGCCACCTGCGCGCCTCGTTCCCGACGGCCCGCTGCGTGCGCGGCTGGGGGGTCGCGGAGACCGGCGGGATCGGACTGGTGCTGCCGATCGAGGCTCGGCAGCGGCATCCCCGCAGCATCGGGATTCCGTTCGGCGGAATGGAGGTCGCGTTGCTCGGCCCCGATGCCGAACGCGGCGTGGGTGAACTGCTGTGCCGTGGCCCGAGTGTGGCCCGCCGGTACTGGAACGATCCGCAGGGCACCGCCGAGACGTTCGGCGACGGCTGGTTCCGCACCGGCGACCAGGTCGAGATCGACGAAGACGGGTTCGTCACCCAGCTAGCGGTACGGGTCTCGTGATGTGACGCGGACTCGGGTATACACCTGATGTGCCGCGACCCACACCCGGGTCGGCGCATCCGATCCGCTCAGTGGAGGTATACGCACATGTCCGATGTGGTCTTGTCCGAGCGTCGTGGTCGAGTACTGGTCATCACCATCAACCGGCCCGACGCCCGCAACGCCGTCAACGCCGCCGTGAGCCACGGACTGGCCGAAGCGATCGACGAACTCGACGGCGACGACGACCTCTCGGTCGGTGTCCTCACCGGTGCCGGCGGAAACTTCTGCGCCGGCATGGATCTCAAGGCGTTCGTGGCCGGCGAGAACGTCGTGGTCCCGGGCCGGGGAATGGGTTTCACCGAGCAGCCGCCGCGCAAGCCGCTGATCTCCGCGGTCGAGGGCTACGCGCTCGCGGGCGGCACCGAACTGGTGCTGGCGACCGACCTGGTCGTCGCGGCCCGGGACGCCAAGTTCGGCATCCCCGAGGTCAAGCGCGGACTCGTCGCCGCCGGTGGCGGTCTGCTGCGCCTGCCGAAGCGCATCCCGTACCAGAAGGCACTCGAACTCGCCCTGACCGGCGACAGCTTCACCGCCGAGGAAGCGTACGGTTTCGGGTTCGTCAACACGCTCACCGAGCCGGGTGGCGCGCTCGACGGTGCGCTCGCACTCGCCGGGCGCATCACCGCCAACGGCCCGCTCGCGGTCGCGGTGACCAAGCAGATCGTCGCGGCCGCCGCGGACTGGTCGTCCGACGAGGCGTTCGCGAAGCAGATGGAGATCGCCGGTCCGGTGTTCGTGTCGGAGGACGCCCGCGAGGGTGCGACGGCGTTCGCCGAGAAGCGCGCCCCCGTCTGGAAGGGGCGCTGACCTCACCGCGGTGCCCGTCCGGTGACGGGCGGGCACCGCGGTACCGGGAGTCCGGGAGGAGCCGAACGCATGAGCGCCGAACTGCACGTGCACATCGAGGGCACGCTCGAACCCGAGCTGATCTTCGCGCTGGCCGAGCGCAACGAGGTGTCCCTGCCGTATCGCGATATCGCCGATCTACGTTCGCGGTACGAGTTCACCGATCTCGGTTCGTTCCTGGAGTTGTACTACGCCAACATGCAGGTGCTGCGCACGGCGCAGGACTTCGCCGATCTCACCCGCGCGTACCTGGCGCGCGCGGCGGACGCGGGCGTGACCCGCGCCGAGTTCTTCTTCGACCCGCAGGCCCACACCAGCCGCGGCGTGCCGCTGCGTGAGGTCGTCGACGGGCTCGCCGACGCCGTCGCCGGCAGCGGCCGCGAGTTCGGGGTCGATGCCGCGATGATCGCGTCGATCGTGCGGGACCGTCCCGTGCAGGAGGCCGGTGAGGTGTTCGGTGAGCTGCTGCGGCTGCACGCCCCGATCATCGGTCTCGGTCTCGACTCCGCCGAGGTCGGCCATCCACCCTCGTTGTTCGAGGACGTGTTCGCCCGTGCCCGCGCCGAAGGTCTGCACGTCGTCGCGCACGCCGGTGAGGAGGGACCGCCGGACTATGTCCGTCAGGCGCTGGATCTGCTCGGCGCCGAACGCATCGACCACGGCATCCGGTCACTCGAAGATCCCGAACTGGTGGCGCGGCTCGTCGACGAGCAGGTGCCGCTCACCGTCTGCCCGCTGTCGAATGTGCGCCTGGGCGTGGTGGATTCGATCGAGGAGCACCCGTTGCGCCGCATGCTCGACGCGGGCCTGCTGGTCACCGTCAACTCCGACGACCCCGCCTATTTCGGCGGCTACGTCGACGACAACTTCGCGGCACTGCACACCGGGCTGGGCCTGACCTACGCCGAACACGACACGCTGGTGCGCAATTCGCTCGAGGCCGCCTTCACCTGAGGGCGTTCGCCTCGATGCCGAACACCCGCTCGAGGTACGGGTTGGCGAACCTGCCGTCCGGGTCGACGCGTTGCCGCACGGCGAGGAAGTCGTCGAACTTCGGGTACGCGGGCCGCAGATCGTCGGCGGTCCGCTCGTGGAGCTTGCCCCAGTGCGGCCGGCCGTCGACGTCGCGCACGATCTTCTCGACGGTCGCGAAGTAGTCGCGGTGGTCGCGCCGGTGGAACTCGTGCACCGCGACATAGGCGGTGTCGCGACCGTACGCGGTGGACAGCCACACATCGTCGGCGGCGGCGAAGCGCACCTCGATCGGAAATGCGACCTGCCGGCCGGTGCGTTCGAGGCCGCGGGCGATGTCGGCGAGCACGCCGGGGAGTGCGTCCACCGGGATCGCGTACTCCATCTCCCGGAACCGCACGCGCCGCGGGGAGGCGAACACCGCGTAGCTGCGGTCGGTGAACTCGCGGGGTGACAGGGCCCGGCCGGCCAGGTTGTTGATGCGGGGAATCAGTCCCGGCGCCTGCGCCCCGACGTACTGCAGCGCGCCGAACAGGCCGTTGGAGAGCAGTTCGTCGTCCACGAGACCGCGGATCCGGCCGATCGGCGCGGTCGGTTCGGTTCCCTCGAGCCGGATGTTGCGCTTGGTCAGGACACGGTCGGTGTGCGGGAACCAGTAGAACTCGAAATGGTCCACGCCGAGCCGGTCCTCGTCGAGGGTCGCGAGCGTTTCGGTGAGGGTCGCGGGCCCCTCCGCCGCGTGCAACCGGTACGCGGGCACGCAGTCGAGCGTCAGGGAGGTGAGGATGCCGATGGAACCGACACCGAGGCGCGCCGCCTCGAACAGTTCCGGCTCGGTGGTGGGGGAGCAGTGCACGACGCGTCCGTCCGCGAGCACGATGGTCGCCGCGCGCACCTGGGTGGCCAGGCCGCCGAATCCCGCTCCGGTGCCGTGGGTTCCGGTGGAGACGGCACCGGCGATCGACTGCACGTCGATGTCGCCGAGGTTCGCCAGCGCCAGGCCGTGAGACCACAGCAGGCGGTTGAGATCGTGCAGACGGGTGCCGGCGCCGACGGTGACGAGCGCACCGGTCGCGGTCGGTTCGACCCGCTCGATCCCGGCGATCCGGTCGAGCGAGACGAGGATGCCGTCGGTGACCGCCGCGCCGGTGAACGAATGCCCGGCGCCGACCGCCTTGACCCGCTCGCCGCGTTCGGTGGCGCGGGTGACGAGGGCCGCGACCTCCTCGGCGCCGGCAGGAGTCTCGAATGCGCGAGGTGTCGCGCGCTCGGTGCGCGCCCAGTTGCGCCAGGTAGCCATGACCCACATCGTCCTCTTGGACGACCGTCCAGGTCAAGGGTTGCGGGCTGGTCGCGTTCGCCCCGGAGCCGGCCCCGAGCCTCTACGATCGGGGAATGCTGAACCGGATGCCCGCAGACGAGCGTCGCGCCCAGCTGATCGAATCCGCACTCGACCTCGCGGAGCGCGGGGGAGTCGGCGCGGTCACGGTGCGGGCGGTCGCGGAGAACGCCGGTGTGTCCCTCGGCGTGGTGCACTACTGCTTCGAGAGCAAGGAAGCGCTCGTCGTCGCGATGGGCGAAACCCTCATTCGCCAGCTCAGCGAGACTCTGCACGTCGCGTTCGATCTGCCGCACGACGGCCCGGATCCGCAGGGGATACGCGGGCTCCGGCAACTCCTGTACGCGGGGCTCAACGCGATGTGGCCGATGATCGAGGCGACCGCGAACCGCCAGATCCTCACCTACGAGATCACCACCTATTCGCTGCGGCAGCGGGCCTCGGACTCCGAGCCCGGCGGCCGGATCGCCGCCGAGCAGTACCGGATCATGGACGTCGAGGCGTGCCGGTTCCTCTCCGACTGCGCCGAACGCACCGGGACGACGTGGACCGAACCGATCGAGGACATCGCCCGGATGGCGCTGGCGATGATCGACGGCCTGGTGCTGCGCTGGCTCGTCGATCGCAACGGCGAGTTCATCGTCGCCGAACTCGACGACATGGCCGGGATCATCGCCTCCCGTGCGACCGAGAAGTCCTGAACGAACACCGCTCGGGATGAACGCCCCGTCCGGCGAGCAAGGAACTGGACAAGCGTCCATTCCGGTGTTCGACTTGTTCCCCGACGCTTGCCCGTCCCTGCCTCGACGATTGGACCCGCCGTGACTTCGCCCCTCGACCGGCTCGACACCGCGACCGCCGACCTCGATCCGCCCTTCGCCGCCGCCGACCTGGGCACCGTGCGCCGCAACGCAGCCGACCTGATCCGGCGCGCAGGCGGTACGCCTGTGCGGGTTGCGAGCAAATCGGTCCGCTGCCGCGCGATTCTCGAGGAGGTCCTGGGTGCCGACCTGACCGGCTCGAACGGCGCCTTCCGGGGCATCATGGCGTATTCGCTGCGCGAAGCGCTGTGGCTGGTCGAGCGCGGTGCACGCGACGTACTGCTCGGCTATCCGACGGTCGATCGCGGTGCGCTCGCCGAACTGGCCTCGCGACCCGAGGCGCTCGACGCGATCACCCTGATGATCGACTCCACCGCCCAGCTCGGGCTCGCGCGCGACGCGTTCGGCAGCGGCCGGGTGCGCCCGCGGGTGTGCCTCGACATCGACGCGTCGCTGCGCATCGGCCCCGTGCACCTGGGGGTGCGCCGCTCCCCGCTGCGCGGTCCGGACGACGCCGCGCAACTCGCCCGGTGCGCGACCACCGCCGGATTCTCCGTCGTCGGGGTCATGTTCTACGAGGCCCAGATCGCCGGCCTGCCCGATTCGTCGCTGCCCGTGCGGCTGGTCAAGCGGGCGTCGGCGCAGGAACTCGCGACCCGCCGTCGCATCGTCGTCGACGCCCTCCGGGCCACGGTCGGCGACCTCGAGATCGTCAACAGCGGCGGCACCGGCTCGCTCGAAGTGAGTTCCGCGGATCCGGTTGTCACCGAGGTGACCGCCGGATCCGGGTTGTACGTGCCGACCCTGTTCGACCGCTACCGTGCCTTCACGCCGCATCCCGCGCTGTTCTTCGCGCTCCCCGCGGTGCGCAAGCCGGCCCCGGCCGTCACCACCCTGTTCGGCGGCGGCTACATCGCGTCCGGGCCCGCCGGGGCGTCGCGCGTGCCGAAGCCGGTGCATCCGGCGGGCCTGCGGCTGCTGCGCAACGAGGGGGCGGGGGAGGTGCAGACGCCGGTCACCGGGCGCGCCGCGTCGGACATCCCGATCGGCGGTCGCGTCTGGCTCCGGCACGCCAAGGCGGGCGAGCTGTGCGAACGGTTCACACACCTGCACCTCGTCGACGAGGACGGCTCACGCCACACCGTCCCGACCTACCGCGGTGAGGGCCACTGCTGGTGACCTCTCGTGCCCGTGCGCGTTTCCGGTAGCGGGGGCTACCGAAAACACGCACGAGGGGCAGGACCGAGAATGAGGCAATGCCGTTCATCGCCGGGGCCACGGGCCGACTCCACTACCGATCCTGGAACACCGACGCGGCCGACGCCGCCGTCGTCTTCGCGCACGGGATGGGTCAGCACAGCGGTCACTACCACCGGTTCGCCGCCGGTCTGGCCGCCGACCGCATCGGGCTGTGGGGCCTCGACCTGGCCGGCCACGGACTGTCGGAGGGACAGCCGGGGGAGCCGGGGGACGTCGCCGCGCACGCGGCCGATCTCGCCGAGATCACCGGCCTCGCCGAGCAGGACGAACTGCCGCTGGTGGTGATGGGACATTCGCTGGGTGCCGCGACGGTCCTGGCGCTGTTGCGCACCGAGGCGTCCCGGTTCCGCGGTGTGGTGCTGTGCGGGACGCCGCGCACCGCGACCGTACCCGCGACCGCGGAGGTCCTGAGGTCCGCGGGCCTGCCGACGCTGGCGGTGCACGGCGTCGACGATCGGCTCGCTCCGATCGACCCGGTCCGCGACTGGGCCGCCACCGTGCCGGGGCTCGAGCTGCGCGAGTACCCGGACGCCGGGCACGACCTGCTGCACGAGCCGGTGCACCGCACGGTGACACGCGACGTCGCGGAGTTCGTGCTCGCGGTGACGGGCCCGGAACGCCGATGAGCGGATGTGCCTCCCGTGGAGGGGAAGCACATCCGCTCAGGACCGGACGAGGGCGATCAGCCGTAGATCGCGGCGATCTCGGCGCCGTGCACCTCGTGGATGATGTTGCGCTTGAGCTTGAGCGTCGGGGTCAGCTCACCGGATTCGACGCTGAAGTCCACGTCGAGGATGCGGTACTTCTTGATCGCCTCGGCCTTGGAGACCTTCTTGTTGGTCTCGGCGACCGCGGCGTCGATCTCGGCGATCAGATCCGGGTTCTTGATCAGGTCGGCCACGGTGGCGTCGGCCGGAACGTTGTTGCGTTCCTTCCAGCCGGGGAGCGCCTCGGGGTCGAGGGTGATGAGCGCGCCGATGAACGGCTTGCCGTCGCCGACGACGATGACCTGGCTGATCAGCGGGTGTGCCCGCAGCGAGTCCTCGAGGACGGCCGGGGCGACGTTCTTGCCGCCCGCGGTGACGATGAGTTCCTTCTTGCGGCCGGTGATCGAGATGAAGCCGTCGGCGTCGAGGGTGCCGATGTCGCCGGTGTGGAACCAGCCGTCGCGGATGGCTTCCTCGGTGGCCTTGTCGTTCTGCCAGTAGCCCTCGAACACGACGGGGCCCTTGAGCAGCAGCTCGCCGTCCTCGGCGATCTTCGCGGCGTGGCCGTTGAACGGGCGGCCGACCGTGCCCACCTTCTGGTTGCCCGGCGTGTTCATGATGATGCCGCCGGTGGTCTCGGTCAGGCCGTAGCCTTCGAGGACGTTGATGCCGACGCCGCGGAAGAAGTGGCCGAGGCGGGCACCGAGCGCGGCACCACCGGACACCGCGGACGTGGCCTGGCCGCCGAGCGCGGCGCGCAGCTTGCCGTAGACGAGCTTGTCGAACAGGGCGTGCTTGAGCTTGAGTCCGAGACCCGGACCGCCGGTCTCGAGCGCCTGGCTGTATTCGATGGCGGTGTCGGAGGCCTTCTCGAAGATCTTGCCCTTGCCGCCGTCGTAGGCCTTCTGCTTCGCGGAGTTGTACACCTTCTCGAACACGCGGGGCACGGAGAGGATGAAGTTCGGCTTGAACACGGCGAACTGGTCGAGCAGCGTGGTCAGGTCCGAGGTGTGCGCGACGGTGACCTTGCTGTCGAACGCCGCGAACGAGATGAGCCGGGCGAACACGTGCGCGAGCGGCAGGAACAGCAGGGTGCGGTTGCCCGGCACCATCGCATCCGGCAGCTGGATCGCCGCGGCGGCCGACTCGGCGTACAGGTTGCGGTGCTTGAGCTGCACGCCCTTCGGGCGGCCCGTGGTGCCGGAGGTGTAGATGAGCGTGGCCGCGGACTCGGCGGTGACCGACTTGCGGCGCTCCTCGACCTGCTCGTCGGTGATCGCGGTGCCGCGGGCGATCAGTTCCTCGACCGCACCCTTGGCGCCGTCGCCGGGGGCGATGCGCAGGACCTCGCGGACGGTCGGCGCCCCCTCGGCGACCTCCTTGACGACCTCGGCGAGCTCGTCGTTCTCGACGATGAGCAGCGACGTCCCGGAGTCCTCGAGGATCCACTGGGACTGGTCGGCGGACGAGGTCTCGTAGATCGCGACGGTGGCCCCCCCGGCCGTCCAGATCGCGTAGTCGAGGAGAACCCACTCGTAGCGGGTCGACGACAGGATTGCGACGCGGTCGCCGAGCTCGATACCGGAGGCGATCAGGCCCTTGGCGACGGCGCGGACCTGCGCGGCGAACTCCTTCGCGGTGACCTTGGTCCACGTGCCGTCGATCAGTCGCTCGAACGGCACGAAGTCGGGCGACTCCTTTTCGTGCCGGAAGACGGAATCCGCCATCGATGCGTCCTCGGGAATCGAGAACGACTGCGGCACGGAAATCTCACTCACTGCTGACCCCTCCATCGTTTTACCTTGGGATGTGCATTGCATCACAGGTTAGGGCGTTTTGCACCTGTCGAGCTGCCCGTTATGCACTGTTTTCGCGGGTCGTGGAGGAGTGATTTGTGTTACTTCGGGTACCGGGGGTTACTCGCCGGTAGTCAATGACGCAGGTCACTGGGGTTTCAGCAGCTCGGTCGCTTCCGAATCGGTCAATTGGTGAAAATCTTCGTAGGCCGCACCGACACTGTCCTGATCGGTCGGCTGCTCCGGGCAGACCACCTCGTCCGCGACCGTCCGTATCCGTCGAACCGCCTCCGGAGAGGCGACGGGAATCGCCACGACGACCCGCTCGGCACCTTCGGCGCGGGCGGCCAGGCATGCCGCTGCAGCCGTTGCTCCGGTGGCCAGGCCGTCGTCGACGAGCACGACCGTGCGGCCCGCGATCGGGATGCGGGCGCGGTCGCCGCGCAACAGGCGGGCCCGCCGCTCCAGTTCGGCGCGTTCGCGGTATTCCACCCGGGCCAGGGAGTCCTCGCCGATCCGGCCGCGCCGCAGGACTTCCTCGTTGAGGATGCGGGCGCCGCCCTCGGCGATCGCGCCCATCGCGAGTTCGGGTTGCCAGGGCACGCCGAGTTTCCGGACGACGAGCACGTCGAGCGGGGCGTCGAGTTCCCGGGCCACCTCCCGCGCGACGGGGATCCCGCCGCGCGGCAGGGCCAGGATCACCGGTTTCGCGTCGCGCAGGTGCCCGACCGAGCGGGCGAGTCGCCGCCCGGCTTCCTCGCGGCTGGCATAGCGCACGACTCCAGTATGACCCGGTCGACGGCCCTGTCGTCCCCATCCACGGACCCGAAAGACAGCCGCGCGCAACCGGCATCGCGCGGCCGTCTTCCTCGTCTGCGGCAGTAGCGGACCCGCCTTCTAGACCAGTTCGCCCGACAGGTACGAGTGGTAAGCGGGCAGGTCGAGCTGTCCGTGCCCGGACAGTCCGATCACGATGACCTCGGGTTCGGTCAGGCCCTTCGCGTACTCGGCGGCCGCGGCGATCGCGTGCGCCGACTCGGGTGCCGGCACGATGCCCTCGGTGCGCGCGAACTGCACCGCCGCGGCGAACGCCTCGGTCTGGGGGACGGCCTTGCCCTCGACGTACCCGAGCTCGACGGTGTGGCTGAGCAGCGGCGCCATGCCGTGGTAGCGCAGGCCGCCGGCGTGGATCGGATCGGGGATGAAGTCCTGACCGAGGGTGTGCATCTTCAGTAGCGGCGTCAGGCCCGCGATGTCGCCGTGGTCGTAGCGGTACTCGCCCTGCGTGATGGACGGGCACGCGGCCGGTTCGACGGCCACGATCCGCGTCGAGGCGCGCTCGTGCAGCACCTCGCGGATGAACGGGAACGCCAGACCGGCGAGGTTCGAGCCACCGCCCGCGCAACCGAACACGACGTCGGCGTTCTCCTCACCGGCCGCGCGGAGCTGCGCGACGGCCTCGAGGCCGATCACCGTCTGGTGCAGCACGACGTGGTTGAGCACGCTGCCGAGGGTGTAGCGGGCAGCCGGGTCCTTCACCGCGACCTCGACGGCCTCCGACACGGCGATGCCGAGGGATCCCGGGGTGTCCGGGTGGTCGGCCAGGACCTGACGCCCGGCGTCGGTGAGCTCGGACGGGCTCGCGTGCACGGTGCCGCCGTAGGTCTCGATGAGGAACCGGCGGTACGGCTTGGAGTCGTACGACGCGCGCACCTGCCAGACCTCGAGGCCGATGCCGAACTTCGCGCACGCGAAGGACAGGGCCGAACCCCACTGGCCGGCGCCGGTCTCGGTGGTGAGCCGGGTGACGCCGTCGATCGAGTTGTAGTACGCCTGCGCGACCGCGGAGTTGACCTTGTGGCTGCCGACCGGGCTCACGCCCTCGTACTTGACGTAGATGTGGGCCGGGGTGCCGAGAGCCTTCTCGAACGCGTGCGCCCTGATCAGCGGGGTGGTGCGGTAGTTGCGGTACACCTCGCGGACCGGTTCGGGGATCTCGATGTCCGTCTCGGTGGACAGTTCCTGCTCGATCAGGCCCTTCGCGAACAGCGGGGCGAGGTCGTCCGCGGTGATCGGTTCCTTGGTGCCGGGGTGCAGGTGCGGCGGCGGAGCGACGGGCAGGTCACCGACGATGTTGTACCAATGGGTGGGGATGTTGACGGGCTCCGACACCGGGGTCGTCCTTTCGGTTACGCAACGAGAACCCGTCCAGTGTGCCAACGCACATACCGGGAGTACGCAGGCGGTGGGACCCAGGTCACCGGGGCATCTGTGGCACCGACGATGCGGGCTCATCCACGCTCATCCGATAAACTGCAGGTCAAATGAGTGATATTGTGCAAGACCCCGACGCCGAAAACGCCACCCCCACGTTCGCCGATCTCGACATCGATGCCCGTGTGCTGCAAGCGCTTTCGGACGTGGGCTACGAGTCCCCGTCGCCGATCCAGGCGGCGACCATCCCACCACTGCTGGAGGGACGGGACGTCGTCGGTCTCGCTCAGACCGGCACCGGCAAGACCGCCGCGTTCGCGGTGCCGATCCTCTCCCGCATCGACACCGCGAAGAAGCGGCCCCAGGCGCTGATCCTGGCGCCCACCCGTGAGCTTGCGCTGCAGGTCGCAGAGGCTTTCGGCAAGTATTCGGCGCACATCCCCGGGCTGCACGTGCTGCCCATCTACGGTGGCCAGGCGTACGGCGTGCAGCTGTCCGGACTGCGTCGCGGCGCCCAGGTCATCGTCGGCACCCCCGGACGTGTGATCGATCACCTTTCCAAGGGCACCCTCGACATCTCGGAGCTGGAATTCCTCGTCCTCGACGAGGCCGACGAGATGCTCACGATGGGCTTCCAGGAGGACGTCGAGCGCATCCTCGCCGACACCCCCGACACCAAGCAGGTCGCCCTGTTCTCGGCGACCATGCCCGGCGCGATCCGCCGGCTGTCGAAGCAGTACCTCAACGACCCCGAAGAGATCACGGTCAAGTCGAAGACCACGACCTCCTCCAACATCTCCCAGCGCTGGGTGCTGGTGTCGCACCAGCGCAAGCTCGACGCACTGACCCGCATCCTCGAGGTCGAGTCGTTCGAGGCGATGATCATCTTCGTCCGGACCAAGCAGGCCACCGAGGACCTCGCCGAGCGGCTGCGTGCCCGCGGCTTCTCCGCCGCCGCGATCAACGGCGACATCGTGCAGGCCCAGCGTGAGCGCACGATCGGCCAGCTCAAGAGCGGTGCCCTCGACATCCTCGTCGCGACCGACGTCGCCGCGCGCGGCCTCGACGTCGACCGCATCAGCCACGTCGTGAACTACGACATCCCGCACGACACCGAGTCGTACGTGCACCGGATCGGCCGCACCGGCCGCGCCGGCCGCAGCGGCGACGCGCTGCTGTTCGTCGCTCCCCGCGAGCGGCACCTGCTCAAGGCCATCGAGCGGGCCACGCGTCAGCCGCTCGCCGAGATCCAGCTGCCCACCGTCGAGGACGTGAACGCGCAGCGGGTCGCCAAGTTCAACGACGGCATCACCGAGGCGCTCGCGTCGGACCACCTGCAGTTGTTCCGCACGTTCATCGAGGACTACGAGCGGGAGCACGACGTTCCGCTCGCCGACATCGCGGCCGCTCTCGCCGTGCTCTCGCGCGACGGCGAGTCCTTCCTCATGGAGTCCGAGCCCGAGCCGATCGCCCCGCAGCGCCGCGAGCGCGAACCGCGTCCGCCGCGCCGGTTCGACGACGACGGAGCCTCCCGCGTCGGCCGTGACGGCCAGGAACTGATCACCTACCGGATCGCCGTCGGCAAGCGGCACCGGGTGCAGCCCGGCGCGATCGTCGGTGCCATCGCCAACGAGGGCGGCCTGCGTCGCAGCGACTTCGGGCACATCAGCATCCGGGCCGATCACAGCCTCGTCGAGCTGCCCAAGGACCTGTCGGCGCAGACCCTCGAGGCGCTGCGTGCGACCCGGATCTCCGGGGTGCTCATCCAGTTGCAGCCCGATACCGGCGCCCCGTCGGGACGGCCGGGCTCGTACCGGGCCCGTGACGACCGCGGTGACCGCCGCGGCGGTGAGCGCCGCGAGTACGGCGGTAAGAAGGACTGGGGCGAGCGCGGCGGCCGCAAGGACTACGGCGACAAGCCCCGTGGCTACAAGGACCGCGGCGACTTCAAGGACCGTGACTTCAAGGACCGCGACAAGGATCGCGGCGGCTTCTCGCACCGCGGCGACCGTGGCGGTCACGGCCACGGCAGCCGCGGCGGCGGATTCCGCGGTCGCGACTGACCGATCCGGTCGAGTTGTGACGGTCCGATCCGGTCGAGTTGTGACGGTCCGGTCCGGTCGAGTTGTGACGGTCCGGTCCGGTCACATCCTTCCGTAGCGCGCCAGGACGAAGCAGTAGGCACCGTAGACGACGATGCCCAGTCCGGCCGCCCACAGAAGGACCTGTCCGAACGGGGCGGTGCCCAGCGTCTTCAGGGCACCGTCCAGCCCGGTCGCCTTGGCCGGGTCGGACGTGAAGGTCGCGATGACGACCAGGATTCCCGCGCCTGCGATCGCCAGTCCCTTCGCGGTGTAACCGACGACGCCGAGCACCGTCGCGACGCCCGGCACCGGACGGTGCAGGTCGTCGAGGAAGTTCCGGCTCATGCCCTTGTACACGTGGTATCCGCCGATCCCCACGGCAATGAGCCCGGCGACGACGAGCACCGTCTTGCCGGCGCCGGATTGCATCAATCGTGCGCTCAGCCCGACGCTCTGCTCGCTGCTGGACCGTCCGCTTCCCAGCGCGAACTGCAGGGCGGTGAACGCGAGCGCCGCATACGCGATCGCGACGCCCGCGGACTTGAACCGGTCCAGCGTCGACGGTTCCTCGAGATCGGACCGTTTACCCATCAACGCTTCGGTCAGCCGCCACAGTGCGAGGGCCGCGAGCGTCACCGCGGTGACCCACAGGACGGCGGTGCCTCCGGGCGCCGCGGCCATCGTGGCCAGCGCACCGGACTGGTCGGCGGCACCGGACTCGCCCATGGCGAGTCGCACGACGATGTATCCGATCAGCGCGTGGACGACGCCGCTGGTCGCCTGACCCACCCGGGCCACTCGTTCGAGAGGCGTGTTCTGCGCGGCGCCGGCCGCATCGATTTTCATGTCCCTACCAGGCGTGACCGGCGAGGACGTCGGCCGTGGCACCGTCGATCGACTCGCGGATGATGTCGGCGTGGCCTGCGTGCCGCGCCCACTCCTCGATCTGGTGCAGCAGCAGGAACCGCACCGTGAACGGCACCCCCTGGTCCAGGTAGCGGGCCACGTCGTCGGGAATGTCGACGACGCGGTCGAGATCCGGTTCGTCGCGGACCAGCTGGGCGAGCCGGGCCGCGGCCGCGTCGAGCTTCGCGATCTGGTCGGCGACGGTCTCGTCGTCGCCGACGAGCCAGCCCGACGTCCATGCCTCGACCGGGTCGTCGGGGCGGCTGTTGGTTCCGGCGATACGGTCGGCGGCGGCGACCTCGCCGTCGACGACGTGCGCGAGCAGCGACGCCAGGCTCATCGACGACGCGCTCGGCACCGAGCGTGCCTGTTCCTCGGTGAGCCCGGAGACCGCGTTGCGGAACGCGTCGTGCTGGTTGCCGAGGATCTCGAGCAGCAGCTCGGATTCGGTGGGGATGCTCATGCTTCGAGTATCGGGGCGAACGCGGACGAATACTTTCCGGAATCGGCAAACTGGGTGCGATACAGCTGCTCGTAACGGCCGCCGGCCGCGAGCAGCTCGGTGTGCGTACCCCGTTCGACGATGCGCCCGCCCTCCACGACCAGGATCTGATCGGCGGCCCGGATCGTCGACAGCCGGTGCGCGATGACCACCGAGGTCCGGCCGGCCAGTGCTTCGGTCAGCGCCTCCTGCACCGCGGCCTCCGAGGTCGAATCCAGGTGCGCGGTGGCCTCGTCGAGGATCACGACGCGCGGGTGTGCGAGCAACAGCCGCGCGATCGTCAGCCGCTGGCGTTCACCGCCGGAGAGCCGGTAGCCGCGTTCGCCGACGACGGTGTCCAGTCCGTCCGGCAACGAGGCGATCAGATCGTGCAGGCGGGCTCGGCGCAGCGCGTCCCACAGCTCGTCCTCGGTGGCCGTCGGCCGGGCCAGCAGCAGATTCTGCCGCACCGACTCGTGGAACAGGTGCCCGTCCTGGGTGACCAGGCCGACCGTGGCACGGATCGACGAGGCCGTCAGCTCCCGCACGTCGATGCCGTTCAGTAGCACCTGTCCGGAATCCACGTCGTACAGACGCGGAATCAGCTGCGCCACGGTGGATTTTCCGGCACCGGACGAGCCGACCAGCGCCACCATCTGTCCCGGTTCGACCCGGAAATCGATGTCGTGCAGCACGGTTTCGCCGCCGCGGGTGTCCAGGACCGCGACCTCCTCGAGCGACGCCAGCGACACCTTGTCGGCGGAGGGGTAGGCGAAGCTCACGTTGCGCAGTTCCACCGACACCGGTCCCGGCGGCACGTCGCGCGCGCCGGGGGCCTCGACGATCAACGGCTTCAGGTCGAGCACCTCGAAGACCCGCTCGAAGCTGACCATCGCGCTCATGACATCCATCCGGGCGCTGGCCAGGGCTGTGAGCGGCGAGTACAGGCGGGTGAGCAGCATCGCCATCGCCACCACCGAGCCGGCGTCGAGCTGGCCGCGCAGAGCGTAGAAGCCGCCGAGGCCGTAGACGAGCGCGAGCGCCAGAGCCGAGACGAGGGTTAGTGCGGTGACGAAGACGGACTGCAGCATCGCCGTGCGGACTCCGATGTCGCGGACGCGTCGAGCCCGGATCGCGAACTCGGCGGATTCGTGGTCCGGCCGGCCGAACAGCTTGACGAGCGTGGCGCCAGGGGCGGAGAACCGTTCGGTCATCTGGGTGCTCATCACCGAATTGTGGTTCGCGGCTTCACGACTCAATCGGGCGAGGCGAGTTCCCATGTGCCGCGCGGGAATCACGAAGATCGGCAACAACAGCAGTGCGAGAAGCGTGATCTGCCACGAGATTCCGATCATCACGACGAGCGTGATGACGAGTGTGACGATGTTGCCGACGACACCGGAGAGGGTGTCGCTGAAGGCGCGCTGCGCGCCGATGACGTCGTTGTTCAGCCGACTGACCAGCGCACCGGTGCGGGTGCGGGTGAAGAACGCGATGGGCATGCGCTGGACGTGATCGAACACGGTGGTGCGCAGATCCAGGATCAGGTCCTCGCCGATGCTCGCCGACAACCAGCGATTCGCGATCGCGAGCCCGGCCTCGACGATCGCGATGCCGGCGATGAGCACCGCCAACCCGAGGACCACGGACAGTGCGGCGTGATCGACGATGGCGTTGACCACCCGGCCTGCCAGCACCGGTGTCGCCACACCGAGCGCCGCGATCACGACGCTGAGCACCAGGTAGAACAAGATGTTGCGGCGATGCGGACGGGCGAACGCGCCGATCCGGCGCAGGCTTTCACGTGAGAACGGCCGACGGTCGTTGTGTGCGTGCATCGCGTTGTACATCGCGTTCCACGCGGTGATTTCCATGCTCATCTCGCGGAGCCTCCCTCTCTCGTAGCCCCGACCGTAGAACCTCGAGCAGGCTCGAGGTCAAGGGTAGTCGGCGACACACCTGCCCCACAGCGTGTCGCTTGCGCGCCTCGTGACGGTGATACTCTCACCCGGCCGGAGGGGGAGCCGGAAGGACGCGAGCGCGTCGTCCACTGAGCGGGGGGAATTTCGAAACGTGACCAGTGCTGTCCCGAGCGAGTCTGCTGTATTCGTCGACGACTACATGGAAGCGATGCTCGGCGAGTCGGGGGACTCGTCTCCGGGCACGGTCGACCCGGGGCCCCCGAGTGCAGTCGACCTCTTCCGGGTGAATCCCGAAGAGCTCCGGCGATTGTCCGGATTGCTCGATTCGGCGACGGAAGCGATCGAGGAGCTTTCGGAGGGCCTCGGGCGTGGGGACTCGGTTGTGCGATTCCCCGGAAGTCGTACCGCGCAGGTCAGCGTCGCGGTAGTTCAGGCGCTGAATGCCGCGACCGTTGCCGCGGCAGACCGGATCGCGTACATGTCGGGTCTCGCGAGAGGATCGGCCGGGGATTACCAGGTCGCCGAGGGCGTATTCGCGGCGCAACTCGCTACCATGGGGGACCTCCCGTGACCCCGAGCCGGTCTCAGATCGAGCTGTGGAAATCGTCGGACCTGACCGTGACGGCCTCGAACCTGGACGGGATTTGCCGATCGATCGTCGACGTGGCCGGAACCATGCGCAACGACGTTCGTGGAATGGCTCCGGAATGGACCGGAATCGCCTTCGATGCGGCAGCGCACCGAGCAGACGACGAGTACGACGAGGTTCGACGCCTTGCGGGAACGGTGCAGGCGATCGTCGACGCCTACGACGGAAGTGCCCGTGAACTCGAATCGATGCTGGAGTTCCTGCGAGCAGTGGTGGCTGAGGCGGAGGAACTGTTCATCGTCGGTGAAGATTGGGCGCTGACCCCGAGGCCTGCGGCCGACGATGAACTCAGGGCTCGCCAGGACGAACTCGCAGACTACTTCGCAGAACGGATTCGGAATGCCGTCGAAGGGATCCGGGCGATCGACGGAAGTCTTGCGGCTGCGTTGGAGGCGCTCGCCGGTGAACTGTCGTCGAACAGCCCGCAGGGCGTGCCCCCGGAGTTGCGGGAGTCTGCTGTCTCGACTCCGGGACGATTGACCGCTGCCTCGATCGCATTCGACACGATGTTCGGACGACGCCCGGCGACCGCGGTCGATTGGCGTACCGCGATGGCTCTCGACACCACAAGTTATCTGGACAAGAACCAGGGCGTGCGCGCCGAAGTGGTGGTCGGCCGTATCGAACCGGTCCCGGGGCAGGGGATCGTCCGAATGGGTCTCTTTATTCCGGCTGGTGAAGTTGTCAACTTCATTCACAACGATCTCGGTGATGATCGAGACGAGGATCCGACGTTCGATCCGGAACGAACGAGGGTTTCGCTGTACGTGGACTACGAGAACGGCGTCGTGATTGCGCGTCAGAATCCGTCCGTCGGGGTGACAGGCGAAGTGGAAGTCGGTGCTCCTGCGGTGAACGTACAGCAGCTCTCGGACGGGTCGGTACGACTTGTGTACGAGGCGACGAATGCACTGCCGCCTCTCGATTCGGAGGCACTGACGACATTTCATTCCGTGAAAGGGGACATAGTTCTCGCTCCTGGTCCGGAGAGGGTCGGTGTTGCCGCGCAGATCGGGAACTATCCGTCTTTGGAGATCTATCAGGATTCAGTATCCGGCAGTACGCAACAGATCTATATCGACCCGGCTGACAGCGGCTCGAAGTGGGGCCCGCTCGGCAACCTACCGTTCGATCACACTCTGGGCGACTACTCCTCGGCCACAGAACGTTTCGATGGCGTGCAGCCCATGGCGCTCCAAGAAGTGAACCTCGCGTGGGCGCACGGAGGACGGTCGTGAGGCAGCTGAATGTGACTGGACAGGAACTGAAGCCCCGCGTGGCTACCGACGGGCTGTTCTGGGGATCAGCGACTGTGATGGTACCGATCTCGCTCGCGTTCACGTTCGCGATTGCCATATTCGTTTTCGAGGCGTTCGGGATGGACGACACGAATGAGCCCCAACTACTTGTGGCGTTGGTGGTTCTCGCGGCGATTCTGACACCGCTCGCCTCGGCGGTGCTGCTGCGGACCACGTCGCGGATCCGCGCCGGGGTCGCGCTGGGGGTCGCGGTGGGATCGCTGGTTGCGATCTACGGCGGTGTGATTCTGGTGGTGCGGTAGTGGTAGCCGACGAGACCCGGATTGCGCCCGGACGAGTGTTCGGCCCGGCGAGTCTGATCGGTGTGGTTGCCGGGATCGTGGTCCAGGCGACCGTACCGTTCTGGGTCCCACGTGAATTCGGCTGGACCGCCCTGGCGTTGCCATTCGTGTCCGGCCTCGTCTGTTGTCTCTTCTCTGGCCGTGTGCGCCATCTCGGTGCGGGGTTGGTCGTGTCGATGGCGACGCTCCCGCTGGCGATTCTCGCGATGTGGACCGCCGGCGCGATCCTGCACGTGATGCGGTATTGACCGAGGTCGACGCTGTCTGGAACGCCCGTTCGGGATGAGTGCCCTACGGGCGCGCCACGTCGATCACGAGGCGGGTCGGGCCGGTCAGGGAGTACACCGAGAACGGCGTGTCGGGATCCTTGATCCCGATGAACGACTGGGTGACGCCCTCGAACACACCTGCGCCGTTGACCTCGACGACCGAGCCGCCGGGCGCCGCGAGCACCGGTTGCGGGCCGGCGTACTGCTCCACGCCGCTGTCGAACGGGTAGGCGGAACCGTCGATGAGAACCTGCAGGATCGCTCCGCCCGCGACCGCGACCTCGTTTCCGCTGCCGTCCTGCACGGCACGGTCGACGTAAGCGACGCGCCAGCCCGGTGTGCCGCTGCCGCCGAGTTCGTAGACCACGCGATCGAAGCCGTCGTGGGTGCCGGTGCGGATGTCGGTGACCGTCAGCTTCGAACCGGGCGCTGCCGGCGCCGACTTGGCGGCCGCGTCGACGGGGAGGTTCTTCGCCGCCGCGGGTGCGGTGGTGGTGGGGATCGTGCCGGCCGACGCCGGCGGCGCGGGGCTCTGCGAATCGGCGCACCCGGCCAGGGTCAGGGCCGCGACAGCGGCAACGGCGACGACGGCGACGCGGCGGTGGTTCATGGGATCGATGTTACGGCTGTGATCCATGGGAATCGGTGATTGGCGAGGCCGCCGCCCGTGCGTCGTACTGCTCACGATTGGTGAGCACTTCGTCCATGTTCGCTTCCGCCCACGCCTTCACCTGCTTCATCAGCGCGTGGAGCGACAGGCCGAGAGCGGTCGGTTCGTACGTGACGGTCACCGGCACGGTGGGTGTGACGGTGCGCGTGACCAGACCGTCGCGCTCGAGGTTGCGCAACGTCTGCGTGAGCATCTTCTGGCTGACTCCCGCGAGGTGCCGGGACAGTTCCGAATACCGCAGCGAACGGGGTGCGCCGGTCTCGTCCCCGAGGGCCGCGAGCACCAGGGCGACCCACTTGTCGGAGATCCGATCGAGCAGTCGGCGGCTGGGGCACGCGGCCAGGTACGCGTCGTATTCGAGCTTGGCGTGTGCCCGTTTGTCGGCCGCGGTCGTCGTTGCCATCGCCGGCTCCTCCCCGTAAGCGAAGGAAGTTACGCACTCTCGAGTGCCTACTTACCAATAGAGAGTAGCTCTACGAAAGTGGTGTGTGCCAGACGAAAGCGAACTCTCCGACGAGGAGGTAGCCATGAGCGCCACCGAACTCCGCACCACCACGTACCGCGCCGCCGTCGTCCGCACGCCCGGCACGCCCGACGCCGTCGAGGTCGTCGAGGTCCCGCTCCCCGAACCCGGCCCCGGCGAGGCCCGCGTCCGGGTTGCCGCGGCCTCCGTCAACCCCGTCGACCTCACGACCGCGTCCGGATGGTTCCACGAACGGGGACTGATCGATCAACCCGAACACACCGGCATCGGCTGGGATTTCGCCGGAACCGTCGCCGCCACCGGCCCCGATGTCGACCTGGCCGTCGGCACCCGGGTTGCCGGATTGGTGACCGGTTTCGACCGGGCCGTCGGGACGCACGCCGAGTACGTCCTCGTGCCCGCAGTGGACCTCGCCTTGGTGCCCGACGGCCTGGGCCTCGTCGAGGCATCGACAGTGCCGCTCAACGGCCTCGCCGCCGCACAGATCGTCGACCTGCTCGGCGATGCGCCGGCCGGTGGGAGGTTGCTGGTGACCGGCGCGGCCGGCGCGGTCGGCGGATACGTCACGTCGCTCGCCCGGTATCGCGGCTGGCACGTGACCGGCCTGGCCAGAACGTCGGACGAGGAGTACGTCCGCGGCCTCGGCGCCGAATTCACGACCGCCGCCGAACCCGGCTGGGACGCGGTGGCCGACTGCGCGGGACTGCAGGACGAAGGTCTCGGCCTGGTTCGGGACGGCGGGCGCTACGTCGGCGTGCGGCCGGGAGGGGAGCCTGCCGCCGAACGCGGAATCTCCGTCGCCGCCGTATCGGTGCAGGCCGAGGGGGCTCGTCTCGCCGAGCTGCTCGCCCGGACGGCGACCGGCGAACTGCCCGCCCGCGTGCACGCCGTCGTGCCGCTCGACCGGGCCGCCGATGCCTACCGGTCGGCGGGCGAGAGCGGGGTGCGCGGTCGCTGGGTGCTGACGCCCTGACCGGAGCGGCGGGGGTTGACGGCGCGGGTGAGCGGGCGGACAATTCAACAGACGATGATTTCATCGATCGATGAATTGAGAATCCCATGGATACCTCGACTCCTGCCGTCGACATCCGCAATCTGAACGTCCGTCGCGGCCCGCACCGGGCACTCGAGGACGTGACCGTCACGATTCCCCGCGGCTCGGTCACCGGACTTCTCGGCCCCTCCGGGTGCGGCAAGACCACCCTGATGAGGTGCATCGTGGGCACCCAGATCATCGAGTCCGGCACGGTCACCGTGCTGGACCGGCCCGCGGGGGAGGCGAGCCTGCGCCGGCGTGTCGGATACGTGACCCAGGACCCCAGCGTCTACCCCGATCTGACCGTCGCCAAGAACGTCGCCTACTTCGCCGCCCTCTACGGACGGTCCGGCGCAGTGGTCGACGAGACGATCGCGGCCGTCGGGCTGA
This sequence comes from Rhodococcus sp. HM1, assembly GCF_023218075.1. Taxonomy (GTDB): domain Bacteria; phylum Actinomycetota; class Actinomycetes; order Mycobacteriales; family Mycobacteriaceae; genus Rhodococcus. The sequence goes on along the minus strand of NZ_JALPTB010000018.1, from coordinate 35,266 downwards.
GCAGCCATTCCAAGCAGCTCGCCGGGAATCTGTCCGGCGGACAGCTCGGCAGAGTGTCGCTGGCGTGCGCGTTGGTCGGCGACCCGGAACTGCTCGTGCTCGACGAACCGACCGTCGGGCTCGATCCGGTGCTGCGCGTCGAGCTGTGGGACCACTTCCACATGCTCGCCGATCGCGGTGTGACCCTGCTGATTTCGAGTCACGTGATGGACGAGGCCGACCGCTGCGCGCAGTTGCTGCTGCTGCGCGAGGGGCGGTTGCTCGGCAAGCTCACTCCCGGTGATCTCCGGGAGCAGACCGGCGAATCGCGGCTCGAGGACGCCTTTCTGCGGCTGATCAGGACTCGGGAAGGAGCGCAGTCGTGAATGTCACCATCTACGCCGCCACGACGACGCGGATCCTGCGGCAGTTGCGGGCCGACCATCGCACCGTCGCGATGCTCGTGCTCGTTCCGAGCCTGCTGATGACGCTGCTGTACTTCATTTACCGGAACGTGCCCGCCCCGCCGGTGGGTCCCTCCCTGTTCGACCGGATCGCGATCACGATGCTCGGGATCCTGCCGTTCGTGGTGATGTTCCTCGTCACGTCCATCGCGATGCAACGCGAGCGCTCGTCGGGCACCCTCGAGCGGTTGCTCACCACGCCGCTCGCGAAATTCGACCTGCTCGCCGGGTACGGCAGCGCGTTCTCCCTCGCGGCCGCCGTGCAGGCCGGGCTCGCGTGCCTGATCACGTTCGGGTTTCTCGGCCTGACCGCGGCGGGCAGCGTCGCGTGGGTCATCTTCATCGCGGTGCTCGACGCCGTGCTCGGGGTCTCCCTGGGGTTGCTGTGCAGTGCGTTCGCCCGCACCGAATTCCAGGCCGTGCAGTTCATGCCGGTGCTCGTCATTCCCCAGTTGCTGCTGTGCGGGCTGCTGGTGCCGCGGGATCAACTGCCCGTGGTGCTGCAGTGGATCAGCAACGTGCTTCCGTTGAGCTACGCCGTCGAGGCCCTGCAGCAGGTCGCCGCTCATCCCGGGGTGACCGCGGTGATGGCGCGCGATCTGATCGTGGTCGCAGGATTCGTCTTTGTCGGATTGTGGCTGGCCGCGGCCACCCTGCGCCGCCGGACGCCGTGACCGCAACGCGGCCGGGCCGGCGTCCCGGCAACTCCGGCAGCCGGGACCGCATCCTCGAATCGGCGCGAGAGTTGTTTGCGGACAACGGTTTCGGAAAGACGACCATCCGGGCGATCGCGGCCCGCGCCGAAGTGGACGCCGCGCTGGTGCACCACTACTTCGGCAACAAACACGCGCTGTTCGTCGCGGCGATCGCGCTGCCCGTCGACCCCGACGACGTCCTCGCGCCCGTGCGCGCGGCGCCCGTCGACGAGATCGGCCCGCGGTTGGCGACGGCGCTGCTCGGCGTGTGGGACTCCCCGCACCGCGACGCGATCATCGCCGTCTTCCGCACCGTGATCGGTGGTGGTGGCGATGTGGGTCTGCTGCGAACCTTCCTGTTGGACATCGCCTTCGATGAAATCGTGCCCCGCGTGGACCACCCGGCGGGCACCGGTCCGCTGCGCGTCGAACTGGTCGCCTCGCAGATGGCCGGGCTCATGGTGATGCGGTACATCCTGCGGATCGAACCGCTCGCGTCGCTGCCCGCCGACCGTGTCGTCGAGATCATCGGGCCGACCCTGCAGCGCTATCTCACCGGCGACGTGGGCTGACGCCCCGGTGTGCCTTTGTGGCGCCCCCAACCGCCACAAAGGCACACGGGGCGTCAGCCCAGTTTCTCCCTCAGAAAGGCGATGTCCTCGGCCATTCCGTCCTCGGGTGTTTCCAGGATGATGGGGGCGCCGGCCGCGGTGGCGACCTCGACGAGCAGCGCGGGGTCGATCTGCCCGTCCGCGAGGTTCGCGTGCCGGTCGCGGGCCGAATCGAATTCGTCGCGCGAATTGTTCAGGTGCACAAGATCGATACGTCCGGTGACGGCGCGCACCCGCTCGACGACGTCGACGAGATCCTCACCGGCCGCCCACGCGTGGCAGGTGTCGAGGCAGAACCCGGCGCCGTAGTCGCCGATGGCATCCCACAACCGGCCGATCGCGTCGACGTAGCGGGCCATCGCGAAGTCCCCGCCCGCGGTGTTCTCCACGAGGATCGGCACCCCGAAGCCGCCCTTGTCCTCCTGGCGTTCGAACAGTTTCCGCCAGTTCTCCACCCCGGCCGCGACGTTCTCGCCCTCGCGGACGTGCCCTCCGTGCACGACGAGGCCGAACGCGCCGATCGCGGCGGCGGCCGCGGCATGCTCGGCGACCGCCTTGCGCGAGGGCATCCGCAGCCGGTTGTTCAGGCTCGCGACATTGATGACGTACGGCGAGTGCACGACCACGTCGATGTCGGACGCGAGGATCTGCTCGGCACGCGGATGCGGTCCGGGCGTGTCCCATTTCTGCGGGTCGGTGAGGAAGACCTGCACCAGGTCCGCGCCGAGACGTTCACCCTGACCGGTCGGATCGTCGTCCCGACGGACGTGTGCGCCTATCCGCATGAGCTCCAGCGTAACGCCGGAGCCTGCCTACGCTTCGGGTTCTCCGACCGGGATGGTCGCACCGAGTTCGTTGTCGTGGCCGCACGCGCATCCTTCGCCGCAGCCGCCGCATCCACCGGCGTACGAGTCGTCGTCGGCGTCGCAGTCGAGGACGCCGCCGAACCGGGCCGCGAAGTCGTCGTCGACCTCGTGGGTGAGCTCGTGGATCTCGCCGATGAGGTTCACCAGGTGCTGGGGCGCGAACGGGTCGGCGTCGAGGATTGTCGACACCAGCAGGTGGCCCTGCTGGAAGCTGAAGCGCAGACGCGGCCATTCCTCGGACAGCTCGGCGACCAGCGCGGCCGTGTTGCCCCCGCTGTCGATGTCGCTCAGCAGCGACGACCACACGTGCAGCTCCGGGGAGTCCTCGGCCACCGTGACGTACACGCCGAACCCGTGGACCGGGATCGCGATATCGCCGTCCTCGTCGGTCTCGGGCGCGCTGCCGAGCAGCTCCGCCAGGGCACGGATGCTCAGGTCGATCAGCTGCTGCCGTTCCTCGGTGGCCACGGCGATGTCGCCGTCGAGGCGGATCGGGCCGTCGTGCGTGTCGTGCTCGGTCATCGTTTCCTCCCGGTGGGGCGCCGACTCGGGTGGTACGGCCTCGGTGCACGAGCCTAAGCGATGGCCGCGGACGGGAGCTGTGCAGGTCCGGCCCGGTTACCGATCACCGGGACAACCCGGCCCGCAGGCGGCAGGATCTGTTTGCATACCCGACGGCACGCTGCGCGAGAGCACGGAAAGGTCGTCCATGGGCACACTCGAGGGCAAGGTCGCATTCATCACCGGAGCCGGGCAGGGCGTCGGACAGGGGGTGGCGTTCGCTCTGGCCCGCGAGGGTGCCTCGATCGCCGTGACCGGTCGCACCGAGTCCAAGCTCGTCGACACCGTCGAGCAGATCCGCGCGTTCGGCGGCGTCGCCGAGCCGATCGTGTGCGACATCGCCGACACCGCCCGGATCACCGCCGCGATCGAGAGGACCGTCGAGCTGTTCGGTGGAGTCGACGTCCTCGTCAACAACGCGAGCCTCAACCCCCTCGGCCCGCTGCTCGCCCTCACACCCGAGCTGATGGCGAAGGCCTACGGGTCCGGCCCGATCGCCGCGCTGCACGCGATGCAGACCGTCCACCCGATCATGAAGGAACGCGGCGGTGGCAACATCGTCAACATGGTCACCTCCGCCGCGGTGCGGTGGGACACCAGCGGCTACGGCGGCTACGCGTCCGTCAAGGAAGCCCTGCGGTCGCTGACCCGCACCGCCGCCTCCGAGTGGGGACCCGACAACATCCGGGTCAACGCGGTCGCCCCGCACGCCCTGTCGCCCGGATTGAAGTGGTGGACCGAGAACCGGCCGGAGGAAGCCGCCGCGTTCGTCGCGAGCATTCCGCTGCGCCGGATCGGCGACTGCGAGGACGACATCGGGCGCGCGGTCGCGTGGATCGTGAGCGACGATGCCCGCTACCTCACCGGCGCGACGATCCCGCTCGACGGTGGTCAGGCACGCTGGGGCTGACCACCCCGGGCACCCCCGAGGGCCAGGATCAGGGTGGTCCCCGATGGTGCCCGAACCGGACACCCGGGAAGATGGAGCGCATGTCATCTCACAGCGCCGCAGCCGCTCGCGCCATCAACCTGAAGAAGATCTATGGAACCGGGGAGACCGCCGTCCACGCGCTCGCCGGTGTGACCGCCGATTTCGCGGCGGGGGAGTTCACCGCCATCATGGGCCCGTCCGGCTCGGGCAAGTCGACGCTCATGCACTGCCTCGCCGGTCTCGACAGCGCCACCTCGGGGTCGGTGCTCATCGGCGACACCGACCTGACCTCGCTGTCCGACAAGCAGATGACCCAGCTCCGCCGCGACCGCATCGGGTTCGTGTTCCAGGCGTTCAACCTGGTGCCGACCCTGACCGCACTCGAGAACATCACGCTGCCGCTCGACATCGCCGGCCGCAAGGTCGACCGCGACTGGCTCGACACCGTCGTGTCCCGGCTCGGACTCGGCGAGCGCCTGGATCACCGCCCGGGCGAGCTGTCCGGTGGTCAGCAGCAGCGCGTGGCCTGCGCCCGCGCTCTCGCCGGCCGGCCCGACATCATCTTCGGTGACGAGCCGACCGGCAACCTGGACTCGCGGTCGTCGGGGGAGGTCCTGTCGATCCTGCGCGCGTCCGTCGACGAGTTCGGCCAGACGGTCGTCATCGTCACCCACGACCCCACCGCGGCGAGCTACGCGGACCGCGTGGTGTTCCTCGCCGACGGCAGCATCGTCGACGAACTGCGCGATCCGACCGCCGACGCCGTGCTCGACCGCATGAAGCGCTTCGACACCACCACCACCACGGTGTCCGCGGCCGAATACGCGGCGGAATAGAGGACACGTCACACATGTCGAATCCCATCACCAAAGTTGCCTTGCGCAACATCGCCGCGCACAAGGTGCGGCTGCTGCTGACGGTGCTGTCCGTGGTGCTCGGCACCGCGTTCGTCACCGGGTCGTTCGTGTTCACCGACACCCTGCAGCGCACGTTCGACAGCATCTTCGCCGACGTCGCCAAGGGCGTCGACGTGCGTGTCGGCACCGAACAGTCGGGCGCCAGCGGTGTCCCGGTCCAGGACATCGACGTGATCGCGGCCGTGCCGGGCGTCAAGGCCGTGGTGCCCGCGTACAGCGGTGGCGTCATCGTCCTCGACTCGGAGGGCGCCGCGATCCAGACCGGTGGAGCCCCCGCGGAGGGTTCCGCCTACCTGCCGCCGGACCGCACGCTCGGCGACCCCGAGACGTTCGTCGCCGGCGGCCCGCCGGTCGCCGCCGGGCAGATCGCCCTGAACGCGAGCGCCGCCACCCGCGGCGATCTCGCGGTCGGGGACACGACGAAGGTGCTCACCGCCTCGCACGGCATCCTGCCCGTCACCGTGAGCGGCATCTACGACATCGAGACCGACACCGGCGGCTACGTGGGCGCGCTGTTCACCGAGCAACAGGCCCGCGACCTGTTCACCGACGGCCGTCACGTGCAGTACGTCGACGTCGCCTCCGACGGCAGTGTGTCACCGGACGAGCTGCGCGACGAGGTCGCCGCGGCCCTGCCCGATCTGAAGGTGCAGACCGGCGCCGAGGTCACCGAGGACGTCAAGTCCGACGTCGAGCAGGCGCTGAGCTTCCTCAACTACTTCCTGCTCGCGTTCGGCGCGATCGCCCTGCTGGTCGGCACGTTCATCATCTACAACACCTTCTCGATGATCGTCGCGCAGCGGCTGCGCGAACTGGCGCTGCTGCGCGCCATCGGCGCCAGCCGTCAGCAGGTTGGGCGCTCGGTGACCCTCGAGGCCCTCGTCGTCGGGTTGGTCGGCAGCGCCCTGGGCATCGCCGCCGGCGTCGCCCTGGCCTACGGGCTGCGCGCCGCCCTCAACGCCGCGGACATCGGGCTGCCGTCGGGGCCGCTGCAGCTGGCGCCGCGCACGGTGATCATCGCGCTGCTGATCGGTGTCGTCGTCACCGTCGTCAGCGCGTACGCCCCGGCCCGCCGGGCCACGAAGGTCCCGCCGGTCGCTGCCATGCGTGAGGAGTCGACGGCCACCGTCGAGTCGCTGCGGCTGCGCACGATCGTCGGCGCGGTCGCGGCCGTCGCCGGTGTCGTCGGCGTCGTGATCGGTGCGCAGGGGACCGGCGGCGGCGCCGCCGCGACCGTCGGCGTCGGCGCCCTCGCGCTGATCCTCGCGGTTCTGCTCGCCGCCCCGGCGCTGTCGAAGCCGATCGTCGGAGCGCTCGGCGCCGTGTTCGCCCGCCCGTTCGGCGCGATCGGCCGCCTGGCACGCACCAATGCCGCGCGGAACCCGCGGCGCACCGCCGCGACGGCGTTCGCGCTGACGCTCGGCCTGATGCTGGTGTCGGTCATCGCCGTGTTCGGTGCGTCCGCCAAGTCCAGTGTGAACACCCTCGTCGACACCGGCGTCAAGTCCGAGTTCATGCTCACAGGCCCGCAGATGATGGGCGTGCCGGCGGGCGCGGAGGCCGCGGCCGCGGGTGTTCCCGGGGTGACCGAAGCCGTCGGCGTGTACGGGGTGCAGGCGAAGGTCGGCGACGACGACGAGTTCGGCGCGGCCATGTCCGGCCCGGTCGACAATGTCCTGTCCCTGGACATGACCGCCGGCACCGAGCGAATCGCGGGCGACGAGATGCTGGTCTCGGCGGACACCGCGGACAAGCACGGCCTGCAGGTGGGGTCGACGGTGCCGATGACCAACCGGGACGGTGACACCGTCGAGACGACGGTCGCCGGCATCTACGAGGACAACCAGGTCGTCGGGCTGTGGGTCCTGTCGCCGGAGATGCTCGACCGGTTCGTCCCGGCCGCCGCGCGTGCCCCCATGGTGGTGCTGCTCAACACCGCCGACGGCAGCGATCCGGAGACGATCCGCACCGGGCTCGAGGACGCGACCAAGCAGTTCGTCGTGGTGCAGGTCCTCGACCGCGAACAGTTCAAGGGTCAGCAGGCGGCGCAGATCGACACGCTGCTCGCCGTCCTCTACGGGCTGCTGGCCCTGGCCGTGGTCATCGCGATCCTCGGCATCGTCAACACCCTGGCGCTGTCGGTGGTGGAACGGCGACGGGAGATCGGGATGCTGCGCGCGGTCGGCATGCAGCGCGCCCAGGTGCGCCGCACCATCTACCTCGAGTCGCTGCTCATCGCCGTGTTCGGCGCCGTGATCGGTCTGGTGCTCGGCCTGGTGTTCGGGTGGGGCTTCGTTCGCACCCTGGCCGACCAGGGCCTCGGTGAGATCACCGTTCCGTGGATCCAGGTGCTGGCCATGCTGATCGGATCCGGTGTCGTCGGTGTCCTGGCCGCGCTGTGGCCGGGTGCCCGAGCCGCGAAGACGCCTCCGCTGGAGGCCATCGCCGACGTGTAATCGTCCGGCAAGGACGGTTTTCCACAACCGCACGATTCATCCACAGGCACCCGGCCCGCGACGCTCGTCGCGGGCCGGGTGTCGTTGCCCTCCTCTACTGTGCGATTCGGGGGGTGAGAGCGGATGGACATCCGGCAACTGCAGCAATGGAATCCGGACGCGCTCGAGAAGTTCGGCGGCACACTCGGGGCGTTCGCCGGGCGGATCGAGAACGTCGGTGTCGACGTCGGCGCGGCCGGTGACTTCGGCGAGGTGTGGATCGGAGCGGCCTCCGACACCGCCGCCGGGAACATCGCGCGGACCGGTAAACGCATTGCCGACCAAGCGGATTCGTATCGGAAGGTGGGACGGTGCGCCTCGGACTGCGCGCCGAGGCTCCGGCTGCTGCGCGGCAGGCTCGACGAAACCGCGAGCCGGGCAGCGGAGCTCGGGCTGGCGATCGGACCGGACGGCACCGTCATGCCCGCCGATTCCGCCGACGCCGACGACATCCGCGCGCAGATCGCCGCGATCCTCGAGTCCGCCGCGGCCCTCGACCGCGAGGCCGCGGCCGCGCTCGCCGAGGTCGCGGTCGACCTCGACGTCGGCGGGACACCGTTCGGCAGGATCCACACCCAGGGCCCGGCGATCGTCCCGGTTCCCGGGCCGGGCACCGATCCGCGCGAGGTGATGCGCTGGTGGGACATGCTCGGCGCGCAGGCCCGCGAGCATCTGCTCACCACCCGGCCGGGCGAGATCGGCGGGCTCGACGGGATTCCTGCCGCCGACCGTGACCGCGCGAATCGCGCACTGCTCGAGACCGAGCGCGTCCGGCTCGAACGCGTCGCCGAGCGGCTGGCCACCGAACTCGACGGCAACATCTTCGGGGGCCTGTTCAGCAACGCCGACGCCGGCCTCGAACAGACCCGCAGGAAACTCGCCGCGCTCGACGCCGTCGCGGACGTGCTCGAGCGCGGCGACCGGCAGCTGCTGGCGCTCGACCTGTCCGGGCGCGAGGCGATGGCCGCGGTCGCGGTGGGGGATGTCGACACCGCCGACCACGTCGCGGTGTTCACCCCGGGCGCCGGCTCGACGGTGCAAGGCAATCTCGCCGGCTACGACGAACAGATCGCGGCGGTCCGGTCCCAGGCCGAACGCGGGCTGGAGTCGTCCGGTCGCCCGGACCGTTCGGTCGCGGCGGTGACCTGGCTGAATTATCAAGCTCCGCAATGGGGTTGGGGTCTCGCAATAACGGAGCAGAGCCCGGTGTCCGATCTCGCGGCGACCCGCGCGGCACCCGGCCTGGCCCGGTTCCTGACGAGTCTCGATGCGCGCGAGGACAATCCGAACGTGACGGCGATCGGGCACTCCTACGGTGCGCTCGTCACCGGCATGGCACTGGCACAGGGCGCCCCCGCCGACGCCGCGGTGTTCCTCGGCGCGCCGGGTATCGGTACCGACGACATCCACGACCTGGGGCTGGCGCCGGGCTCGGCGTTCCTCGTCGAGGCCGACCGTGACCCGGTCGCCGATGTCGGCACGTTCGGCGGCGATCCCAGCTTCCTCGACGGCCTGACCCGGCTGTCGTCGGATCCGGGCATCGGCGCGACCGGTGAGGCGTACCGCGGCTCGATCGGGCACAGCGCCTACCTGACCCCCGGGACGACGAGTTCCTACAACGTCGCACTGGTCGTCGCGGGCCTGGCCGGGCAGGCGGTGCGATGAGCGCCCGGCGACTTCTCCCGGTGGCGCTGCTGCTCGCGGCGACCACCGGATGCGCGTCCGATCCGGAATTCCACGCCGTCCCGGAACCGGTCGCGACCACCATCGACGGGGCCGTCGACCACTACCTGCGGGTGCACCACGAGATCGCCGACGCGCTGTCGGCGGAATTTCCGGAACTGGTCTTCGGCACCGACCACTCGCGCCTGAACGCGGGGTGCGAGATGACGGACGGCAGCACCGGCTGGGTCGCGCACCTGCCGCTGCTCGTGTCCGACCACAGCGTGCCCCACGACGTGGACCGTGCCGTGGCGGTGTTCGACCGGGCCGCTGCCCGCGCCGGATTCCATCAGCGGGTGGCGGTGCCGCGGTTGGCCCGGCGATTCGACGAACGACGGGTCGCCTCCGACGGCTCGGCGGTCACGTTCGGTGCCGGGGTGTCGACGGTGCTCGGACTCGAGGTCGGCTGCTACCCGCGGTGAGGGCAGCCGTCGGTTACGCTCGGTTGTCCGTCCAGGTGAGTCCGTGCCGGCGAGGGGGATGTCATGCGTGCGGTGCTCGGTGTCGCGGTCGACGACGGGGAGATCAGCGCGGTACTCGTCGACGCCGATGTACCGGCGCTCGGCCCGTTCGATTCGCAGCGCTGGGCCGCGTCCGACGCCGACGACACGACCGCCGCGGCGGTCGGTGCCGTCGCCGCCATGACCGAACGTGCCGAACGCGCGGGGCTGGCCATCGGCCGCATCGGGTTGGTCGCCGATCCCGCCGTCGTCGACGCCGTCCGCGAGGCCGCGACCGTGGAAGTGACCCCGGCCGACGTGGACGCGACCCGGCTCGCGTACCTGGCCAACGCCCCCGAACTGGCCGAGACCCCGGTGCTGGCCGTGCACACCCGCAGCGGGGGAGCGGAGACCGTGTCGGTCGTGGACGTCCCCGCCGGCAGCGTGCTGGCGGCCGTGACCCCGGAGGGCGACGAACTCGTCGGCTACGCCGACCTGCTGCCGGACGCGATGGACGAGGCGGTCGCCCGCGCCGGCCGATCCCCGCAGGCCCTGGTGTTCCTGGATCTGCGTCCCGGCGACGCCGGTCCCGCCCGCGAACTGGCCACCGTGCTCGGGGTCCCGTTCGTGACCCCGCACGGGGTGCCGTGGCACCGCGCGACGGGTGCGGCATTGGTCGCGGCACGGCAGGACGCGCCGCCGCCGGTGCCCGGGGGAGGCAACAACCGAGGCCGGATCGCCGCCCTGGTGGGAGTGCTGGTCGTGCTGCTCGCGATCCTCGGAGCCGGGCTCGCGGTCGCGATCGGCGGTGCCGGCGAATCGAGGGAGAACGAACCCGCCGTCGTGTTCGACGAACGGCCGGTCCCGACGTCCGCGCCGCCCGCGTCGGCCGGCACCGCAACTCCGGAAGCGGCGCCGTGTGCATCGGAGGAACCCGACGCACCGCAGATCCGTCCCGCGTCCTGGCCCGCCCGCGCCTCGGATCCGGACACGGGCCCCGCGCCGACTCCCACCCCTGCACCGACAGCGCCCTGCCCGTAGGGGATTCGGAAGGTCAGCGGCCCAGCCGGGCTCCTGCCGCGCGCATCGCGTCCGCATCCGACGCGACGATCACATCGGCGAACCGGTCGCGGTAGTCGCCGAGGTCGTCACCGACCGACCCGACGACCGCGACCACCGGTACCGACCCGGTCCGGGCGAGGATCGCGGAGACGATCTTCCCGGCGCGGCTCTGCCCGTCGAGACGCCCCTCGCCGACGACCACGAGGTCGGCGGTCGCGAGATGCCGGTCGAATGCGAGGGCGTCGAGCACGAATTCGGCACCGGAGCGCAGTTCGGCGCAGTACCGGGCCCACATGCCGCCGGAGAAGCCGCCGGCCGCGCCGGTGCCGTCGACGCACCGCGGGTCGCGCGGCAGGGCCATCGCGGTCGCGTCGAGCCGCTGGGTGAGCAGATCCACCGTGGCGGGGTCGGCGCCCTTCTGCGGACCGAACACCCGTGCCGCGTCGACGTATCGGGTGGTGACGTCGGTCAGGACCGTGACCGCCGCGCCGTGCAGGCCGCCGGACGAGTCGATCGCGGCGATGGCGCCGAGGCCGCCGTCGGTGGTCGCCGAACCACCGGCCGCGACGACGATGCGCTCCGCGCCGCATCGCGCCGCCTCCGCCATCAGCAAGCCCGTACCGTAGGTGTCCGCGGTGACCGGATCGCGGAAACCGTTGTGCGGGGTCGTGATTCCGCTCGCGGTCGCGAGTTCGACGACGGCGGTTCCGTCCGGTGCCAGTCCGAACGTCCCCGCGCACGACACCCGCCACGGGTTGACCGTCTCGACCTCGATGCGGTCGAGCAGCATCGGCCCGGTCAGGACTTCGAGGGTGCCCTCGCCGCCGTCGGCGACCGGGAGCCGGATCGTCTCGTGCCCCGACGTTTCGGCGCCGGCCGCGACGGAGTCCGCGACCTCGGCCGCACGGTAGGTGCCCTTGAAACTGTCCGGGGCGATCAGGATCCGCACGCTGGTGATCCTGTCACGAACGCAGCACCCATTCGAACGCTGCGGCTTCCGAACGGGCGCCCTGCGTCGCCCGTGCCCGGTTCGGTTCGTCCAGTTCGGCCACGAGGTCCTCGCCGAGCCGCACCAGATCGGCGAACACGTCCGGCGACAGCCACTGCGGGCGGGTTGCGAACAGCAGGTCCTCGGTGGCGGTGTTACCGCTCGCACCGGGCGCGAACGGGCAGCCGCCGAGCCCGGCGAGGGCCCCGTCGACGACGCTCGCACCGGCCGACACCGCGGCCAGGCTGTTCGCGACACCGAGTCCCCACGTGTCGTGGCCGTGGTAGACGATCCGGCGCGCGGGGGATTCGGTGCGGACCCGCGCGATCAGCTCGGCGACCTGGCCGGGCACGGCCTGCCCGAGGGTGTCGGCGAGGACGATGTCGGCGGCGCCGTCGGTCCGCGGATCGCACGCGATCTCCAGGACCCGGTCCGGGTCGACGGGGCCGTCGAACGGGCAGGTGAACGACGTGGCGAGGCACAGCTGGATGCTGCCGCCGGCGGCGTGGGCCAGTTCGACGGCGGCGGGCATCGCGGCGACGCTCGTCTCGGTGTCGCGGCCGATGTTCGCGTTGTTGTGGGCGTCGGACACCGAGAAGCAGTACTGGAAGTGGCGCGCGCCGGCCGCGATCGCCTTCTCCACGTGCCGCGGCGTGGCGACCCACACCCAGCAGCGATCGAGTTCCTCCTCGGTGAGCGCCGCGATCAACTCCAGGGTGTTGGCCATCGGGGGGACCAGGTCCGGGCGGGCGAGCGAACCGATCTCGAGCTCGGGGATGCCGGTGGCCAGCAGGGACCGGGCGAGGCGCACCTTGCGTTCGGTGGGCAGGAGCTTGCCGGTCAGTTGCAGTCCGTCGCGCAGTGTCACATCCCGCAGGGTCACATCCTGCAGTCGCACGTCCCCGAAGTTCACGCCGTACCTCCGCCTCGTCTCACGCCCGGATTCCGCCGGGGCATCCGGCTCCGAGCCTACGGACCGGGACGGCCCGTGGGGAGTCGCCGGAACGCGGATTCTCGGACACGCCGGACCCGGTGTCGCAGCGGTTGTGACGGGTGACACTATTGTCGTTTGTCGGATCGGGGCCTTGGAGGGTGCGTGGTCATGGGTGTGGTGATCGCAAAGGCGTTGCTGTGGTGTGCGCTGCTCGCCGGTGTCGGCGGGGCGGCGGTCGCGGTCAATGCCCTGCACGTCAATGGTGCGGTCGCGTCGTTGATCGTCGCGTTCGTCGCGGGCTTGGTGCTACTGCGGCTGAGGCCCGCCGCGCAGGACGCCCAGGATTCGGACACGGCTGCGTCGTGATCGTTCGGGCGTCGTGATCGTTCACGGGCACCCCTGCGGTGCCGGCACACCGGCGAGCCGCTCGGAGATCCAGTCCAGCATCCCGGGTGCACCCGCGACCGCGGCCGTCAGGTGTTCACCCCACACCGGCACATAGGTCACGTTCGCGCCGCCGGCGCACCATTGCTGTTGCAGGGCAAGAACTCCCGATTCCGGGATGAACTCGTCACCGAGGAACACCTGCGACGACCCGTGGTACAGGTACATCGGGGCCTGCGGGATCTGCCCGCCGAGCCGGTTGTCGTCGAGCACCTGCCGCACCCGCGGATCGTCGAACGGGTCCGGGACGGTGGTGAACACCTCGACGGGAACCATGGCGACGCCGGTGGCGGCCAGTACGATCGTGCACTGGTCCTTCAGCGGGGTCCGGGCCAGGACCCCGGTCAACGGGTCGGCCAGGTCCAGCAGTTGCGGATACTCGCGGGCCAGACCCACCGTCGCCGCGAGGAACAGCCCGGCTCCGAGCTGCCCGTTCATCGTGGCCCGCAGCAGCGACAGGTCGGCGGGCAGCCCACCGGCCGCGGCGCCGGTGAACTGCACGTCGGGCGCGTACGTCGGTTGCAGTTGCGCGGCCCAGCCCGTCGCGATGGCGCCGCCGCTGTAGCCGGTCATCGCGAGCGGAGAATCCGCGAGGTCGGGTGCGACGGTGCGCAACCCCCGGATCGAATCCAGCACGGCGTGCCCGGCGAGCGGGCCGGCGGCATACGCCATGTTCGGTCCCTCGTGATCGGGGACGAGCACCGCCCAGCCGTGGGCGAGCAGGACCGGCAGCATCGGCGGGACGTCGATGTCGACGGCATCGTGCACCATCCGATACGACGGGGTACAGCGGGTGCCGAGCGAATCGATCGCCATGTTGTAGACGACGACCGGCCGCGTCCCGCCGGGCCACGGGGCGTCGGGCAGCACGAGCGTCGCGGTCACCGGGATCGGCCGTCCCGACGCGTCGGTCGAGCGCACCAGGAACTGCCGTGCGGTGTGAGGGACGAGCGCCGCCGGGAGCGCCCGCATCCGCACCGCACGTTCCCGCAGCACCGTGCCCGGCGGGTAGGCCTCGAGATCCGCGGGTCGCGCGAAGAACTCGTCGTCGGTGATCGGGGTCGGCAGCAGGTCGTCGAGGGTCACACGCGGCGGTGGCGGAAGGGGGAACCCGGACACCGGTGACGCGGTCGCCGGGCCGGCGGTCGACAGGAGCCACACCGTGACGAGGACTGTGGTCAAGAGCGATCCGGCCGACAGTACGGGGGTCGCGCGATGTGGCCGTCGCATCCGGAACTCCTCGCTCGAGGTGAACCTCGGTGGAATGCCCCGACACCGTCAACGTTACCGCCGGGTGGGCGCCGATCCGGGCGAATCGCCGGGCCGTCCCGGGTCTCTCGGCCCCGTCACGAGCCCGGGCGGTGGCGCACCGGTAGAGTCGACCGGGCGGTTTCCTCTCGTGGGTGACCGCGGCGGTGGGGGGTCCGTGGTTCGTGATATCCCGCCGAGCGTCGAAGAGGAGCAGCCGGTCGTGTCGCTGTGGTCCATTGCGTTGTCCGACAAGGAACTCGGGGAGCGCCGCTGGCTCGATCTGATGCCGTGGCTCGACCGGTACGGTTCCGGACGCGCCGCGGCCCTGTCCGAACTCGCTCCCGGCGACCGCTGGTGGGAGAAGCAGTCGCCGGCCGAGACGGCCGCCTCGGCCGACGTTCCCGCCGTCTGCGCGGCCCTCGCCCACATCTACGTCACCGAACATCCGGACATGCCGCTGTCCGCCGGGCTCGCCGACCGGATCGACGTGCCGGTCGCCGCGCTGGACCTGAGCACCGCCGCGGCCACGATCGTCGACCGCCTGCCGGGGGTCGCGACCACGGCCGCGCTGCTCGACCGCAGCCCGTCCGACCTGTTCGCGGTGCGCGGCGCCGGCCCCGCCACCGTGCACGAGATCGTGTGTGCGGCGATGGTCCTCGCGATCCTGCGCGATCCCGGCGTGTTGCGCGCACCGGAGGGTGCGGCCACCGGATCGAACGTGCCCGCACTCGACCTGCTCGTCTCCGATCTCGCGGAACTGGCCCGCTGGCGGACGCTGCGTGGCCAGGGCGACCGGCCGCTGCTGCGCGTCGAACTCGAGGACGGTGCCCCCGAGGAGATCCAGGAGGTCGCCGCGCGCATCACCGCCCTGATCGCGCGCGACCTGCCGCTGCCCGGACCGCACGATCCGATCGCCGAACTCGGCGGCTACGTCGCGGCCTTGCCCGCGCCGGAGCGGGAGAACCTGCGGCAACGGGTCCTCGACGATGTTCCCGCCGATCCGTCCGCCCCGTCGACGTTCCCGTTCGGCACGGCGGTCGGGGACCTGCTCGCCGCGCTGCGCGTGCACGTGCGACCCGTCGCCTCGCTCGACCGGATCCTGGCGCTGTCCCCGGACCTGTCCCGGCAGGTTCCCGGTCTCGACGTTCCGCTCGGCCGGGTGCTGAACCGTCTCGACGACCGCTTCGAAGTCGCGGACGGCTGGGTCGCGGTGCCGAACCTGCCCGAGGCGGAGCGGCAGACACGCGCCCTGCTCGCCGAGTTCGAATCCGAGAACGGGGTCGTCGAACTCGCCGCCGTCGGGGCACTGTGGAATCTGCCCGCCGGCGAACTGACCGCGTGGCTGCGGCACTGCGGGCTGCCGGTGATCGACGGCCGGATCCTCACTCGCCAGGACAGCCTCGCCGATCGCGCGGCGCAGGTGCTCGAGATCCTCGGCGATCCGATGCCCGCCGCCGCCCTCGTCACCCGCATGGACACCACCCACGACACCGCGACCGTCATCGGTGAGCTCGCGGACGACGAACGGTTCGCCGTCTCCGAATCCGGACTGTGGTCGCTCGCGCGGTGGGAGACCGACATCCCGGGTGCGGTCCGTGCGCGCATCGCCCGGATCGTCGACGGGGCCGGCGGGTCCGCCGACGCCGCCGCGCTGGCCGCCGCCCTGACCGAGCGGTTCCCGATCTCGGAGGCCGCCGCTCGGATCTTCGCGGACAGCGGCGACTTCGAGGTCGTCGGGGGCCGGGTCCGGCGACGGGTCCGCACCCACGTCGCGGTGCGGTCGCCGCAGCGCACCCGCCGGCTCTACCGGCTCGGCGACGTCTCCCGGCTGCGTATCACCGCCACCCGCGACCACCTGCGCGGCGCCGACTTCCCGGTTCCGTCCGCCGTGGCCGGGATCGTCGGATGCCCGCCCGGAGGGGGCCTGGTGCTCGGTTCCCGGCTGGGGACGCAGGTGATGCGGTGGTCCGGCGCGACCCCGCAGCTCGGCACGATCCGGCGATTCCTCGAGGATCTCGGAGTCGAGGAGGACAACGAGGTGTTCCTCGAGTTCCACCCCGACGGGCATTTCGACGTGGTGCCGTTGCGCACGGTCGCCGACAACGCCGAACCGCTGCGCAAGGCGCTGGCGCTGGTCGGGCATTCGACGCCGGAGATCGTGCCGGAGGAGGGCATGGCCGCCGCGCTCGCCGCCGCGATCGGACTCGAGGACGAAACCCGCCCGCGCCGCGTCCTGAGCGCGTACCGGGCCCGCCGCGAGATCGACCTCGTGGCGCTCCTCGAGGACGCGTGGGTGCGGGTCCGGAACTGACGGCTCGGTGGTGCCGGTGACCGCCGGGTCCCGCGTGCGTCCGGAAACCGGACGTAGCACCATGGACACCATGACCGACGAACCGAACCCCGCGGCTCCCGACGTCCCGCCCGCCGGTGCAGGGTCCCTCGACGCGATCGTCCGTGCGCTGCGCGCCGCCGTCTCGTCGGTGGAGGCCGCGGTGGCCCGGGTGACCGCCGGGCCGGCCGGGACCGGGTCGAGCACCGTCGAGCAGCTCCTCGAACTGGCCGACGCCCCCGCCCTCGGTGACGTCGTCGCCCACCACAATGAGCTGACCCGTGCCGTGGCGATCGTCGACCAGACCGGTGCGCTCCCGGCACGGGAATGGGACGCGGTGGCCGGCTTCGGTGCGCCGCTCGCCACGGCCGTCTCGCGTTTGCGTGACCACGCGACCGCGGTTCTCGACGCGGCCGACGCCGCCGAAGCCGGCGCGCTCGACCCGGCGCAGCGGCTCGGGGAGACCCTGCAGCTGCTCGTTCTCGTCGAGGACTCGCTGAACCTCTGGCACCGGCTGCGCCTCGAGCACCTGCGCACCACCGAGCCCGCCGCTCTGCCCGAGGCGATCGGGCAGGCCCGCGGTCTGCTCGCCGAGCACCTCGACCGCGACGGCGAACTGTTGCGCCGAGCCCGCCGCGCGTTGGCGCGGTTCGCCCAGGGCACCACGCTCGAGCTGGTGAAGCGGCTGTCGTCGACCCGCACCGTGAAGAACCTGGTGGATCTGCGCGAGGACCTCGACGACTTCCGCGCGGCGTGCCGAGCCGATGCCGCCGGGTGGCTCGACGACGAGGATCCCGCCGTCGCCGAGGCGCTCGACGAGATCTCCCGCCCCGTCCGCATCGTCGGCGGTGCGCTCGGCGAGGCGATCGGTGGCAGCGCCAAGGCGATCGGCGACCGGGCGGCCGGGGTGGGTGCGTCCGGTGTCGAACGGATCGAACGGATCGGCCGAGGCATCGCCAGGCGCTGACGCGGCAGCGTCCATTCGGCGCTGACGCGCCGGTGTGCAGATGTGGCGGCCTCGGCCGCCACCAAGACACACGAGGTGGTACACCCTCACCCCTTGGGTGTGTTAACGACGCGGCCCTGCCGCGGCAGGGTGGAGAAGCCGGATTCGCACCGGCGAACCGAAGAATCCACCGCCCGCCGCGCACCCCGCGGCGCCAGCACTCCAGGGGTTGTGAATCGATGGACCGCGCCGCGTCGACCACCGTCCACGAGCCGTTCCCACTCTCGGCCGCCCAGCACGGACTGTGGTTCGCGCAGCACCTCGCACCCGATGTGCCGATCTGCATCGCCCAGTATCTCGACATCCGGGGTCCGCTCGACGTCGAGCTGTTCCGCGAGGTCGCGATGCGCGCCGCACACGAGTTCCAGTCGGTGTTCCTGCGCATCGTGGAGATCGACGGCGTGCCACACCAGGTGGTCGACCCGCCGGCCGACGCGGAGATGGGCTTCCACGACTTCCGCGCCGAACCCGACCCGCTGACCGCCGCGCAGTCCTGGATGCACGCGAACTACACGGCCCCGGTGAACTTCGAGCGCGACCACCTGTGCGAGTCGACGTTGCTGCGGGTCGGTGACGAGCACTACCTGTGGTACAGCCGCATCCACCACATCGCCCTCGACGGGCACGGTGCCGCGACGATGGTCGGCCGAGTTGCCTCCCTCTACACCGCCGCGGTGGAACACACTGTGCCGGAACCGAACCGGGCCGCGGGCCTGCGCACCCTCGAACGGCTCGAGCGCGAGTACCGCGAGTCCCACCGGTTCGCCGCCGACCGTGACTACTGGGCGCAGCGCCTGGACACCCGCAGCGGCGCTGCCACTCTCGCCGACCGGGACGCCCCGCCGGTCGCGACGAGCCGCACCCTCCGCACCGCCCTGTCCGATCGGGCCGCCGCGCTGCTCTCGGGCAACGACGGCACCGCCGCCGCCACATTGGTCGCGGCATTCGCCCACTACCTGTCCCGACGCACCGGCCGCCGCGAGGTCACCGTCGACATCCCGGTCTCGGCGCGACCCACCGCGATCCTGCGCCGCTCGGGCGGCATGCTCGCCAACGTCGCCCCGATCCGGGTGCAGACGCGGCCGGGCGACACTGTCGGCGGCCTCGTGGACCGCGTCCAGGGGGAACTGCTCGGCGCACTGCGGCACCAGCGCGGCAATGTCGAGGACATCCTGCGCGACCTCGGCGCGGACGCCGCCGCCCGCGCCGTGACCGGTCCGATGGTCAACGTGATGCTGTTCGACCGGCACCTGCAGTTCGGTTCGCTCTCCACCGACTTCCACATCCTCACGACCGGTCCCGTGCCCGATCTCGTCGTGAACGTATACCGCAGCGGCGCAACGGTATTCGTCGAGTTCGCCGCCAATCCGAATCGCTACGGCGACGACGAGCTGCGCGTGCACCACGACGCCGTCGTCGCGCTCGTCGAGCGGATGCTCGCGGCCGGCCCGGAATCCCGCCTGGCCGACCTCGAGGCCCCGCACCGCACCGTCGTCGGCGGTACCGCCCCGATGCCCGGCATCACGCTGCCGCAGCTGCTGGCCGAGGCGGTCGCCGCGAACCCCGACGGCATCGCGCTCGCGGCGCCCGGCCGGCGCGTCACCTACGCCGAACTCGACGCCGCGTCGAACCGGCTCGCTCGCGCCCTGCGGGCCGCCGGTGTGCGCCGTGAGTCGATCGTCGCGGTTGCACTCACCCGATCCGTCGAGTCGGTGACCGCGGTGTGGGCCGTCGCGAAGGCCGGCGCCGCGTTCGTGCCGGTGGACCCGAACCACCCGGCCGGACGCATCGAGCACATGATCACCGACTCCGAAGTAACTGTCGGCGTGACCCTTTCGTCGACGGTGCACCGGCTGCCCGGCTCGGTGTGCTGGCTCCTGCTCGACGAACCCGCCGGCGACGTGTCCGACGCGCCGATCACCGACGGCGACCCGGTCAACCCCGGCCAGGCCGCGTACGTGATCTACACGTCGGGTTCGACCGGCCTGCCGAAGGGCGTCGTCGTCACCCACCACGGGCTGGCGAACCTCGTGACCGAACAACGCACCCGCCTCGCCGGCGACCGCAATGCGAAGGTGCTCCACTGCGCCTCACCGAGTTTCGATGCGTCGGTGTTCGAGATGCTGTGGGCGGTGGGATCGGCCGCGACCCTGGTCATCGTGCCCCCGACCGTCTACGGCGGCGACGAATTCACCGAGCTCCTGCGCCGCGAGGCCGTCACCCATATGGTGCTCACCCCGAGCGTGCTGGCCTCGCTCGACCCGTCCGGTCTCGACGCGCTGCGCGTCCTGCTCGTCGCGGGGGAGGCGTGCGCATCGGAACTGGTGGATCGCTGGGCTCCCGGCCGCACCATGCTCGACGGATACGGGCCCACCGAAGCGACCGTGATGTCCAATCTCAGCGACGCGCTCGTCCCGGGAGAACCCGTGACCATCGGGGGACCGGGACGCGGATTCACCGAGGTCGTCCTCGACGCCGCGCTGCGCCCGGTCCCGGCCGGTGTCGCCGGCGAGCTCTACCTCGGCGGACCTGCGCTGGCGCGCGGCTACCGGGGGCGGCCGGCGCTGACCGCGTCGCGGTTCGTCGCCGACCCCTTCGGTGAGCCGGGTGCGCGCCTGTACCGCACCGGTGACGTCGTGCGCTGGCGGACCACCGCCGACGGAAGCTCCACTCTCGACTACCTCGGCCGGTCCGACTTCCAGGTCAAGATCCGCGGCATCCGCGTCGAACTCGGGGAGATCGACGCGGCCCTCACCGCCCATCCGGACGTGGACTTCGCCATCACGGTCGGACGCCCCGGGCCGGGCGGCGACACCGTGCTGGTGTCCTACGTGCTGCCCGCGGACGGATCCGACACCGCGGTCCCCGAGGCCGCCGCGCTGATCGCGCATCTCCGGGACTTCGTGCCCTCGCACATGATTCCGGCGGCGATCGTCGTGCTCGGCGAACTGCCGCTCACCCCGGTCGGCAAGCTCGACCGCGCCGCGCTGCCCGCCCCGGACTTCGCCCGGGCCGAATACCGGGCGCCCGTCACCGGCACCGAACGTGCCGCCGCCGCGGCCTTCGCGGAGGTCCTCGGCCTGGACCGCGTCGGCCTGGACGACCACTTCTTCGACCTCGGCGGCAACTCGCTCAGCGCGACCCGCGTGGTCGCCCGCGTGAACACCGCCGTCGGCACGGAAATGGGTGTGCGGGAACTGTTCGAGGCACCCACCGTCGCGGCGTTCGCCGCGCGCGCCGATGCGGCCGGCCGTCGCGCGGGGGACCGGCCCGCCCTGGTGGCAGGTCCCCGGCCGGAGCGGGTGCCGCTGTCGCTCGCGCAGCAGCGGATGTGGGTGGTCAACCAGGTCGATCCGACCTCCCCCGCCTACAACGTCCCGATCGCGCTGCGCCTGACCGGCGACCTGGACCTCGACGCGCTGCGCGCCGCGCTCGCCGATGTGCTGGAGCGGCACGAGGCTCTCCGCACCGTTCACCCGTCGTCCGAGCAGGGTCCGCATCAGGTCGTGCTGCCCGCCGGCAGCGTCACCGCCGACCTCACGCCGATGCCGGTGACGGGCGAATCCGAGCTGCGGGAACGGTTGCGCGCCGTCGCGTCCATCGGCTTCGACGTGAGCGTCGACGTCCCGATCCGCACCGCCCTGTTCCGGCTGGGCTCCCAGGAGCACGTCGTCGCGATCGTGCTGCACCACATCGCGGCCGACGGCTTCTCGATGGCGCCGCTCGCACGGGATGTGATGCTCGCCTACACGACCCGCGCGCAGGGGCAGGCGCCGCTGTGGGTGCCGCTGCCCGCGCACTACGTCGACTACACCCTGTGGCAGCGGGAGGTCGTCGGCGACGACACCGACCCGGACTCGCTCGCGACCGCGCAGATCGACTTCTGGCGCCACACCCTCGACGGACTGCCGGAACTGCTCGAACTGCCGACCGATCGGGAGCGGACGATGCATCGCTCCGCGCACGGGGCCGCCGTGCCGTTCGGGTTCGGCCCGGACCTGCACCGCGCGGTCACCGAGCTGGCCCGCGAGCACGACGCCACCGTGTTCATGGTCGTGCACGCCGCGCTGGCAGTCCTCCTCGGGAAGCTCGCGGGCACAGCGGATCTCGCGATCGGAACGCCGGTGGCGGGCCGGGGCGACGCGGCGCTCGACGACATGGTCGGCATGTTCGTCAACACGGTGACCCTCCGCACCCGCATCGCACCGCAGTCCACCTTCGGCGAGTTGGTGGCCCAGGTGCGCGACGGTGACCTCGCCGCCTTCGGGAACGCCGACGTCCCGTTCGACCACGTCGTCCGGGCGCTCGACCCGGTGCGATCCTCCGCGCACTCGCCGCTGTTCCAGGTGCTCCTCGAGTTCCGCAACCTCGACGCGACCCGCCTCGACCTGCCGGGGCTGACCGTCGAGACCGTCGACATCGACCTCGAGGTCGCCAAGTGCGATCTGTACCTGAGCATCGACGAGACCCGGGACCGTTCCGGCGCTCCCGCCGGCATGAAAGCCGAATTCGGTTACACCACAGACATCTTCGACCGCAGCACCGTCGACGGTTTCGCGCGTCGGTTCGTGGGGTTGCTCGAGGCCGTCGTTGCCGAGCCGACGCGTCCGCTCGGCGCCTTCGACCTGCTCGACGACGCCGAACGCGCCGAACTGGTCCCGGTGTCGGGCGGTGCGTCGGTCCCCGCCGTCACCCTGCCCGAGTTGTTCGCGGCCGCGGCGGCTGCCGACCCCGACGCGGTCGCGGTGGTCGCGGGGGAGCGCCGGCTGACCTACCGTGAGCTGGACGAGCAGTCGAATTGGCTGGCGCGGGTCCTGATCCGCGCCGGTGTCGGTCCGGAGTCTGCGGTGGCGATCGCGATTCCGCGGTCGCTCGAATCCGCGCTCGCGGTGTGGGCGGTCGTGAAGACCGGGGCCGCGTTCCTTCCCGTCGACCCGAACTATCCCGCGGCGCGAATTGCGCACATGCTCGCGGATTCGGCTGTGACGGTGGGGGTCACGATTTCGGATGCGCGTGATGCATTGCCGGAATCGGTGACGTGGCTGAACCTGGATCAGCCGTGCGAGCAGGCGTCGATCGATCGGGTGACCGATGCGGATCGGGTCGCGCCGCTGCTGGTCGAGCATCCCGCATACTTCATCTACACGTCCGGATCGACGGGGGTGCCGAAGGGCGTCGAGGTCACCCACGCGGGCCTGGCGAACCTGGTGGCCGAACAGCGCACCCGGTTCGGACTCGGCCCGCACGCGCGGGTGCTGCACGCGGCCTCGCCGAGTTTCGACGCGGCCGTCCTGGAGATGCTGTGGGCCTTCGGGGCCGGTGGTCGTCTGGTGATCTCCCCGCCCGGGGTGTTCGGCGGGCGCGAGCTCGCCGATCTGCTGGCGCGCGAGCAGGTCACGCACGTGGCACTGACCCCCGCTGCGCTGGGCACGGTGGATCCGGACGGACTCGACCATCTGAGCACGGTCATCGTCGGTGGCGAGGCCTGCCCTCCGGAACTCGTCGCGCGGTGGGCCCCTGGCCGGACCATGGTGAACACCTACGGTCCCGCGGAAACGACGATTCAGTCCAATGCAGGTCGCGCTCTCGTTGCAGGAGAACCGGTTACGATCGGCGGCCCGATCCGCGGCTTCGCCGAACTGGTGCTCGACGAGCGGCTGCGGCCGGTCCCGGTCGGGGTGGTGGGGGAACTGTACCTGTCGGGTCCCGGCTCGGCCCGTGGCTACCGTAACCGTCCCGGATTGTCGGCGGCTCGGTTCGTCGCCGCCGCGGACGGGCTGCGGATGTACCGCACGGGTGATCTGGTGCGCTGGCGCCGCCGCGAGGACGGGACGCTCGAACTCGACTACGTCGGCCGCTCCGATCAGCAGGTGAAGGTCCGCGGATTCCGCATCGAACTCGGCGAGATCGAATCGGCGCTGCTCGGCTATCCCGGTGTCGCGCACGCCGTCGCCCACACCGACGGGGACCGGCTCGCCGGCTACGTCGTCGCGGCCCCGGGCTCCGAGGTCGACGTCGATGCCGTGCTCGGCCACGCCCGCGCCCGGCTCGCCCCGCACATGGTTCCCGCGACCGTCACCGTCCTGGCTCGGGTCCCGGTCACCGCGAACGGCAAGCTCGACCGGGCCGCCCTGCCGCGGCCGGAGCACACCCGCGTCGCCTACCGGGCGCCGCGCGACGCCGCCGAGACCGTCGTCGCCGACGCGTTCGCCGAGGATCTCGGGATCGATCGGGTCGGGCTGGACGACAACTACTTCGCTCTCGGCGGCACGTCCCTGAGCGCGACCGTGCTGATGGCCAAGATCTCGGACGGGATCGGCCGGCAGGTGCCGGTGCAGTGGATCTTCACCGACCCCACCCCGGAATCCCTGGCCCACCGGATCGCCACCGCGCCGGACCACGAAGCCGACGACGCGCTCGCGCCGCTGCTTCCGCTGCGCCCGGACGGCACCGGCACGCCGGTGTTCTGCATCCACCCGGCGATCGGCCTGGCCTGGTGCTTCACCGGTCTGGTGCCCTACCTGGGCGATCGCCCGGTGTACGGCCTGCAGTCCCCGGCGCTCACCGACCCCGAGGCGCGTTTCACCGACCTCGGCGACCTCGCCGACCGCTACATCGAGCAGATCCGGTCCGTGCAGCCGGACGGCCCGTACCACCTGGTGGGGTATTCGGTGGGCGGCCAGATCGCCCACGAGATGGCGGTGCGACTCGGCTCCGAAGTCGCGACCCTCACGATGCTCGACTCGCATCTGCTGGGCGACGACGACATCCGCCGCGAACCACCGACCCTGGCCGAACTGCTCGCCGAGTTCGGTGACCTGCCGGCCGGCGACACGTTGACCGCGGAACAAGCCGCGGACGTGCTGCGCCGCACCGGCGGCCTGTTCGACGCGGTGACGCCGGAACGCGTCGAGATGCTGCACCGGGTGTTCACCGCGACGGTGGAACTCGCTGTCACACATAGTCCGTCGGCGTCGCCCGATCTCGATGTGCTGTACTTCGCGGCCGCGGAATCGGCCGGCGACCCCACCGCCGCAGCGGCCTGGCAGGCGCACGTCGCCGGCCGGATCGACGAGCACGCGGTGCGAGCCACCCACCAGGAGCTGACGAGTCCGCAGGCCCTCGCCGAGATCGGTCCCGAGCTCGCCCGGCACCTGCTTCGTGCGGACGCGGCCCGGACCGGCTCGGCAGGTACGCGTCAGGGCGCGGCGGGCCACAGGGTGTGAACAGAAACCCCCTTGGGTACTGGTGACGTCGGCCGGAACGCGGGATTCTAGAGATGTCACGACAGCGACAGTCCAGCACATTGCGCGCTACCCGTTCCGGAGCGCGAAACAGGTAGCGCACTACTCGTGACCCCGCCGGTGAAGCGGCCGAAAGTTATCGGCAGCACCGATCGCGGACATTCCCAAAAAACGGACATTCCCAAAAAACGGACATTCCCAGAAGACGGACCGCCATGAGTCCGACCATCCACAGTCACTTGGAGAAGCAAATGCCGGCTACCACTCGTCGCCTGGAAACCGCAACGTCCCCGGCGTCCACCCCTCCCGGTCCCTCCGTACGCGGCCCCCGGTCGGGCATCGAACTCGTCAGCCTCTTCGACGGGTTCGCCATCGACGAGCACCCCAGCGCACCGACGGTGCGCCGCTGGGCGGTCGACTACCTGTGCCACCCGCACAAGGACCTCGGCCGGCGTGGCCCGGTCTGCCCGTTCGCCGGCCCGTCGATCACCCGGCGGTTGTTCTGGGCAGCGTTCGTCCCCGGCACCGACGTCGGGGAGGACCGGATGCGCGCCATCGCCGACGACCTCGCCGAGCTCTTCCCGGGACTTCCGCCGGACACCGGCGCCGACGCCGCCCTCAAGGCCGTCGTCGTGGTCTTCCCCGATCTGACGGACTACGACCTGATCGAGCGCGTGCAGAACGATCGCAAGTCCGACTTCGTCGTTCAGGGCCTCATGCTCGGCCAGTTCTACCCGGGCTGCACGGTGTCCGGTCTGCGCAACAGCGAGTTCCGGGCACTCGACGCGCCGGTGCCCATGCTTGCCGTCCGGCACATGGTCGGCTCGGACTTCCCGTTCCTGACGGCCGACCGCGAATGGGTCCTGGCCTACCTGAAGAAGTTCGCGGGTTCGGTCCCGTCGTCCGTCCGCACCGAGATTGCGGAGAAGCTCGCGTCATGAGCACGGACTCGGCCGCGCCCGTTGCCTCCACCGGGCCGGCCGGCAAGGACAGCACGACCCCGTTTCCCCTCTCACCCGCCCAGTACGGGATGTGGTTCGCGCAGCAACTCGCACCCGAGGTGCCGCTGTGCATCGCCCAGTACGTGGAATTCCGCGGGGCGCTCGACGTCGACCTGTTCCAGCGGGTGGCCGTCGTGGCCGGGCTCGAGTTCGGTTCCGGGTTCCTGCGGCTGACCGAGGTCGACGGCGAGCCGTACCAGGTGGTCGATCCGACGCTCGACTCCGACCTCGAGGTGCTCGACTTCCGGGCCCACGAGGACCCGGTCGCGGCGGCCCACGCCTGGATGCACGCGAACTACACGGCACCGATGGATCCGGCCACCGACCGGCTCGTCGCGTCGTCGATCCTGCGACTCGGCGACGAGCACTATCTCTGGTACAGCCGAATTCATCACGTCGCGTTGGACGGCTACGGCGCGATGACCATGGTGAAGCGGATCGCGGCGCTGTACACCGCGGCGGCCGAGGGGCGTGAGCCCGAACCTCACGGTGCCGCCGACCTGCGCGCCCTGTACGACCTCGACCGCCGCTACTGCGAGTCGGCGCGCTTCGACTCCGACCGCGAGTACTGGGCCGAACGGCTCGCCGTCCTGACGGAGGGCTCGAGCCTGAGCGAGCGCCGGGCCCCGGCCGTTGCCGACAACACCCTGGTCACCGCCGCGCTCGCCGATGCCACCGCGGCCCGGCTCCTCGACACCGACAACCGCGCGAGCGGAAACTCGGCGGCCTCGATCATCGCCGGATTCGCGTGTTACCTGTCCCGGTTGACGGGCCGGCCGGAGGTGCGTGTCGACATTCCGGTGTCGGGCCGCACCACCGCGGTGTTGCGCCGGTCCGGTGGCATGGTCGTCAACGTCGCACCGCTGCGGATCGCGGTGCGACCCGACGACGCCGTCGGCGACCTCGTGGACCGCGTCCAGGGCGAACTGCTCGGCGCACTGCGGCACCAGCGTGGTGACCTCGCCACGATCATGCGCGACCTCGGCGCCGACACCCGCCGGGCGAGTGCCCCGATGGTGAACGTCATGCTCTTCCACGAGGAGATCGTTCTCGGGCCCCTCGTCGGTGAATTCCATGTGCTCACGTCGGGACCGGTCGAGGACCTGCTGGTCAACGTGTACCAGAGCGGCACACCGCCGACGACCTACCTCGAATTCCGGGGCAATCCCGGCCGCTATCGGGACGACGAGTTGCACGAACTCCACGGTGGATTCGTCGGATTCGTCCAGGAATTCGTGTCCTCGGCGCCCGATACGCCGCTGTCCGCGATCGATCCCGACAGCGTGCGTGCCGGCGAGCGCAGGCGCGCCGCGGCGCAGCACCTCGACTACTGGCGTCGCACCCTCGCGAACCTGCCGACGTCCGGCGGACCGGCGAGCGGCCCGACGTCCGCGCATCCGGAACACGGGGACCGCACCCGCGTCGCCGTCGATGCCCGGACGCACCGCCGGGCGCGATGCCTGGCCAGGGCCCACGACACCCGGACCTACTCGGTCGTGCACACCGCGCTCGCCGTTGCGCTGAGCAGATCCGTCGATTCCGACGACATCACGATCGGCGCCCCCGTGCGCGCCGGGACCGGCGTCGATGCCGTCGTGCTGCGCACGCGGGTGGAGGACGCGACCACCTTCTCGGAGGCCGTCGCCCGCACACGCGACTGCGAACTCGGTGCGTTCTCCCATACCGGGATCGAGCTCGCCCGGGTCCTGGACGAGCTGACAAGGGGCGGGGAGTCGCCGTCGCCGTGCCAGGTCGTGCTCGGAGTGCGCGAAGCGACCTATTCCGGCGTCGCCGGTGTGTCGATCACCGCCCCCGCACCCGGCGACCGCGGCGGATTCGGTGCCGTCCGGGTGACCGTCGCCGAGACGTTCACCGACGCCTGTCACCCTGCGGGCCTGACGATCGACTTCGAGTTCAGCGCCGCAGTCGACGCGGCGGCCGTGCGCGCCTGCGCGGATCGGTTCCGCCGCATTCTCGAACAGGGCGTGGCCGAACCCATGGTGCGGCTCGGCGACCTCGACGTCCTGTCGCCGCGCGAACGCGCCGAGCTGACCCCGGTCACCGGGGCAGCCGCGGTCCCCGCGGCCACCCTGCCGGATCTGCTGGCCGCGTCGGCCGGCACCGACTCCGACGCGGTCGCCGTGTGGTGCGGGGACCGGCGGATCACCTACGGCCGGCTCGACACCGACTCGAACCGACTGGCGCGGTTGCTGATCGCACGAGGCACCGGGCCCGGAACGACTGTCGCCGTGGCGATCCCGCGCTCGTACGAGTCGGTGCTCGCGGTGTGGGCGGTCGCGAAGACGGGGGCCGCCTTCGTCCCGGTCGACCCCACCTACCCGTCCGCGCGCATCGAGCACATGCTCTCCGATTCGGGGGCGGCACTCGGGCTGACCGTCACGGCTTCGGCTCCGACGCTGCCCGGGGACGTGCCGTGGATGCCGATCGACGAACCCGCCGCCGTCGACGCGGTGGCCACGCATTCGCCGCAGCCGATCACCGACCGGGACCGCACCGCGCCGCTGCACCTCGATCACCCGGCGTACGTGATCTACACGTCCGGTTCCACGGGAACCCCGAAGGGTGTCGTCGTGCCGCACCGGGGCCTGACGTGTCTGTCGACGGAAGAGCGGGAGCGGTTCGGCGCCGATCCCGCGTCCCGCGTGCTGCACTTCGCGTCCCCGAGTTTCGACGCGTCGGTGTTCGAGATGCTGTGGGCCTTCGGTTCCGGCGCGCAACTGGTGATCGCACCCCCGGGCACCTACGGCGGAGACGATCTCGCCGCGCTGATGGACCACCGGGCGGTGACCCACGCGGTCCTGACGCCGTCGGTGCTCGCCTCCCTCGACCCCGTCGGGCGCGGGTCGCTCCGGTGCCTGGTGGCGGCCGGTGAGGCCTGCGCGCCGGAACTCGTGGCGCGGTGGGCGCCCGGCCGGACGATGTTCAACGCGTACGGGCCGACCGAAGTGACGGTCATGTCGAATCTCGGTGCGGTCGCGGCGGACGGCCCGGTCGGCATCGGCGGACCGATCCGCGGCATCGCCGAACTCGTCCTCGACGAGCGGCTGCGACCCGTGCCGGTCGGAGTCGCGGGAGAACTGTACCTGTCGGGCCCCGGCCTGGCGTGGGGCTACCGGAATCGGCCGGACCTGACCGCGGGCCGGTTCGTCGCGGACCCGTTCGGCGGACCCGGCAGCCGGATGTACCGGACCGGCGACGTCGTGCGATGGCGGCGCGCCGACGACGGCGGACTCGAACTGGACTACCTGGGGCGCAGCGACTTCCAGGTGAAGATCCGCGGCCTCCGCATCGAACTCGGCGAGATCGACGCCGCCCTGGCCTCCCATCCGGGTGTGCGTTTCGCCGTCACAGTCGGGCGGCCCGGCCCGGGCGGAGACACCGTTCTGGTGGCCTATGTCGTCCCGTCCGACGACGGAGAACCCAATGTCGCCGCGCTCACCGAGCACGTGCGCGCACGGGTTCCGGGTTACATGGTTCCCGCGGCCGTCGTCGTCCTCGACGACATCCCGCGTACCCCGGTCGGCAAGTTCGACCGCGCGGCGCTGCCCGCACCGGACTTCGCGGCGCCCACGCAGTTCCGCGCACCCCGCACCGCCCGCGAGTCGGCGATCGCGACGGCTTTCGCCGACGTGCTCGGCACCGGTGGACTCGGCATCGACGCGAACTTCTTCGACCTCGGCGGCAACTCCCTCAGTGCGACGCGGGTAGTCGCCCGGGTGAACACCGCGCTCGGCTCGGGTATCGGGGTCCGCGATCTGTTCGAAGCGCCGACCGTGGCGGCACTGGCCGCCCGAGTGAGCGCCCGGGACACCGCGGCCGGATCCCGGCCCGCCCTGGCTCGCCTCCCGCGCCCGGACCGGATCCCGCTGTCCCTCGCGCAACAGCGCATGTGGCTCGTCAACCAGCTCGACACCGGCTCCCCGGCCTACAACATCCCCATCGCGCTGCGGCTGACCGGCGATCTCGATCCGGACGCCCTTCGCGCCGCCCTGGCCGACGTCCTCGAACGGCACATCACGCTGCGCACCGTGTACCCCGGCTCCGAGGACGGGCCGCATCAGGTCACGCTCCCCGTCGAGGCGGTGCTGCCCGACCTGACGCCGACCGTGGTTCCCGACGAGACGACCCTGCGGGCCCGCATCGCGGAGCTGGGCGGAACCGGTTTCGACGTCAGCCGCGCCGCCCCGATCCGGACCGCACTGTTCCGGACCGGCCCGGCCGAGCACGCCCTTGTCATGGTGGTGCACCACATCGCGGCCGACGGTTCGTCGATGGTGCCCTTGGCCCGGGACGTCATGGTCGCCTACACCGCGCGCCGCGACGGTCACGCCCCCGACTGGGCGCCGCTGCCGGTCGACTACGTCGACTACACCCTGTGGCAGCGGGAGCTTCTCGGCAGCGACACGGACCCGCATTCGCGTGCCGCGGTCCAGCTCGGGTACTGGCAGCGGACGTTGTCCGGCGCGCCCGCGGTGCTCGAACTGCCGTGGGACCGGCCACGGCCGGTACACCGGTCGCTGCACGCGGGCACGGCGGACTTCAGGATGGATTCCGAACTGCACCGCCGCCTTCGAGAACTTGCCCGGCAACATGATTCGACGATGTTCATGGTGATGCACGCCGCGCTGGCGGTGCTGCTGGCCCGGCTCGGCGGATCCGACGACATCAGTGTCGGCACCCCGGTCGCCGGTCGGGGAGAGGCCGCGCTCGACGACGTCGTGGGCATGTTCGTCAACACGATCGTGCTGCGGACCGCCGTCGATCCGGCCGGTTCGTTCACCGGGCTTCTCGGCCGGGCGCGCGAGAGCGCGCTCGGAGCCTTCGCGCACGCCGAGGTCCCGTTCGATCAGGTCGTCGACGCCGTGGATCCGGAGCGGTCGACCGCGTATTCGCCGCTGTTCCAGGTGATGCTGGAGTTCCGGAACACCGAAGCCGCGCGCCTGGAACTGCCGGGCCTGACGGTCGAGCCGATCCTGCTCGATCCCGGCGTCGCACGCTACGACCTCCACCTGGGTCTCGTCGAAGAGTTCACCGAAAACGGTGCCCCCGAAGGAATATCGGCTGCGTTCGTCTACGCCGACGACCTCCTCGAGGAGACGACCGTGCGGGCGTTCGCCGAACGGTTCGTGCGCATCCTCGAGGACGTGACCGCCGACCCGTCGGCGCCGATCGAGACGATCGACATCCTCTCCCCGGACGAACGCCGCCACCTGGTGCCGGCGGCGGGCGCACCCGCGCTGCCGTCGAGGACGCTGTCCGAGCTGCTGACGGCGTCGGCGGCGACCGATCCGGACGCGATCGCCGTCGTCTGCGGAGACCGTCGAGTGACGTACCGCGAGCTGCACGACGAGTCGAATCGATTGGCGCACAGGTTGATCGAAGCAGGAGCGGGTCCGGAATCGGTGGTGGCGATCGCGGTGTCGCGGTCGGTGGAGTCGATCCTGTCGGTGTGGGCGGTCGCGAAGACCGGGGCCGCGTTCGTCCCCGTCGACCCCGGGTACCCGGCCGGCCGGATCGAGCACATGCTCGCCGATTCCGGTGCCGTGCTGGGCCTTACGACCCCGGACCGAGTCGAACAGCTGCCCGGCCTCGTCCCCTGGATACCCGTCTCCGAGACCGCCCACGCCGATGGCTCCCGGTACCGGGAGGTGCGGGTGCCGGTACGGCCGGAGCAGGCCGCGTACGTGATCTACACGTCCGGGTCGACGGGCGTGCCCAAGGGCGTGACCGTCACGCACGCCGGACTCGCGAACCTGGTGGCCGAACAGCGCGCCCGGTTCGGATTGGGTCCGGATGCGCGGGTGCTGCACGCGGCGTCGCCGAGCTTCGACGCGGCGGTGCTGGAGATGTTGTGGGCCTTCGGATCCGGTGGCCGCCTGGTGATCTCGCAGCCCGGGGTCTTCGGTGGTCGCGAACTCGCGGAGTTGCTGGCGCGCGAGCAGGTCACCCATGCGGCCCTGACCCCGGCGGCGCTGGGCACGGTCGATCCGGTCGGGCTCGACCATCTGGGCACGGTGATCGTCGGTGGTGAGGCCTGCCCGCCGGAGCTGGTGGCGCGGTGGGCGCCGGGCCGGACCATGGTGAACACCTACGGTCCGGCGGAAGCGACGATCCAGTCGAACGCCGGACGGCCGCTCACGGTGGGAGATCCCGTGACGATCGGTGGCCCGATCCGTGGATTCGCCGAACTGGTGCTCGACGACCGGCTGCGGCCGGTCCCGGTCGGCGTGGCGGGGGAGCTGTACCTGTCGGGCCCCGCCCTGGCACGGGGATACCGGAACCGGGGTTCGCTGACCGCGTCGCGGTTCGTGGCCGATCCGTTCGGGACCCCCGGGCAGCGGATGTACCGAACCGGCGACCTCGTTCGATGGAAGAAGTGCGGCGACAACACATTCGAACTCGAGTACCTGCACCGCTCCGACGATCAGGTGAAGGTCCGCGGCTTCCGCATCGAACTCGGCGAGATCGAATCCGCGCTGCGGGCGTGCGACGGAGTCGAGCAGGCGGTGGCGAGTGTCCATCGTGGTGCGGTGGATCGGCTCGTCGGATATGTGGTGCCGGAACCCGGCGCCGAGCTGGATCCGGTCGCGGTGCTGGCACAGGTGGGGGCGCGGTTGGCGCCGCACATGGTGCCGGCGACGGTGTCGGTGATCGATGCGGTGCCGGTGACGGCGAACGGGAAGGTGGATCGGGCGGCGTTGCCGGAGTCGGATTTCCGTTCGGGTGCGGCGGAGTTCCGTGCGCCGGCCTCGGAGACGGAGGCGGTGCTGGCGGAGTTGTTCGCCGAGGTGCTGGGGGTCGAGACGGTGGGGGCGCAGGATTCGTTCTTCGCGCTCGGTGGGGACAGCATCATGTCGATCCAGTTGGTGGCGCGGGCAAAGGCGCGGGGGTTGGTGTTCTCGCCGCGGGATGTGTTCGAGTGCCGGACGGTGGCGGCGTTGGCGCAGGTGGCGGCGTCCGGTGGTGCCGGTGTGGTGGTGCTCGAGGAGTTGCCCGGTGGTGGGGTCGGCGACCTGCCGCTCACCCCCGTCATGCACTGGCTCCTCGACCGCAGCCCGCTGCACCACACCCGCTTCTCCCAGGCGGTCCTGCTCGAACTACCTGCCGGCATCGACCACACGACACTCACGCGCACGCTCCAGGCCGTGCTCGATCGGCACGACATGCTGCGCTCCCGGCTGCGCTCGTCGAACGGGACGTGGACCTGGACCGTGCAGCCGACCGGAACCGTCGACGCCGACGATGTCCTCGTCCGCGTGGCCACCGACCCGCACGGCGACGACTTCGACGCCATCGCACACGCCGAACTCGACGCCGCCGCCGACCGGCTCGACCCGGCCTCGGGAATCGTGCTGCAGGCGGTGTGGTTCGACCCCGCCGGCACCGACTCGTCCGACACCGGAATCCCGGGTCGGCTGCTGGTCGTGATCCATCATTCGGCCGTGGACGGGGTGTCGTGGCGGAACCTCGTCCCGGATCTCGCGACCGCGTGGTCGCAGATCGCGGCGGGAGAGAACCCGCAGCTCGACGCGGTCGGTACGTCGATGCGCCGCTGGGCGCACGGTCTGGTCGAGGCCGCGCAGCAACCCGAACGGCTCGCCGAACTCGACTTCTGGCGCGCGACCACGGCCGGGGACGACCCGACGATCGGATCCCGCCCGCTCGATCCCGCGACCGACGTGACCGCGACGGCCGAGCACTTCTGCGTCGAACTGCCGACCGACGTGACCGAGGCGCTGCTGACCGCCGTCCCCGATGCGTTCCACGGCAGCGTCGCGGACGGTCTGCTCACTGCACTCGCGGTCGCGGCGACGGCCTGGCGCCGCAACCGCGGCACCCCGATCGACGACGCATTCATCGCCTTGGAAGGGCACGGGCGGGAGGAACAGACGGTACCGGGCGCCGAGCTGAGCCGGACCGTCGGCTGGTTCACCACCGGCTTCCCGGTCCGGCTGGACCTGGCCGGGATCGATCTCGACGACGCCTGCGGCGGCGGCCCTGCGCTGGACGCGGCCGTGAAGTCCGTCAAGGAACAGCTCCTCGCGGTCCCCGACCACGGCATCGGCTTCGGGCTGCTCCGCTATCTCGACGACGAAACCGCCTCGATCCTGCGCGAACACGCTGGGCCGCAGATCGGCTTCAACTACCTCGGCCGCATCGCCACCGGAACAGCGGACGGGATGCCGGCGGGACCGTGGATGCCCGTCGACGCCGGCTCGGAACTCGGCGGTGCCCAGGATCCGGAGATGCCGGTGCCCGCGGCGCTGGACATCAACGCGCTCACCCTCGACGACAGCACCGGCCCTCGGCTGCGCGCCACGTGGGCGTTCCCGACCGGGCTACTGACCGCAGGCGAGGTGCACGACCTCGCCGACCTGTGGTGCCGCGTGCTCACCGCGCTGGCGGAGCGCACCCGCATCCCCGGCTCCGGGGGACACACGCCGTCCGACCTGGGCCTGGTGACACTGCAGCAGGCGCAGATCGAGGAACTCGAGCGGCAGTATCCGGACCTGGCCGACGTGTGGCCGCTGTCGCCGCTGCAGGAGGGTCTGCTGTTCCATGCGCTGGTGTCGGAGGACTCCGTCGACGCGTACCTGGTGCAACTGGTGCTCGAGCTGCGCGGACAGGTCGACGCGGAGCGGTTGCGGCGCGCCGGAACGGTGCTGCTGGACCGCCACGCCAACCTGCGCACCACGTTCGTGCCCGACGTCGACGGACGACCGGTACAGATCGTCCGGGATCGCGTCGAACTGCCGTTCACCGAGATCGATCTGTCCGCTCTCCCCGCCGACGACCGCGACCGCGAACTCGAACGGATCATGGCGGAAGACCGGGCGACACGATTCGATCCCGCGCAACCGCCGCTGATCCGGTGGCTGCTGGTCACCACCGGGCCGGACAGTCACCGGCTGATCATGACCAACCATCACCTGCTGCTCGACGGCTGGTCGACGCCGCTCCTCGTTCGCGAACTGCTGATGCTGTACGCGACCGAAGGCGACCCCGCCGGCCTCCCGCGGCCCACCTCGTACCGGGACTACCTCGCCTGGGTCGAGCGGCAGGACCGCGAACACTCCCTCGACGAATGGGCACGTGCGCTCGCCGGCGTCGACGAGCCGACACTGGTCGTCCCGGACGATCCAACGCGCCGGTACCGCGAATCACGGGACGTGTGTGCCGATTTCGGTGTGGAGGAGACGGCGGCGTTGTCGGCGTGGGTGCGTGATCGCGGGGCGACGTTGAACACGGTGGTGCAGGTGGCGTGGGGGCTGGTGCTGGGGTCGTTGACGTCGCGGGAGGACGTG
>NZ_JALPTB010000189.1 GCF_023218075.1 Rhodococcus sp. HM1 | reverse complement strand
TCGAACAACGACACCAACGTCGCCGACGCATCCACCTCGTGCGCAGTGTCGTTGAACGACTCCAGAATCCGCGACCGCTCCCCCGCACCGAGGATCTCCAGATCCCCGACCGGGCGCGACGGATCCGCCACGATCTCCTCGAGAACCCGCACGAACCGCTCGACGAACGAGACCACCGTCGATTCGTCGAACAACGCGGTCGCATAGGTCACGAAACCGCCGATCCCCGTGGGAGTTCCGGCCTCGTCGTAGGTGTCCTGCACGATCCAGTGCAGGTCGAACTGCGAGGTCCGGTGCTCGAGGTCGAGCGGTGCGATGGCGAGGTCGTCGAGTTCGAGGCTGGCCTCGTTCAGGTTCTGGAAGGAGAGGCCGACCTGGAACAGCGGATGCCGCGCCGTC
The DNA here is from genome assembly GCF_023218075.1 of Rhodococcus sp. HM1. Lineage (GTDB taxonomy): Bacteria > Actinomycetota > Actinomycetes > Mycobacteriales > Mycobacteriaceae > Rhodococcus. Next base: position 353 of record NZ_JALPTB010000189.1, on the reverse strand, counting down.
GACCGCGCCGGATTCAGCACCTCCACCAGCCGCTCGAACGGCACATCCGCATGCGCGAACGCCTGCAGATCCGACTCCCGAACCGCCCCCAGCAACTCCTCGAACGAGCCGGCCGAACGCACATCCGCCCGCAACACCAACGTGTTGACGAACATGCCGATCAGATCGTCGAGCTCACGCTCACCACGCCCGGCGATCGGCGTACCCACCGCCACATCCGACGTACCCGACAACCGCGCCAGCAACACCGACAACGCCGCATGCACCACCATGAACAACGTCGCGTTGTGCGCCCGCGCCACCTGCACCAACCGCCCGTGCAACTCGGCCGGGATCTCCACACCGACGCGCGC
>NZ_JALPTB010000188.1 GCF_023218075.1 Rhodococcus sp. HM1 | reverse complement strand
TCGCCGCATACGTGCGGTGGCGCAATGCTCGTGCCGAGCCGAAGACCCGGTTCGCCCCGGACTCACCGATCCGATCGTGGACCGAGTACCCGCATTACACGGCCAAGGTTGCTTGACGAGGCACTAGAGTCCGTGCGGGACCGATGCCGCACTGGAGGAGCAGTTCCAGCTCCCCGGTGAAGGCTGCCATGAAGACGGCCCTGGGGTTCGGCGCGGCGGCGCCCGCCACCACCGTCACCGCTGCCTCTACGGTGGAGCTCCGAATCGTTCGTTCCCAATGCCATGGGATGAACGTCCTCTCCAGCGCCCACGCCGAGTTACTCCAAACGCTGCGCACAGCGTTGGACCCGGACTGTTTCCGCCGACCTCCAGCTGGGGCGCGGCGTCGACGCTCGCTGTGTGTCCGCGAGGCGGACGGGCAAGGCAATCGGAGCGCCAAGTGGGTAGATGCGCTCAACGCTGCCATGATCCGCCGTCAGGATGCTGCTCCGGCGAGCGTCAGCCGAATAGTCCCTATGTCTCTTCGGATCGGGCACACGAAGCTGCAAGATGTCTGCTACCCGGATCGCAGTTCTGCACGCGACCCCGCCGGCGGTCACAGCTTCCACAACCGCAGCAGCGCGGCCCGCAGGCGTGGGGAGATGACCCGGTGGTCGTGGTGCAGCCGCGGATTCGGGTGATCATGCTCGGCGAGATTGCGTGCGGCGTCCGCCACGGAGATCGGGTCGAGGTCGGGGCGGGGGCGCACCCGATAGGCC
>NZ_JALPTB010000187.1 GCF_023218075.1 Rhodococcus sp. HM1 | reverse complement strand
GGTAAGTCGGTGTTCCTGAAGTCGCTGATCGGCCTGCTCCGCCCGGAGCAGGGATCGATCGTCATCGACGGCACGGACATCCTGCAGTGCTCGAGCAAGGAGCTCTACGAGATCCGCAAGCTGTTCGGGGTGCTGTTCCAGGACGGCGCGCTGTTCGGGTCGATGAACCTGTACGACAACGTGGCCTTCCCGCTGCGCGAGCACACCAAGAAGTCCGAGTCCGACATCCGCAAGATCGTGATGGACAAGCTCGAGCTGGTCGGTCTGCTCGGGGCCGAGGACAAGCTGCCCGGTGAGATCTCCGGCGGTATGCGCAAGCGTGCCGGCCTGGCCCGGGCGCTGGTGCTCGATCCGCAGATCATCCTGGTCGACGAGCCGGACTCGGGGCTGGATCCGGTGCGCACGACGTACATCTCGCAGACGTTGATCGACATCAACGCCGAGATCGACGCGACGATCCTGATCGTCTCGCACAACATCAACCTGGCGCGGACGGTGCCGGACAACATCGGCATGCTGTTCCGTCGCGAGCTGGTGATGTTCGGTCCGCGCGAGGTGCTGCTGACCTCGGACGAGCCGGTGGTCAAGCAGTTCCTCAACGGCACGATGATCGGTCCGATCGGGATGTCGGAGGAGAAGGACGAGGCGCAGATGGCGCACGAGCAGGCGCTCGTCGACGCCGGGCATCATGCCGGTGGTGTCGACGACGTCGAGGGCATCGTGCCGCAGATGCAGGCCACGCCGGGCATGCCCGAACGC
>NZ_JALPTB010000186.1 GCF_023218075.1 Rhodococcus sp. HM1 | reverse complement strand
ACGTGGCAGGCGGTGAAGATCCACGTTTCTCACGGCTACCCACCACACCATCGTGCGATGTTGCGGGCTCGACCGTGTCCCACACCGACGCTTCGGGTGCAGGACGAGTCCTCGACTGTGTCACCCCCTTCGGGGGTCTCGAAGCCGTGATGCTGCGGCGGACCCGGCGATGCCGAGGCCTGCGCGGGGTGGGACCGGTCTTGTCCCGACATTTCCGGACCGGGGCGTGCACCGCGGTCCGGATCTCCACGCTCCCACTGCGGGTGCGGACCGCCGCAGCGCGCCCCGACAACGCCCGTGCGGCGAGGTTCACCGCCGCCACATGATCACGATTCCCACCCACCTGACACCGGGTGCACCATGCCGTGTGATAGCCACCGGGGCGGGTCAGTGGTTCGGTGCAGCCCGGACACCGTGCCGACGATCCCCGCGCCGGCACCGACACCACCACCACACCCACCCGGGCCGCGGTGTGGGCAAGGGCGTCGGCGGCCCGACGGCGGGCGGACTGCGCCGCCCGATTGTTGTTGCTCCGGCCGCGCCTGCGAGCCTCCAGGGTGGTCAGGTCCTCCACCGCGATCACCGTCGCCTCCGCCGCAGCGGCGTAGTCGGCGACCTGCCGGGCGAAATGAAACGCGAGCTCTCGGTTGATCTTCCCGCGTTTGACACCGATCGCGGTGCGATGGTCCTCGAGGACCGCGATTTTCGCCTCCAGCTCCGCCCGCACCCGGGGCGGTGCGGTCTCGGCGAGCCGGCGCAGCCGGGCGGCCTT
>NZ_JALPTB010000185.1 GCF_023218075.1 Rhodococcus sp. HM1 | reverse complement strand
GTGCCGGGATCGGCGGGGTGTCGGCGGTGATGGCGTCACCGGTGCTGCACGCTGTCACGACGACCGCGACGACCCCGAGCGTGCAGACGCGGGACCGGCGGACGATCCCCTGCATCGCGGATGAAACGGCTCTCACAGATCCGGACCGTAACCGAACCGGGCATTTCCGGACAGACCCCGCCCTCGTGACGGGCCCGTTTCACCCTCAGATCACCCTGTTGATCACCACCGGTGTGAGGGGGCGGCCACCGATGGAATCGGGGCCGCCGTCGTGTCCTGCCGCCGCCGCGGCATCGAGCACCGGCAGTCCGGATTCGCCGATGGTTCCGAAGACGGTGTACTGCGCCGGCAGCACGCTGTCGCCGAAGAACAGCAGGAATCGGCTGCCGTTGTTGTCGGCGTGTCCGTCCGAGGCCATCGCCAGCGTGCCGCGCGGGTGCAGCACCGGCGTCAGGAACCCGTTCGTCTGGGAGGTCACCGTGACCGGGTATTCGTCGGCGAATCGGTAGCCGGGTCCGCCGGTGCCGGTTCCCGTGGGGTCGCCGCACGTGAAGACGCGCGTTCCGGGCTCGTCGACCAGCCGGTCGCAGCCACTGCCGTTGTAGAAGCCCTGCCGGGCCAGATTGATGAAACTGTTGACCGCGCACGGCGCCTTCGCCCGCTCGAGCACGACGGGAATCGAGCCGGCCGTGGTGACGAGGGTGATCTTGACGGTCCCGGCCGTCGAGACCGTGGCCACCTGCGAGAACCGGGCCCGGGGCGTCGCGGGACCTCCCTCGGTGTACC
>NZ_JALPTB010000184.1 GCF_023218075.1 Rhodococcus sp. HM1 | reverse complement strand
CGCGCCGGGCCCGGATGCCCACCAAGGTCCCCGTCGACGAGTGTTGCTGTGCCCATGGGATTCTCCTGTCAGTAGAAGCGGGTGGTGACGAAGATGGCGCCGCCGGCACCGTTGCCGCCGTTGCCCGCGAAACCGATTTCGTAGTGGCCGCCACCGCCACCCGGGGCGCCGGGCCAACCACCGGGGCCCCCATTGCCTCCGTTGCCTGCCCCGTTCTTTCCGTTTCCGCCCGAACCTGCGGACCCTAGGCCGAGCTGCCCGACGAGGGCCGACACGCCGGGCAGGCCGTGGTCACCGGTCGCCAGAATGTTCGCGATCGGAGCACCGGGTGCGAACGGACCGTCCCCACCCGGTGTGGGCACGCCGTTACCGCCAGCGATCGCGAGGGATGCACCGTTGCCTCCGCGAATGTGGAATGTGAAGTCGTGCAGCGGGTCGACGGCCGCGCCGTACGTCTGATTGATAGACGACCCACCGGTAGCGGCGATCAGGTCACCGAAGCTGGACAGGCCACCGTCTGCGCCGTGCCCGCCGTCCGTCGTGGCGCCGGCGCCGCCCGGGCCGACCGTGCACAGCACCGACTCAGGTACGTCTGCCGCGTCGAACTCCCAAATCGCCCAGCCGCCCGAATAGCCGCCCAGTCCGCCGCGGCCGTATCCGCCGTTTCCGCCGTTGTTGCCGCGGCCCCCACCGGACGCCCCGCCGATCACCACGACCCTGATGAACTTCGCGTCCGTGGGCTTGTACCACCAGTCCGTCGAACTGTAAGTGGCGAGTTGGGCCTGCATGTT
>NZ_JALPTB010000183.1 GCF_023218075.1 Rhodococcus sp. HM1 | reverse complement strand
CCCCCAGCGCAGTCCGCCACGCACCGCGACGGTCGCGCACACGACCCAGGGCAGCGCCGCGTACCCCACCAGCAGGCTCCAGTGGCCCTGCAGCAGCCGTTCGGCGACGTACGGGTTCCACACCGCCACCGTCGCCGCCACCAGTTGCGCGGGCAGACCGGCCGCTCGGTCCGGCAGCACCGTCACCACCAGCCGTGCCGCGCCCCAGCCCGCCGCCCACAGCGCCGCCACGAGCAGTGCCGTCACCGCGATCCCGCCGTCGACGACGACGGTCACGGCCGCGAGCAGCGCGTCCTGCGGCACCGCGCGGGCCGCGGCGTCGGTGATGCCCAGGGCCGAATCCGTCGGGAACGAACGCGGCGTGCTCACCGCGTCGCGCAGCAACAGATAGCCGGGGGAGAACAGCAGCGGGCCGAGCACCGCGACCGCCAGCGCGAGGCTGTAGACGACCGGCACGACGGAACGCAACGACACCGGCCTGACCATGCGCGCAGAATACGGGCCGGTGCAGGTGTAAGGATGGGCGGATGCCGCGACCTCAGACGCCGCGTCCCGCGCCCACCGGATCCGCCGTCGCCGGAATGACGATGGTGACCGCCGGTGCGATGACCGCCAGCCTGGCGTCCTACCTGCTGCACCTGCCCGCGAGCCGCTGGCTGGGCCCGGCCGGCTACGGCGAATTCGCCAGCCTGCTCGCCGCCCAGCTCGTCCTCGCGGTGCCCGCGCTCGCCCTGCAGACGGTGGTCGCGCGGGAAACCGTGCACGGCAGCGGCATCGACGAACTGCGTCGCCTCGGCTACCGGTGCGCCGCGCTCGCGGCGGGCATCGCGGCCGTGCTGGTGCCGGTGGTCGCGTGGGCGCTCGACACGAGTGTGGCCGGGGCGTTCGGGTCCCTCGTGACCGCACCCCTGCTGGTTCTCCTCGCCGCCGAACAGGGCCTGCTGCAGGGACGTGGCCGGTTCGCGGCGCTCAGCGTCGTCCTGGCCGCGGCGGGCATCGCGAAGGTCGCGCCCGCGGTCGCGGTGCTCGCCGCCGGGGGC
>NZ_JALPTB010000182.1 GCF_023218075.1 Rhodococcus sp. HM1 | reverse complement strand
CACCACAGAGCGGGGAATTCCGGGTAGCTGACACCGAACATGCTTTCAGAGCATGTTCGGACGCCTATCATTCGAGGTCAGGGGCAGGAAATGGCGGGTTCTGTACACACATTCTGGCCATTAACCCGCATTCAGATGCCGAGCGCCGAACGGCCTCGCACGATCGCTCGTGCGAGGCCGTCCCGGCTTCGGTGGATCGAGCTTCGGTGGATCAGCGCGTGCCGTACAGGCGGTTGATTCCCGCGATCATCGCCCGCAGCGTCGACTCCGCGGCCGTGCCGCCCAGTCCCATCACCCAGCAGCTGCGCTCGTCGTCGGACTCGCACAGCAGGAACGTCGCGTGGGTGTCCCCCATGTCCTGGCGGTGGAACGAACGGATTTCGAGGCGGAAACCGAGCTCGTGGATCATGCCGGTCATCGCGGACACCGGGCCGGTCGCGACGGAGGCGGTGCTGCGCTCCGTCCCGTCGAGCTCGAAGGTCGCCTCGTACGCGCACAGTCCCCCGGTCAACACAGTGGTGTTCCAGGCGCGAAGTTCCAGCGGCCCGCCCTGCGGGGCGTAGTTCGCCGCGAATTCGGTCCAGGACATGCCGGCGGCTTCGGCGCGGAGCGCGAGCGGCAGGGCACGGCCGTAGCGGGCGGCGAACGGGTCGAGCGAGGTGAGTCGATCCGTCTCGGTGCAGGAGGCGAAGGGACGCGCAGCGGCGATACGACGATCGGAAGCGAAGGAGGTGAAGGCGTTCATCGGAGGAGGTCTTCCACGAGAAGGGAGGACCGACAGGTAGCTCAACGACCCGCAGCGAGGGGTCGGTCCGAATCAGACCCCGCTACGGCGGTGAACTACGAGTACGCGCTTCATGACAAGCCACAGTAAAGGGCGAAAGTCCGAAAGGCAACCTTTGCACCGTCGATACGTGATCGAAACGTGACCGCGGAAAGTGGAACCTGAGGAACCCCTCATGTATCGTCAGTGGTGCCATCCCCCCCGATGGTAGATGAACCCCAGCCATGACCCCCCATCCAAGGCTGGGGTTCAGCCATATCC
>NZ_JALPTB010000181.1 GCF_023218075.1 Rhodococcus sp. HM1 | reverse complement strand
GGTGTTGGCGTCGAGGGGGGTGTCGGCCGAGTCGCGGGTGGTGGTGTTGTTGCCGCGGTCGGTGGAGTCGGTGGTGGCGTCCTGGGCGGTGGTGTGTGCCGGTGGTGCGTTCGTTCCGGTGGATGTGGGGTATCCGGTCGAGCGGGTGGAGTTCATGGTCTCGGATGCCGATCCGGTGGTCGTGGTGACGTCTTCGGCTGTGGCGGAGCGTTTTTCGTCGGTGTTGTCGGCGTCGGGGGCGTCGGTGGTGTTGGTGGATGCGCCGGAGTGGTCGCGGGCGTCGGGGTCGGGGGTGCCGGCGGCGGGGTTGTCGGTGGTGCCGGGGTCGGCGGCGTATGTGATCTATACGTCCGGGTCGACGGGGCGGCCGAAGGGGATCGTGGTCTCGCACGAGGCGATCGTGAATCTGGTGCGGTGGCGGCAGTCGGAGTTCCCGGTGGGGGTCGGTGAGGTGGTGTTGCAGAAGACGTCGCCGAGTTTCGATCCGGCGGTGCCGGAGGTGTTGTGGCCGGTGTTGGTGGGGGCGCGGTGCGAGTTGATCCGTGAGGGTGGTGAGCGGGATCTGGAGTATCTGGGTCGGCGGATCGTCGAGTCGGGGGCGGTGTTCGTGGAGTTGGTGCCGACGGTGATGTCGGCGATGGTGGAGTCGGGGGTGTCGCTGGCGGGGTCGCGGTTGCGGTATCTGTCGGCCGGTGGTGAGGAGTTGACCTGGTCGGTGGTCGATCGGGTGTCGGCGTTGTGGTCGGTGCCGGTGTGGAACACCTATGGTCCGGCGGAGGCTGCGGTGGAGGTGACGTCGTGGCGGGCCGGGGTGCGGTCGGCGGGGTCGTCGGTGCCGATCGGGTTGCCGGTGGCCAATACGTCGGTGGTGGTGTTGGACGGGTGGTTGCGTCCGGTGCCGGTCGGGGTGGTGGGTGAGTTGTATCTGGGTGGGGTGCAGCTGGCGCGGGGCTATCACGCGCGGGCGAGCCTGACGGCGTCGCGGTTCGTCGCCGATCCGTTCACCCCCGGTGGGCGGTTGTATCGGACGGGGGATCTGGTGCGGTGGTTGCCGT
>NZ_JALPTB010000180.1 GCF_023218075.1 Rhodococcus sp. HM1 | reverse complement strand
TGGGTCCTGGCGGTCGACTTCGGCACCTCCAACACCTCCGCCGCACACCGCATCGGCCCGGACCGGGTCGAATCCCTGCCGCTGACCCACACCAGCAACCTGATGCCCTCCTCGGTCTACCTCGACCCGCACGGCGGCATCGCCACCGGCGAGGTCGCCGTCAACCAGGCCACCGTCGACCCCGCCGGCTTCGTCGCCGCCCCCAAGGCCCACGTGTCCGACCGGTCGATGCTGGTACGCGGCCACCACCTGCCGGTCGCCGCGACCATCGCCGCGGTACTGCGCACCGTGCACACCCGCGCCCTGACCGCCCACAACCACCAGCCACCCGGCGAGGTGGTGCTCACCCACCCCGAGGCCTGGTCCGGCCGCGAACTGGCGGTGCTGCGCGAGGCCGCCACCGCCGCCGGCCTCGGCGGGCACGTGTCGCTGATCTCCGAACCCCGCGCCGCCGCGTTCTACTACTCCCGCCGGCACGACGCCAAGATCGTCAAGGGCTCGACCATCGCGGTGTTCGACTTCGGCGGCGGCACCTGCGACGTGGCGGTGCTCACCGCCACCGACGAGTGGACCTTCGAGGTGCTGCGCGCCGGCGGCGACACCGCCCTGGGCGGTAAGAACCTCGACGCCACCATCTCGCGCTGGGTCGAACAGCACCTGGCCGACGAGAACCCGCAGCTGGTGGCGTGGCTGCGCAGCCCCGCCGGGCTCGATGCCCGCCGCACCCTCGACGATCAGATCCGCCGCGCCAAGGAACTGCTCTCCGACGCCCCGTCGGCGACGATCCGGGTGGCCGGCCACGGCGCCAACCTGACCCTGACGCTGACGCGGGAGGAGTTCGAGCAGCTGATCGAACCGCAGATCGGCCGCGGGGTGCAGCTGGCCGCGACGGTGCTGCGCGAGGCCGGGATCGACCGCGGCCGGTTGCAGGCGCTGTATCTGACCGGCGGCTCCTCCCGGATCCCGTATGTGCACCGGCGCCTGGCCGAACTCGGCCCGATCGCCACCCTCGACGACCCGAAAACCGTCGTCGCCAAGGGCGCGGCCGGGTTCGTCGCCGGCGGACGCGCCACCGACCC
>NZ_JALPTB010000017.1 GCF_023218075.1 Rhodococcus sp. HM1 | reverse complement strand
GGGTAGTTGCCCTGGGGCGGAGGGTAGTTCCCGGGCGGTGGGTAGTTGCCCTGCGGTGGCGGATAACCGCCGGACGGTGGTGGCGGGTAGCCACCCTGCGGATTGTTCGGATCCGGGTTCCGGGGGCTGTTGCCTTGTTTGTACGGGTCCTGGTTCGGGTCGTAACCGCCGGTCGTCATGGCTCGTCCTCTCGAGGCGGCTGAGCGTCAAGTCAATTCCGCACACTACGTCCGATTCGGTCGTCGCGCAGCATGATCAACTTTGTCCGGCGATCCCGGCTTCGTCGGGCCGGACGGGCTCGATCTCGAACACCCACGGATGCCGGGGCAGCAGCGCCGGGTTCCAGCGGTCGAGCAGCAGCGGCAGCGTCACCGGCTCCCCGGGATCGGCCAGGCGGAGGGACACGGCGATCCGGCCCAGCACATCCGCGGGAGTGTGCCCGAGGGCGCGTTGATCGGCGAGGGTCACGGCGCCGTCGCGCTTGGCCAGCCTCTTGCCCTCCGCGTTGAGAGCGAGCGGGACGTGCGCGTACACCGGCGCCGGAAGATCGAGCAGCCCAGCCAGATACGCCTGACGGGGTGCGGAGGAGAGCAGGTCGTCGCCGCGCACGACCTGATCGATGCCCTGCGCGGCGTCGTCGACGACGACCGCCAGGTTGTAGGCGGGGGTCCCGTCGCCGCGTCGCAGCACGAGATCGTCGACGATTCCGGTGAAATCGCCGTGCAGCACGTCGTGCACCGTGAAGAAGTCCGTTCCGGCCCGCAACCGCACGGCCGGCGGGCGGCCCGACGCCATCTTCTCGGCCCGTTCGGCACTCGACAACCTGCGGCAGGTGCCCGGATAGGCACCGGCCGGCGCGTGCGGTGCGGAGGTGGCTTGCTGGATCTCGCGTCGGGTGCAGAAACACTCGTAGGTCAGCCCGGCCCGGGTGAGCCGGTCGATCGCCTCCTCGTACAGACGAAGCCGCCGCGACTGGTGGACGACCTCGGCGTCCCAGTCGATGCCGAGTGCCGCCAGGTCCGCGAGCTGAGCGTGCTCCGCGCCGGGCCGGACCCGATCGAGATCCTCGACGCGCACCAGGAACCGGCGTCCGGTGCTGCGGGCGAACAACCACGCGAGCACGGCGGTCCGCAGGTTTCCCATGTGCAGGTCGCCGGAGGGGCTCGGCGCGAACCGCCCGGCTCCCACCGGTGCCTCGGCCTCCGAATAGAACATTCCTGCACCCTATCCGGGTGCGGCTCCGCCGCCCGTGTGCCTGAGTGCGGCTCCGCCGCCCGTGTGCCTTTGTGGCGGTCGGGACCGCCACAACGCAACACCGTCAGAGGAGGTTCACCGCATTCGCCACGACGAGACCGAGGATCACCAGCGACAGCAGGGACTGCACGGCCATGGTCAGCTTCGCCCACCGAGCCAGGGGAAGGACGTCGGCGGGGCCGAACGTGGTGGCGTTGATCAGGGCGAGGAACAGGTAGTCGGCGAAGACGGGCCGCCACCCCGGCGGCGCGAGTTCGGGCTCGAGCTGCTGGGGGAACGCCAGGTCGGGATGGGCCCGGGGCCGCAGGTGCCGGTTCACGGCACCACCACCGTCGAGTTCCCAGTACAGGAAGCCGAATGCCAGGACGGTCTGCATCCACACCAGCGCACCGGACAGCAGCAGGTCGATCGCGACCGTGGCGGTCGGTGAGCTGTGCAGCAGATCCCACACCAGCCGCGCCGCACTCCACGCCGCCCCCGCCGCGATCACGACCACCAGGGCGACGGACAGCGCCCGCACCCATCTGCCCGGGCGGTCGATCCGACCGGGATCGACGATGACGAGCGCGACGAGAACCGATCCCTCGATGACAGGAAGCAACCACGTGGTACCCGGCGAGTAGTGCGCGGGAAGCAGGAACGGCACGGCCATCGACACGAGCACGAACGCCGAGGCGGTCCAGCGCTGTTCCGCGCGTGGGGAAGGTGAAACCTCGGTCATCGCGGAGCCCTCGTTCCGGGTGACGGGATCATTCACTCGGGCAGACCGAATGATGGTCGCATCAGCCGTCGGCGAGGGCCAGCTGAATCTGGGTGTGCAGGGAGTGGGTGAGGAACTCCGGCGGATACAGCGCCGGGCACGCGATCGCGTCGAGAGCGAGACCGTTGACGGCGGCGAGCAGCAGCGTCGCCCGTGTCTCCGGCTCCGGGATGCCCATCCGGATCAATACGGCGGACACTCCCGTGCGCATCGTGAACAGCGTCGCGTGGCGGATTGCCCCGAGCGGCGGCGACGTGACCGCGCGGACCGTGAAGGCCGCCATGACCTGCGCTTCGCTGGCTCGCTGTTCGTCGAGCGGCAGCAACTGGCTCAGAGCCGCGAACAAGGTGCGGGACGGGTCGATGTCGGGATCGGTGCTGCTCAGCCGGGCCAGGACCCGGTCGGCGAGCGCCCGGAAAGCGAACGCGAGCATCGCGTCCTTCGTCGGGAAATGATGCTGCACCGCGCCGATGGAGACCCCGGCCTCACTCGCGACCTCGCGCACGCTCGCCGAGTCCAAGCCGCTGCGTGCCGCGACCTGGAGCAGGGCAGCGGCGAGGCGGTTGGGGTTCGTGGTGGCGTACGGACGGGCGCGCATGGATGCACCGTACCTGCATCAATCGGACATACGACGGTATGGGTACCGCCTACCGGAGACCGACCGGCACCACGACGACCAGGCACGACGCCGGTATGCGACGCTCAGGCCTGTCGGCCCAGGTATCCGAGGACCCGGGTGGTGCGGTCGGCGCCCTCGGGCACATCGACGGCCGGACCGCACACACCCGCCATGCGGATCGATTCCCCCATCGCGGTCGCCGCGGACTCGACGAAATCGAGGTCGGCGTCGGCGATGGTTTCGTCGAGGCCCGTCGCACGCGCCAGGTCCCACCCGTGCACCACCAGATCGAAGGTGTAGAACCGGTCGACGGTCGCGGCGAGGGACGTCCGCCCGAAATAGCCTTCGTACTCGAGGTTTCCGCGAGCCGGATCGTCGAGGATCTCCTGCATCGCGTCGCGGGTCGCGATCCACGCCCCGACCGGATCCGCTTCCGGTGACGGTTCGGACGGCAGCTCGAGGCCGACCTTGGTGACGATGTCGCGCTGGGTCTCGACGACGTGCTGCACCACGTCGCGAGCGGTCCAGCCGTCGCACGGAGACGGTGAGCTCCACCGGTCGGTGGGGACCGCTTCGACGGTGGCGGTGAACTTGGCGGCGAGGTCGCGGTAGTGGTCGGCGGGGGACGCTGCGTTCGTCATGGCCTCGATTGTGGTCGAAGCCCCGCGATCCGAGGCGGTAACTCGCTCGCCGACGTGCCGGCCGAGGAACCGTAGGCAGCTGTCGGTGCCGCTACCTACGGTCCGTGGCCGGCAACGGCGCGATCGGATACAGCGGTCAGCGCGGTGCCATACGGATGGCGCCGTCGAGGCGGATCGTCTCGCCGTTGAGCATCGGGTTGTCGATGATGTGGGCGGCCAGTGCCGCGTACTCGTCGGCCTTACCGAGACGCGAGGGATGCGGAACCTGCTCGCCGAGTGAGCGCTGCGCTTCCTCGGGGAGACCGGCCATCATCGGGGTCTCGAAGATTCCGGGCGCGATCGTCACGACCCGGATGAGATGCCGGGCAAACTCGCGGGCCAGCGGCAGAGTCAGGGCCGCGACCCCACCCTTCGACGCGGCGTAGGCGGGCTGACCGATCTGCCCGTCGAAGGCGGCGACCGAGGCGGTGTCGACGATGACGCCGCGCTCGCCGTCGATCGGATCGGTCGCGGCGATCTTCTCCGCGGCCAGCCGGATCACGTTGAACGTGCCGACGAGGTTGATGCGGACGACGCGTTCGAACTCCTCGAGGGGAAGGGCCCCGTTGCGGCCGAGGACCTTTCCGGGCGTGGCGACACCCGCGCAGTTGACCGCGACCCGCAGATCACCGAGACCGGCAGCGAAATCGACGGCTGCGGTGACCTCGTCGGGGGAGGTGACGTCGGCGGCGACGAAGTGCGCGCCCTCACCGATGGCCGCTGCCGCGTCGGTGCCGCGCGAGCTCGGCAGATCGATCAGCACCACCTGGGCTCCGCGTTCGTGCAGGGCCCGGGCGGTGGCGTTGCCGAGGCCCGAGGCACCACCGGTGACGATTGCGACGGCTCCGTCGATGTTCATGAAATTCTCCTGGTCGGGGGGACGGTCACGGGGTTCTCGCAACCGGAAGGGACAGGGCGCTCAGCTCACGGCACGCGCAGGACGAGTGCGTCGCCCTGACCGCCACCACCGCAGAGCGCGGCGACACCGGTACCACCGCCGCGGCGGCCGAGTTCGAGCGCGAGGTGCAGCACGATGCGCGCCCCGGACATCCCGAGAGGGTGGCCGAGCGCGATGGCGCCACCGTTGACGTTGATCCGCGTCCGGTCGAGGCCGAGTTCGCGGGCCGATGCGATGCCGACCGCGGCGAATGCCTCGTTGATCTCGACGAGATCGAGGTCGGTCGGGGCGATACCCTCACGCTCGCAGGCCTTCGCGATGGCCCGCGAGGGCTGCGACTGCAGGGTCGAATCGGGGCCGGCCACCACGCCGTGCGCGCCGATCTCGGCGATCCAGGACAGTCCGAGTTCCTCGGCCTTGGCCTTGCTCATCACGACGACGGCGGCGGCACCGTCGGAAATCTGCGAGGCCGACCCGGCGGTGACCGTGCCGTCCTTCAGGAACGCGGGCGGCAGCTTGGCGAGCGATTCGGCGGTGGTGTCCGGGCGGATGCCCTCGTCCGCGGTGAACAGGACGGGGTCGCCCTTGCGCTGGGGGATCGGCACCGGCACGACCTCGTCGTCGAACAGGCCGTCCTTCCAGGCGCGGGCCGCGTTCTGATGCGACGCCGCGGAGAACGCGTCCTGCTCCTCGCGGGACACGGCCCGCTCGTCGATGTTGGCGTACTCGGTGAGGTTGCCCATGCCCTGATCGGTGAAGACGTCGTAGAGCCCGTCGTGCGCCATGTGGTCGCGCATCGTGACATCGCCGTACTTGAATCCGGTGCGGCTCTTCTCGAGCAGGTGCGGTGCCTGGCTCATCGATTCCTGCCCACCGGCGACGACGATGTCGAATTCGCCTGCGCGGATGAGCTGGTCGGCCATCGCGATCGCAGTCAGCCCGGACAGGCAGACCTTGTTGATGGTCAGGGCCGGGACGTCCATCGGGATGCCGGCCTTGGCGGCGGCCTGGCGGGCGGGGATCTGGCCGGCCCCGGCGGTGAGGACCTGGCCCATGATGACGTAGTCGACCTGGTCGGGGGATACGTGGGCCTTGTCGAGTGCGCCCTTGATGGCGACGGCGCCGAGGTCCGAGCCGGAGAAGTCCTTCAACGAGCCCAGCAGCCGTCCCATGGGGGTGCGGGCGCCGGCGACGATCACAGAGGTGGTCATGAGTGAGCTTTCGGCAGTAGGGCAGTAGGGCAGTAGGGCAGTGGGGAGAGGTGGCGGGTCAGCCGGCCAGGTGACGGCTGATGACCAGTCGCTGAATCTGGTTGGTGCCCTCGAAGATCTGGGTGATCTTGGCTTCCCGCATGTACCGCTCGACGCGGAAGTCACGGGTGTAGCCGTAGCCGCCGAGGACCTGGACGGCGTCGGTGGTGACCTTCATCGCCGCGTCGGTGGCGACGAGCTTGGCGACCGAGGCGTTGCGCGAGTACGGCAGGCCCGCGTCGCGGCGCCGGGCCGCGTCGATGTAGGTGGCACGGGCCGAGTCGACCGCGGCGGCCATGTCGGCGAGCAGGAAGCCGAGACCCTGGTGGTCGATGATCTTGCGGCCGAACGCCGTCCGCTCCTGGGCGTAGGCAACGGCTTCGTCGAGCGCGGCCTGCGCGAGCCCGACCGCGACGGCGGCGATGCCGAGGCGACCGGAGTCGAGGGCGCTGAAGGCGATCTGCAGACCCTGTCCTTCGGCGCCGAGGCGGCGCTCCTCCGGAACGAACGCGTCGTCGTAGTGCGCCGAGGTGGTGGGGACGGCGTGCAGGCCCATCTTCTCCTCGGGCTTGCCGAAGGTCAGTCCCTCGGTGCCCTTGGGGACGAGGAAGCACGAGATGCCCTTGGAGCCTTCGCCGGTGCGGGCGAACAGGTTGTAGAAGTCGGCGATGCCGCCGTGGGTGATCCACGCCTTCGAGCCGGTGATGCGGTACCCGCCCTCGGTGGCGGTGGCCTTGCAGGCGAGTGCGGCCGCGTCGGAACCGGCCTGCGGTTCGGACAGGCTGTAGGCGCCGATGGTGTTGCCGCCGAGCATGTCCGGCAGCCACTTCTGCTTCTGCTCGTCGGTGCCGAAGGCCATCAACGGGTGGCAGGCGAGGCTGTGGACGCTGACCGCGACGGCGACCGCGGCCCAGCGGGCGGCGAGTTCCTCGAGAACCTGCAGGTACACCTCGTAGGGCTGGCCACCGCCACCCCACTCCTCGGGGTACGGCAGGCTCAGCAGCCCGGCCTCGCCGAGGGTGGCGAAGACGCCCTCGGGATAGGTCTCCGTCTTCTCGTGCTCGTCGACGATCGGGGCCAGCACCTTGTCGGCCACGTCGCGGGTGAGCTGGATGAGGTCACGGGCCTCGTCGGTGGGCAAGAGACGGTCGACGGCCACAGGATTCTCCTCGGGGAATACGGAAAGTAGTACTGGGTTCCGCTTCACAGTACTGCCGACAGGAGAGTACTGCAATCAGTCCCCCAGTACTATCGCTCGTATGGATTCCCGCTCGTCCTTCGCCACCGCTCGTCGCACCGAACTGTTCGACGGGCTGGTGGAGCTGTTCCTCGCGGAGGGCTTCGCGCATCTGACGCTCGATGCGATCGCTGCGCGCCTCCAATGTTCCAAGTCCACCCTCTACACCCTCGCCGGCAGCAAGGAACAGCTGGTCACGGCGGCGACGGTGCACTTCTTCAAAAGGGCGACCGAACAGGTCGAGGCCAAGGTCGCCGCCGCAGGCGCCGCGGATCGCATCGCCGCATATCTCACGGCCGTCGGTGAGGCGCTCGCCGCAGCCTCGGAGCAGTTCATGAACGACCTCGACGCCTTCGCCCCGGCCCGCGAGGTGTACGAGCGCAATACCCGGATCGCTGCCCGCCGCGTCCAGGAACTGATCACCGAGGGCGTCGCCACCGGCGACTTCCGAGGAGTGAACGCGGCCTTCGCCGCCGACCTCGCTGCGACGATGATGGTGCGCATCCAGCAGGGCCGCGTCCGTGCCGCCACCGGGCTCGACGATGCGAGCGCCTACCGCGAACTCGCCTCCATTCTGACAACGGGTGTCACCGCCTGAGGCACAGCGTTCAGCAGGAATCCGGCGGCCGCCGACCGCGCTGTCGCCAGGGCGAAATCTCCTTGCAGTCGGCCCGATCCGCCCCGATGTGACCCTTCCCGGTGAGAGAATCGAACGGACCCACAACAGTGTTTGTCGAGGTCGGCGGAGGGGTGCGTCCGGCAGATTCCGGCCCTGCCTTGCGGTACGCAGGTACGGGCACCGACTGGAAGAAGGACCCGATTCCTATGAACAGATTCGTGCGGAGAAGAGTTGTGCGCGCCGCGACGCCGGTGGCCGTCGCAGCCGTCCTGGTACTGGCCGGTTGCTCCGACAACGGCGACAAGGACACCGACAGCGGGGCCTACGACCACGGGACCACGCACACCACCGAACAGACCCGTACGACGGAAGGCGCCTCCCCGCCACCTGCGGGCGCTGCGGGGGCGGCACTCGCGGTCGCAGGGTCCGAACTCGGCGACATCATCGTCGACGGCAGCGGGATGACCGTCTACATCTTCGACCAGGACACCCCCGGTTCCGGCACGAGCTCCTGCACCGGACAGTGCCTCGTCGAGTGGCCGCCGGTCCTCACCGACACGACCACCCCGCAGGTCGAGGGCGTCGGCGGGCAGATCGGCACGATTCCCGGACCGGACGGCAAGCAACAGATAACTGTGAACGGATGGCCGATCTACTTCTTCGTCGACGACACCGCCCCCGGCGAGGTCAAAGGCCAGGGAGACGACGGCGTGTGGTGGGTTCTCGACCCCACCGGCCAGAAGGTGACCACGCCGAATTGATCTCGCCACGAAGTCACCGCGCGGGCCGGGTCGCGTGGTGGTTCACCCGCGTCGAATTTCCCACCCGTGTAATGGATTCGGTCAAATGAAGCCGTAAACCGTTCCGTCCGAACCGTTCCCGCGTCGGATCGATCCCTGCGGGACGTCGTGCCGAAACAAGGTCGACCCATCACGTTTCCGCCACCGCCTTTCGGGTATCCGCTCGGGGACGAGGAGGTCGACGAGATGCCTGTGTGGGGATGGATCCTGATCGGGGTGCTCGCGGCGATCGCCGTGGTCGCCGTCGTCGCCGCGATTGTCGCCGCGCGTGCCGCGCGCGGCCGCACGCGGACGGAGCACCTGAAGGAGCGGTTCGGGCCCGAGTACGAGCGGACCGTCGACGAGGTCGGCGAACGACGTGCCGCCGAGAACGAGCTCGCGGCCCGCGAGAAGAAACGGGAGGCACTCGACATCGTGGCGCTCTCGCCCGAAGCGTGCGAGAGGTACCAGGAGACCTGGCGGACGGTGCAGACCGCGTTCATCGACGATCCCTCGGGTACGGTCGGCGCCGCGGACCGGCTCGTCACCGAGGTCATGCGCGAGCGCGGCTACCCGGTCGACGACTTCGACCGGCGCGCGGCCGACATCTCGGTCGATCACCCGACGGTCGTCGAGAACTATCGCGCTGCGCACGGCATCTACCTGACGCAGCAGAACGGCACTGTCCGCACGGAGGACCAGCGCGAGGCATTCGTGCACTATCGAACGCTCTTCGAATCGCTCCTCGCGCGGGACAACGAGCAGGGCAACCCGAAGGAGGCGCGCGCATGACCACCCAGGATCCGCATCCCGGCAGCACCGAAACGACCGGGGGAGTAGCACCATCGACCGAGGCAGCCGGATCGTCGACCTACCGCACCGACCCGACGACCGGGGAAAGCGCAGTACCGGCGGACGCCGGAGTACCGGCGGACACCCGCGTGTCGACGGGAGAGACGGCCGCGAGGACCGAGAGTGCTGCTCCGCCGGCCGGTGATCTCGGGTCGGCCGGCGATGTCGGTACGCCGACCGCGCAAGCCGAGAGGACCTCCGCGGCGCCCGAATCGGACTCTCGCGACGAACTTTTCGGGCAGGAGGAGTTGTCGGGACTCAGGTCGCGCTGGGACGAGGTCCAGGCCGGTTTCGTCGACGATCCCCGGGAGTGTGTCCGGAAGGCGGACGGTCTGGTGTCCGATGTCGTCGAGCGGCTCACGAGCGGCTTCGCGGACGCGCGGTCGCGGCTCGAGGAGCAGTGGGCCCGAGGCGACGAAGCGTCCACCGAAGATCTCCGGCTCGCGTTGAAGCGCTACCGCGACTTCTTCCAGCGGTTGCTCTCGGTCTGAGCGGACGGTTCACATCGGCCGGGTAGCGGGCTTGTAGGGGAGGTATCTCACCGCAACGGTGAGCACCCCCGCGGCCGCCGTCGCGATCCACAGCGCGTGCAGACCGAGGGCGCGGTGGGCGAGTGCACCGAGCACGGCACCTCCCACAAGCCCGGCCCACAGCCCGAGATAGGGCAGGAAGGACCATCGGGGTCCCCCGAACATCGCCGCGGCGACGCGCTGGCCGATCTTGACCAGCGCGCCCGTCATGTAGGTCAGCGCCACGCTGGTTTCGCCGTCGCGCCGGAACACGTTGTTCTCGGCGCCCATCGCCAGGGTCATCGCGATGATCGCCACCGGCGTCCAGTCGAGCGCCGCCGCGACCGCGCCGGCGAACAACAGGGCGGACACCGTCGCCAGGACCGCGAACTTGCGGCTGCGGCGATCCGGGCCGGTGATCTCCGCGACGACGCCGCCGAGTACGACGCCCGCGACGAACAACCCGAGGATCCCCGCGACGAGTGCGGCCTGCGACCAGTGTCCGTCGGCGATACCCACGGACATGCGGGTGGAGTTACCGCTCATGAAGGAGACGAACACCCCGCCGAGCGTGACGAAACCGAGGGCGTCGACGAATCCCGCGAGGGAGGACAGGGCGATTGCCAAACCCTGGAGTTTCCTGTCGTATCCGACCACTCCCCAAATGCTAATCATTCGGTGGGTGTGCGACGCGCCACGTCTCCGATTTTGCTTACCTCGTGCAACGAGGCAGTGTGGTCGGGCGACAGTCCACGGATCCATCCCGACCAGGAGTATTTCGAGTGACCGGCCGATCGGCGACCTTCAACCGGGGCGGCCGGCTCGTTGCTGCCGTCGCCGCGATTGCAACCCTCACGGGATGCGGCGTGACCGCAGACCCCACGACTGCGACCGTTTCCCGATCGGCGCCGGTCACGGCCGCCGCCGCACCCACCGGCTCCGAACCGCAGCCGAGCGGAGCCTCCACGTCCGAGGCGACGGCGGCGCTGGCGGTCCTGGCGCAACTGCCGATCAAGGGCCGCGCTCCGAAGAGTGGTTACGACCGCGAGCTGTTCGGGCAGGCGTGGAGCGACGACGTCGACGTCGACGGCGGCCACAACGGCTGCGACACTCGCAACGACATCCTGCGCCGCGACCTCGTCGACATCGAGTTCAAGCCGGGTACCCGCGACTGCGTCGTCCTGTCGGGCACCCTGCACGATGCCTACACCGGCACGACGATCCCGTTCACCCGCGGCCAGGGAACGTCGGAGGCCGTGCAGATCGACCATGTCGTCGCGTTGTCGGACGCCTGGCAGAAGGGCGCGCAGCAACTCGACGCGCAGACCCGCGTGGACTTCGCGAACGATCCGCGCAACCTCCAGGCAGTCGACGGCCCGACGAACCAGAAGAAGAGCGACGGTGATGCCGCCACCTGGCTGCCGCCGAACCGCGCGTATCGGTGCACCTATGTGGCACGGCAGGTCCAGGTGAAGGCGGCGTACGGGCTGTGGGTGACGCAGGCCGAACACGACGCGATCGCGCGGGTGCTGTCCGAGTGCGACGGAGCCGCGGCATCCGAACCGGTTGCGACGCAGACTCCCGAGCCTTCCGTCCCGGCGTCGACCGGTGTGTACTTCGCGAACTGTGCCGCGGCCCGCGCGGCCGGAGCGGCACCGCTGTATGCCGGACAACCCGGCTACCGCCCGGAGATGGACGGCGACCGCGACGGGGTTGCCTGCGAGTAGCCGGAACTGCTGTGGCAGAGCAGTTTCCGCGAGATCAGCCCGCGGAGACGGCTGCCGGACGTGCCTGCATGCCCAGCAGGGTCAGGACCGTCAGGAAGGCCGCGCCGCCGACGATGGCGATGTCGGCGACATTGCCGACGAACCACTTGTTGTAGGCGATGAAGTCGACGACGTGCCCGCGAGCGAACCCGGGTGCGCGAAGCAGGCGATCACCCAGGTGGCTCGTGACGCCGCCGAGCAGCGCGCCGACGCCGAGCGCCCATGCGGGAGAGAGGGTTCGCGCCGCCAGCACGGTGAGGGCGACGACGGCGACGCCCGCGACCACGGTCAGTACCCAGGTGGAGTCGGCGCCGAGCCCGAATGCCGCGCCGGGGTTGTAGACGAGCCGCCACTCGAGGAATTCGCCGACGACGGGCGTCGAGACGCCCCGGGGCAGGGTCGATTCCGCCCACCACTTGCTGAGCTGGTCGGTGACGACCACGCCGGTGGCCAACGCGAGGATCCAGGGCAGGAATCGGGAGGTCGACGGCACGGCGTCATCGTTCCCGATCCGCGGCACGATTGCGAGCGTCGGGTTCTTCGAGGTGGGACGGTCGACCCGGCGTGTCCGGGCCCTCCGGGAGGCCGGAGGCAGCGACCATGACTGTATGGAGCCTGAGCCGCGCCTTCACCTGACCACCGGCGGTCCGGTCGACGACCCTGTTCTGCCCGAGGACTGGCAGCCCTCCGACGACGCGATGCTCGCGCTGTCGATCGCCCTCGACATCGATGTGAACGCGGCGACGGTGCAGTTTCTCGACCGCTATCGGGGCCGCCGCCTGTCGGAGGCGACCCCCGAGGGGGCACCGAGGACATCGTGGCTCGGTCTGTGGTGCATCGCCCTGGTCCTCGAGGACGGCCGCCGTCAGGAGGTGTTCCGTCGCCAGCTGCGGGCGACGAGGGCGCAGATCGAGGCGGCCCGCGAGATCGGTGAGCAGCTTGCTTCGGCACCGGCACCGGCCGGCGGGCTGCGGCTGGTGCCGCGCGCAGAGCACTGACCCGCGGTGCACCGCGAGGAAGAAAACGCCCGTGACCTGCATTTCTGCCGGTCACGGGCGTTTCCCGTGGCGGAGGATAGGGGATTTGAACCCCTGAGGGCGTTAACCCAACCCGCGTTCCAGGCGAGCGCCATAGGCCACTAGGCGAATCCTCCGTGGGGAAGCATACCGAACACTCCGCGATTCTTGCCAAACGAGCAGGTGGCGGTGACTTTTCTCGGGGTCGCGCCGGGGCGATTCCACGCCTGGGTGGCATGTCCTCTACACTTGCCGATGGATCCCGCGCGGCGCGCATCCTGTGAACTCCCCCAGGGCCGGAAGGCAGCAAGGGTCAACGGGCTCTGCCGGGTGCGCGGGGTCCCCTTAGTCTCCGCCGATGCCCGTGTCGCCGTGCACGGTGAAAGGTTCTTCCGCATGCCTGTCCAAACCCAGATCGGGTTGATGAGCCATGAGGAACTCGTTGCAGAGCACGAGCGCCAGTCCGCCAATTACGACCGGCTGAAGACCGAAAAGCTCACGCTGGACCTGACCCGCGGCAAGCCGTCCCCCGAACAGCTCGACCTCTCCGCAGAGCTGCTGTCGCTGCCGGGCGAGGGCGACTACCGCGACGGAAGCGGCACCGACTGCCGCAACTACGGCGGCCTCACCGGCCTGCCGGAGCTGCGCGCGATCTTCGCCGAGCTGCTGAACATCCCCGTCGAGAACCTCATGGCCGGTAACAACGCGAGCCTCGAGATCATGCACGACCTGATCGTCGCGTCGCTGCTGCACGGCACCGTCGGTTCGCCGCGTCCGTGGTCGCAGGAACCGGTCGTCAAGTTCCTGTGCCCGGCCCCCGGCTACGACCGTCACTTCGCGATCACCGAGTCCTACGGCATCGAGATGATCCCGGTGCCGCTGCGTGACGACGGTCCGGACACTCACCTCATCGCCGAGCTGGTCGCCGCGGATCCGCAGATCAAGGGCATGTGGACGGTACCGACGTACTCGAACCCGACCGGTGCCGTCTACTCCCTGGACGTCGCCCGCGCGCTGGTGTCGATGCCCACCGCGGCTCCCGACTTCCGGATCTTCTGGGACAATGCCTACGCGGTGCACCCCCTCGTCGAGGACTGCGCGCCGGCCATCGACATCCTCGGCCTCGCCGCCGAGGCCGGGAACCCGGACCGGATCTTCGCGCTCGCCTCGACCTCGAAGATCACCTTCGCCGGATCGGGTGTCAGCTTCTTCGGGGCCTCCGCCGCCAACCTGGCTTGGTACCAGAAGTTCCTGGGCATCAAGACGATCGGCCCGGACAAGATCAACCAGCTGCGGCACCTGCGGTTCTTCGGCGACGCCGAGGGCGTGCGTGCCCACATGGCCAAGCATCGCGAGATCCTCGCGCCGAAGTTCGCGCTGGTGCTGCGCATCCTCGAGGATCGTCTCGGCGCGTCGAAGGTCGCGTCCTGGACCGAACCCAAGGGCGGCTACTTCATCAGCCTCGACGTCGTCGAGGGCACCGCGAAGCGCGTCATCGCGCTGGCGAAGGACGCCGGCATCGCGCTGACCGGCGCCGGATCGGCGTTCCCCTACAAGAACGACCCCGACGACAAGAACATCCGGCTCGCGCCGAGCTTCCCGTCGCTCGACGAACTGGCCAAGGCCATGGACGGCGTCGCCACGTGCGTGCTGCTCGCCGCCACGGAGAAGGCCCTCGCCGGCTGAGCGAGCCACCGGCTTCCTTCCGCCGTCGCACCCGAACCGGGTGCGGCGGCGGTTGCTTTTCCGGGTGTCCGTCCGTTTCGAGCGAGTTGTGCCCAGGCTGTGGACAAATCTGTGGACAACCCGTGGACCGACGGTGGACCGGCCGTGGACAACTCCCCGACACAGGGCTGTGACCTCGGAAAATATCCGGAATGGGCTTTTTCCACAGGAGATGCCATACTGCCCGATCAGGGTCGCCGCGAGTTCCGCGGCGGGTTCGGAAGTGGTGAGTGTGATGGAATACCGCGCTCTCGTGAAATCCGGAGCCGGCGCAACCGCCGTCGCGTCCGTTACGGGATGCCACGGCGTGCTCGATGTCTTTCTCCTGGCGCTCGATATCGACGCCTCGACGGTCCCGCGACCTCCTGTTCCGCCCGCCGCGGCGGTCGATCCGTTCCTGCCCGCGCGGATCGGAGCGAACCCCGCCAGCGATCACGGTGTCCGTCCGGCAGTTCTGCTCGCGTACCGGCACATCGTCGATCGCACACGACCCGAGGTGTCGTTCGGCGTCTCGACCGGGGCGCTGCGGGCGGGCTCGTCGGCTCGTCCGTTCGTCGGCGCTCCCGCGACCTGTGCGTCGTTGTGGGAGATCCCGGGACACGGACTCGTGCTCGCGTTGGAGACACTGACCGACAAGCCCTCCCTCGTCGGCCGGCGTATCGATCCACTGCAGGACCGTGAGGGGAAGGGTTTCCGGCCCACCGTCGACGGATTCCTCGCCCCGTTCGAGCTGACGTCGTCGGCTTCTCTCGAAGATCTGTTCCCCGGGATCAACCGGATGATGCCCGTCCCCGCGACCTACCGGCCGCTGCCCGAGATCGTCGTGCACCGGCATCGCGGGGTCGGCGATCGCAAGGTCGTCGAGGCGCTGATGGTGGAGATCGTGTCGAGTGGGGGCGAGCGGGTACGCGACCTCGTCGACGGCAACGCGACCGGATCTCGCGTCCGGGCCACTGCCCGCGCGTGGGGTGTGGTGTGGCGGTGGGATCGGGTTCAGCTCGTCGAGGCGCCCGCACAACCCGGCGCCGCGATCGCGGTGCGGGAGGACTGCGGCGCCGTGCTGCTCGATCTCGAGGCGACCTCGGTGGACAGCGACTACACGACTCACGGAACCGGGGACATGATCTTCGGGCTGCTGCCGTGGGTCGCGATGCGGGCGAACTGCTCGCGGGACTTCTGGAAGATGCTCGCGCACCTGCGTAACCACGAGGATCTCGACGGTGATCGGCTCCGTGCCGCGCTCGACGACGTCGCCGCGATGCAGGCCCGCAAGATGGAGCGGGCACTGCTGCGCAAGGAATCGATACACGACGACCGGTTCCATTCGTGGACACAGCCGACGCAGCTGCGGTCGCTGCTGGTGCGCCGCGTGGCCGACGACATCGCCGCCCTCGACGGAGAACTCGCCGAGGCGGCCGAGGTGATCGAGCACGCGGTACGACGCAGCGTGGAACTGCGCGGTCAGCGGCACTCGCGGCTCGCCCGCGGATGGTCCGCGGCGGCATCGGTCATCGCGGTCGTCGCATTGTTCGCGGCTCTCGCAGCGGTTCCCGCCGAATCGGAACCGACGCTGTTCCCGCACTGGCTGTACGCCTTCAGCGCCACGCTGGCGCTCACCGTCGTCGCGATCGCCGTCGCCGTACTGTGGCGACGGCGATAACGGGCAGGGCATGATCAACCCATGGCATCGACGCTGAATCTGGTCGGGGACCCGGACGCCGACGCGCTGCTCGCCTCCGACCCGCTGGCACTGCTCATCGGCATGCTCCTCGACCAGCAGGTCCCGATGGAGACGGCCTTCGCCGGCCCGAAGAAGCTCGCCGACCGGCTCGGCGGACTCGATGTGCACGCAATCGCGGAAGCCGATCCCGACGACTTCGTCACCGTCTGCGCGCAACCCCCGGCCGTGCACCGGTTCCCGAAGTCGATGGCACAGCGGATCCAGGCCCTGTGCGCCGCGATCGTCGACGAGTACGACGGCGATGTGTCGGCCATCTGGACATCGGGAGATCCTGACGGCAAGCAGGTTCTGAAGCGGTTGAAGGCGCTGCCCGGCTACGGCGACCAGAAGGCTCGCATCTTCCTGGCGCTGCTCGGCAAGCAGATGGGTGTGCAGCCGGCGGGTTGGCGGGAGGCCGCCGGCGACTACGGCCAGGAGGGATCCCGCCGATCCATCGCCGACGTCGTCGACGAGAAGTCGCTGCAGGAGGTGCGCGAGTTCAAGAAGTCGGCGAAGGCGGCGGCCAAGAAGGGCTAGCGTCCTTCCTCGTCCTCCCGCATGGGTCGGGCCGCGGGTGGTCCATCAACCCCCTTCTCTTCCGAGCGAGCGGTACATTCGGTCGGTTGAAACCGCCTGAAGGAGACGGGTGTACCGCTCGCTCGGAAACGGGGAAGGTTCACACCGGACGAACCGGTCAGGAATCGAGAAGCCAGGTCCGTCTCGGCTTCCTAGCATCGAAATCATGACGACGACCAACGCAACCACGTCCATCACATCCGTCACGCTCGAGGTCGCCGACGTCGACGCCGCGCGTCGCTTCTACAAGGCGTTCGGGGTCGACTCCTACATCCGACTTCGGGAGTCCGCCGAAAACACCTCCGGTTTCCGGGGGTTCACGCTTGCACTGACGGTCTCCGGCCCCGCGACCGTCGACGCATTCCTCGACGCCGCCGTCGACGCCGGCGCCGAGGTGACCAAGCCGGCGGCGAAGTCCCTGTGGGGCTACGGCGGGGCCGTCCAGGCGCCGGACGGGACGATCTGGAAGGTCGCGACGTCGGCGAAGAAGGACACCGGTCCCGCCACCCGCAACATCGACGAGTTCGTCCTGCTGCTCGGTGTCGACGACGTGAAGGCCACCAAGAAGTTCTACGTCGAGCGGGGGCTCGTGGCCGGTAGGAGTTTCGGTGGCAAGTACGCCGAATTCACCTCCGAGGCATCGAGTCCCGTCACACTCGCACTGTACAAGCGCCGCGCGCTGGCAAAAGATCTCGGGATTCCGGTCGACGGAACCGGTTCGCACCGCATCGTCATCGGCTGCACCGCAGAAGGATTCGTCGATCCGGACGGTTACGTCTGGGAGGCTGTCGTGGGTTGAGGGCCTGCATCCGCAGGTCTCAGGTTCGCGCTGCGTCGACGAATCGCTCGTCGCGCAGGACCGGGACGGACTCGCTCCGCCCAACCTTCGCCGCGACCGCGACGTCGCCGGCGTAACCGGCGGCGATCAGCTCGCGCCCCGACGCGCAGTCGTGCAGCGCATCGGCGACCCGCTCCGACACCGTCGCCCAGGCGTCCGCCGCGACCTGCGCCTCCGGCGACCGCGGGCCGTGAACGGAGAGCCCGGCGATCACGGCTCCGGCGCCCCACAGGTCCCCGATAGCCGGACGGAGGGATCCATCGGGCCACTTCTCCCCGCCGGCGACGACCGCGACCACCGATCCGAGTTCGTACGCGATCGACGATCCGTTCGGGGACGGCAGCACGAGCCGCTCGAGCCCGATGGCCGCGCGAATCGTGGCGGGGACAGGCTGACCGCGCCCGGACCGGTTGCTCGACGACCGATGGCGAGCGCCGCGTCGCGTTCGGCCGCATAAGCGGCGGCACCGTCGTCGTTCCAGCGGTACGGGAACACCTCCACGCCTCGGTCGAGTGCGACGGACAGGGTCGTGGTGAACGACAGCACGTCGACGACCACCGCGATGTCGGCGCTGCTTGTGATGTCGACACCGCCCGCGACGGCCGCGGCTCCCGGCAGGCCCCACTCGAATCGGACGCCGAAGTCGCGTTGCGTGTGTGCCGGATTCATCCGGTCAGCGTGCCACAGCACCGCTGTGATCACGGATACCGATGCGGCGGAATCGTATCCGCGTGGGGCTCAGTCATCCGCTGAGACGATCGAGGGGAAGGATGGCTGGAGGCCGAGCGGATATGCGAAGTGTTTCTGCCCTCACTCGGTAGCGTGCCGGGTACAGGACCATTCGAAAGGGAGATCCGGTGCCTCAACTGCTGCACATCGATTCCTCGGCCGATGTGAACACGTCGGTCTCGCGCGCGCTCACCGGGCTGTTCGCCGAGACGTGGCGGGGTCTCGGCGACGACCACACCGTCGTCCGCCGAGATCTGCACCGCGAGCCGCTGCCGCATCTGACCGACGCGGGCCTGCACTACGCGGCGCGTCTGCGCGTGGACGGCGAAGCCCCCGACGCCGCGGCGGAGAAACTGCAGGCCGAGCTGATCGCGGAGGTCGCGGCCGCGGACGTCGTCGTGATCGGTGCACCGATGTACAACTGGTCGCTGCCGTCGACGCTGAAGGCGTGGATCGACTACATCCACGTTCTCGGAACCACGGTTCCGTTCGACAACCCGGACCGCCCGTTCGCAGGCAAGCCCGTCGTGATCGTGTCGAGCCGGGGCAACACGTACGCGCCCGGCACGCCGGGGGAGGGCACCGACCACACGGTTCTGCCGCTGCAGCAGGTTCTCGGTGTGTCGCTGGGAATGGCCGTCGAGGTGGTCACCGCCGAACTCACTCTCGCCGACCGGCTGGCACCGCTCGCTCCGCTTGCCGGGCAGGCGAAGGAAAGCCGCTCCGCCGCAGAGGAATCCGTGCGCACCCTGGCGATCGAGCTGGGTTCCCGGGCGTGACGCTGTCCGGTTCGGGACGTCCGGCGCCGGTGGACCGGACACGCCCGGCCGGAGATTTGCCGAACCCCCTCGTATCGGGTGTGATCGAAGTGGGTACTACGCCGAGGCGGGTCACCGTCGCGGCGCGCCCGAAAAGGAGGGATAACCATGCAGGTCCAGCTCAACAAGGACGGCAATATCCAGGTCGACGAGGACATCGTCCGCAGGCTGGAAGGTGAAGTGGAGTCCGCTCTCGAGCGCTTCGGCGATCGGATCACCCGCGTCGAGGTCCATCTCGGCGACGAGAACGCCGCGAAGACCGGCGTCGACGACAAGCGCTGCGTGCTCGAGGCCCGCGTCGCAGGTCAGCAGCCGATCGCGGTCACCCACCACGCCGGTTCGGTGAAGGAAGCCTTCGACGGTGCCGTCGGCCGCCTGCAGAAGCAGCTCGACTCCCGGCTCGGTCGTTCCGGCAACCACAAGGGTGGACCGTCCATCCGTCACATGCCGGTCGACAAGGACGCACTCTGATCCGACGACCGCGCTCACCGCGCGCGACGACGATCGCCCCACCGCACACAGCGGTGGGGCGATCGTCGTTCCGGGTCCGGCCGGAAGCCGGTCACTGCTGGGGCTGTTCGTCCTGTTTTTCCCGGCGAAGGTCGCGGGGCGGGATCGAGAACGGGGAGTGTGCCGCGGCGCCCCCACCGATCGGTCCGTGTCCGACGACGCCGTGCTCGTACGCGGATTCGGCGTGCAGGGCGAGGTCGATACCCGTCGACTCGGCCTCCTTGTCCACCCGGAACCCGAAGAACCGGTCGATCGTCTTGCCCAGGATGTAGGTGACCCCGAACGCATAGAGGCCGACCACCGCGACCGCGAGGATCTGCTTGCCGAGCTGGGCGAGGCCGCCGCCGTAGAACAGGCCGGTCGGGCCGTCGGTCATCACCGCGGTCGCGAGCAGTCCGATGAGGATGGTGCCCACGATGCCACCCATGAGGTGCACGCCGACGACGTCGAGCGAGTCGTCGTAGCCGAGCCTGAACTTCCAGCCCACCGCGAACGAGCAGACCACGCCCGCAACCGCGCCGACGACGACCGCGCCCATCACCCCGACGGTGCCGCACGCCGGGGTGATCGCGACCAGACCGGCGACGACGCCGGAGGCCGCACCGAACGTGGTGGGGTGTCCGTCGCGGCGCTGTTCGACGAACAGCCAGCCGAGCATGCCGGTGCAGCCCGCGACGAGCGTGTTGAGGAAGATCGCGGCGGCCTTGCCGTCTGCTGCCAGCGCCGAGCCCGCATTGAATCCGAACCAGCCGAACCACAGCAGGCCGACGCCGAGCAGCACCAGCGGAAGATTGTGTGGTCGCATCGAATCGAGTTTGAAACCGAGACGCGGGCCGAGAACCATGGCCAGTGCCAGGCCGGATGCGCCGGAGACGATTTCGACGACGAGCCCGCCCGCGTAGTCCAGTGCGCCGAGCCGCGCGATCCAGCCGTCCGGTCCCCAGACCCAGTGCGCCACCGGCACATATACGAGCAGGGACCAGACCGGCACGAACAGCATCCACGCGGAGAACTTGGCGCGGTCGGCGATCGCGCCGCTGACGAGTGCCGCGGTGAGGATCGCGAAGGTGAGCTGGAACGTGGCGAACAGGATCTCCGGGATCTGACCGTGGACGGTGGTCGGGGAGATGCCGCTCATGCCGAGATGGGAGAGCCCGCCGAGCAGGCCGCCGCCGAGGTCGTCGTCGAAGGTGAGGCTGTAGCCGGCGATCAGCCAGGTCACCGTCACCAGCGGGATCGAGACGAAACTCATCATGATCATGTTGAGCACGCCGGTGGACCGCACCATGCCGCCGTAGAACAGCGCGAGACCCGGGGTCATCAGCAGGACGAGGGCGGTGCTTGCCAGCAACCACGCGGTGGCACCGGCATCGATTGTCGAGGGCACGAGCGAATCTCCTCACGGGCACTGAATCTCAATGCACCGGGATTCGACGATCCGACCGTGGCGTTTCCTCCGAGGGGCAGTGGTGTTGCGAACGCGTTACGGAAATCTCACCCGCCGTATTTATGTCCGTTATGCGTCGTCCGACGCTTTCGGAGCGGGGCCTTCGGCGAGGAGCAGGTAGAGCGCGCGTCGCGCGTCGGCCAGGATGTCGCGGGCCGCGGCGATCTGTTCGTCGGTGCCGCTGACGGCGACCGAGCGTGCGGCGTGATGGACCTCGGCCAGCGCGCTCCGCAGATCGGGCGTGTCCGCCGAGGTCGCGAATCCCGCGAACGGGTCGGTGACCGCGGAGGCCGGGTCTTCGAGGTAGCGGCGTCCGGCGTCGGTGAGCGAGGCGAGCTTGCGTCCGCCGTCGACCTCGACGTGGACGAGGCCTTCGTCCTCGAGCTGGGAGATGGTCGGGTAGATCGCACCCGGGCTGGGACGCCAGGTTCCGCCCGTGCGCTCGGTGATGGCCTGCATCAGCTGGTAGCCGTGCATGGGCTGCTCGGCCAGCAGGATCAGGGTGGCGGCGCGGACGTCGCCGCGCTGGGCGCGCCCGCGATGGCGTCGGCCGCCCCGGGCCTCTCCGCCGCCGCGATGCGGGCGGGGTCCGCCGAAGGGATGCTCGCCGCGCCGGGGTCCGTCGCCGCGGCGCCGGCCGCGGTGGAATTCGCCATCCGGGGTGCTGTGTCGGCGCTGTCCGCCGAAGTGTCGTTCGTTGCGCATTGTGTACGCCCTTTCTGTTTGTTCGACACCATCAAGATAGAACGCGATATATCGTTAAAGCAAGCGTCGAGAGTGTGTGGTCTCGATCACGGACCGTCTCCACCTGCCCGGACCGCCCGGTGGCGACCACTCGGCCCTCGTGTCGGAGTGCGCCGGTAGTCTCGGCGCGTGGCCCTGTACCGGAAGTATCGACCGGCGACCTTCGCCGAGGTGGTGGGGCAGGAGCACGTCACCGAGCCCCTCAGCACCGCCCTCGACACGGGACGTATCAATCACGCGTACCTGTTCTCCGGGCCGCGCGGTTGCGGCAAGACCTCGTCGGCGCGCATCCTCGCGCGGTCCCTGAACTGCGTGGAAGGTCCGACGTCGACGCCGTGCGGGGTCTGCGCCTCGTGTGTCGCGCTCGGTCCCGGCGGAGGCGGCAACCTCGACGTCATCGAACTCGACGCGGCCAGCCACGGCGGTGTCGACGACACCCGCGAACTGCGCGACCGCGCGTTCTACGCCCCGGCCGAGTCCCGGTATCGCATCTTCATCGTCGACGAGGCGCACATGGTCACCACGCAGGGCTTCAACGCCCTGCTCAAGATCGTGGAGGAACCGCCGGAGCACCTGATCTTCGTGTTCGCGACGACCGAACCGGAGAAGGTGTTGCCGACCATCCGGTCGCGCACCCATCACTACCCGTTCCGGCTGCTCGCGCCGACCGCGATGCGCGGGTTGCTCGAGCGGATCTGCACGCAGGAGAACGTGCCCGTCGAGGACGCCGTGTACCCGCTGGTCATCCGGGCCGGCGGGGGGTCGCCGCGCGACTCGCTGTCGGTGATGGACCAGTTGCTCGCCGGATCCGGGCCCGAAGGCGTGACCTACTCGCGCGCGCTCGCGCTGCTCGGTGTCACCGACGTCGCGCTCATCGACGAGGCCGTCGACGCGCTCGCGGTCGGGGACGGGGCGGCACTGTTCGGCACCGTCGAGAAGGTGATGGACGCGGGGCACGATCCGCGGCGCTTCGCGGTGGACCTGCTCGAGCGCCTGCGGGACCTGATCCTGCTCCGCTCGGTGCCCGACGCCGCCGACCGCGGTCTCGTCGACGCGCCGGGCGACATCCTGGACCGGATGCGCGACGAGGCCGACCGGATCGGCCCGGCCACCCTCACGCGATACGCCGAGATCGTGCACGCGGGTCTCGGGGAGATGCGCGGCGCGACCGCGCCGCGCCTGCTGCTCGAGGTGATGTGCGCGCGGATGCTGCTGCCGGCCGTGTCCGACGCGGAAACCGCTGTGCTGCAACGGCTCGAACGACTCGAGCAGGGATTCGTCCCGGCGGCGGGTGCTGCGGCCCCGGCCGGTGCTGCGGCCCCGGCGGCCGCGCCGCGCCCGGTGCCGGAACCGGCGGTCGCGCCGATCGCACCCGACGAACCCGCCGCCCGGTTCCAGCGGCCGTCGCAGCGGCGTGCGATGGAACAGGCAGCGCCCGCACCGCAGGCGGAGCCTGCACGTCCGGCACCGCAGGCGGAGCCTGCCAATCCGGCACCGCAGGCAGAGTCTGCCGCGGTGACACCTCCGGAACCGGTGACACCCGAACCGGCGCCGGTCCCCGAACCGGCTGCGCGTCCGATCGAATCGAAAACTCCCGAGCCCGCGCCGGTTTCGCCGCCACAGCCGGCCCGCGCCGTCGCCGACCGCGGCGAACCGGAGCCGGAACCCACGCCGAAACCCCAGCCGAAACCCCAGCCCGCCGCGCCGCCGCAGCCGGCGTCGGGTCCCGACGCCGCGGGCCTGCGCGCGGTGTGGTCGGAGGTGCGCGCGAAGGTGCGTGCCCGCAGCCGCACGGTCGAGGTCATGCTGTCCGGCGCGTCGGTGCGCGACGTGGAGGGCACGCGCGTGGTCCTCGTCCACGATTCGATGCCGCTCGTGAAGCGTCTCGCGGAACCGCGCAATGCCGGTGTCGTCGCCGATGCGCTACGTGAGGTGTTCGGCGTCGATTTCGAGGTCACGTGTGTGCACGGGTCGGCCGCTCCGGCGCCCGTGAAAGCCGCTCCCGTGCAGCAACAGTCGCGGCCGAACGGGCAGCCGAGGTTCTCGAGGCCGAGCCAGGCCAATCGTGCCGCGGCCCAGCCGCGTCCCGACGAGCAGAAGGGTCCGGGTCCGGCCCGCCCTGAGCAGCCGGGGCCGAACTACGACGACATTCCGCCTCCGGAAGCACCGGATCTTCCGGACGATCCCGGGCCGGAAGGGGCGTACGACGCTCCGCCTCCGGACCCGTCGGCGGTGACGGAGACCGACGTCGAGGAGATGTTCGCCGAGGCCGCGACCCCGGGCGATCCGTCGACTCGTCGCGACCCCGAGGACGTTGCCCTCGAACTGCTGAAGGACATCCTCGGCGCCAAGCGGATCGAGGAGAAGTAGCGAGACCCGCTCAGGGCACGATCACGGCGGTGAGCGCGATCTCGACGGGTGCACCTCCGGGCAGCGAGTACACCCCGATGGCGCTGCGGGCGGGCAGGTTCTCGGCTCCGAGTTCCTGCTCGACGACCTCCGACGCGCCGTCCGCGACCGTGGACAGCGCGGTGAAGCCCGGCGCTGCCGCGACATACACCACCATCTCGACGGGACGAAAGCGTGTGCCGGTAGGCAGCGCCGAGCGCACGGCGGCGAGCGCGTTGCGGACGGCGAGAGCCGCGGCAGCCTGCGCGTCCTCCGGGGACACCTCCGCACCGACGCGACCGGTGATCACCAGGGCACCGTCGCGGCGCGGTGTCATTCCGGCGGTGCGAACGGTATCGCCCGCGACCACCGCGGCGACATAGCGCCCCTGGGGTGCCGGAGCCGAAACGGACAGAACAGCATCGTTATTCGACACCGAGAGCCACTCCTTCCTGCCGAGGATCGCTACCGCCGAGTATCACTCCGCGCTCGTCGAGCGAGACGATCTGTGCGCTGCCTTCGGCGCCGAACGCGTCGAGCACCGATACCCGATGTCCCTTGTCGGACAGCGCTCGGCGCACGGACTCCGGAACAGTTGCTTCGATGCGCAACTCCGTCGGTGCCCCGAGGGTGTTCGCGTCGGAGCCGGGGTAGACCGTGAAGCGCGGCGCCGACACGGCCTCCTGCGGATCGAGTCCGTGGTCGAGTAGGTGCGAGAGCAGCTGCATGTTCCACTGCACCTGGCCGTCGCCGCCCGGGGTGTTACCGACGTGCCGCAGTTCGCCGGCCGCGTCGGTGACGATCCACGCGTTGAGCGTGTGCAGGGGCTTGCGTCGCGGCGCGACCTCGTTGGGGTGCCCGTCGATCAGGTACGCGCCGCGTCCGAGCCGGTTGTTGAGCACGATGCCGGTGCCGGGCACGGTGAACTTCGCGCCGAACGTGAAGGCGAGGGAATGGATGAACGAGACGGCGCGACCGTCCGCATCGACGGCGACCAGCGACGTCGTATCCCCACCCGCCACAGCGAAAGATCCTACAGGTTCGCGTGATTCGAGACGCGCCCGGCCAGCGGCGATGTTGCCGGGGTCGAGAGCGCGTGCCGCCCCGTCGTTGTCGGACGAGCACCAGCGCAATCGGTCCTCGAACGCGATCGCGGCGGCCCGGGCAATGCGATCGATCGCCTCGGAGCCGAGCAGGTCTTCGGATCCCAATGCCCCGTCGCACAACGCGGCCTGTTGCAGCACCATCCATCCCGGAGTCGGCAATGGGGTCTGGTGGACGGTTGCCCCCGCATAGGTTCCGGTCAGTGCGTTCTCCACGGGAACCGTTGCACACCGCTGCCATTCGTCGCCCGTGAACGGGGCACCGGCCGCCCGCACCGCATCGACGCATCGTTCGGCGAGGCTGCCGGTGTAGAAGGAAGCGGGATCGTGGGCAAGTGCACGAATCGTGCGTGCGAGGTCGGCTTGGGGAAGCCGGTCGCCGACGCGCGGAACCGCACCGTGCTTCGTGTACACGTCCGCGAGTCCGGGGTCGCTGTGGATCGCGTCGAACGCGGCCAGTACGTCGGCGCGGGTCTTCGCCGAGCACGGGAGGCCGCGTTCGGCGATACGCGCGGCGGGTTCCCACAGCTCCGGCAGCGCTCTGCTCGCCCCCTGCGCGTGCAGTGCGGCCAGGGCGGCCGGTGCACCCGGCACCGCCACGGCCAGCGCCCCGTCGAGGGGAATCGCATCGAAGCCCCGGTCCCGGTAGAAACCGGTTGTGCCGCCGTCCGGTCCGTAGCCGCTGCCGTTGACCGTCCAAACGGCGCCGTCGGGTTCGCGCACCACCGCGAACGCATCACCGCCGAGTCCGCATTGCCCGGGCAGCGTCAGCCACGTGACCGCGGCCATCGCGAGCGCCGCGTCGACCGCGTTGCCGCCGTCGGCGAGTACGCGCGCTCCTTCCTGGCTCGCGAGGGGATGGCTCGACGCGACCATCCCTCCGGTCGCGAGCGTCGGCGGCCGGCGGTTCATGCCGACCTCTTCCGGCGCCGGCGCGGACCCTCCGGGGGTTCGTTCGGGTCGATGCCCACGAAGATCTCGCCGTCGCGCTCCTCGCACGGGTAGGTCTTGATCGGCTCGGTTGCCGGCGGGCAGATCGGCTCCCCGGTTTCGAGGTCGAAAGCGCTTCCGTGGCAGGAACATCCGATACCGTCCTGGACCAGCTTGCCGGACGAGAGCAGACAGTCCAGGTGGGAGCAGTAGTTGGATGTCGCGTATGCCTTCCCGTCCAGCCGGGAGATGGCGAATTCGTATTCGCCGGCGTAGAACCGGCGGACGATACCTTCGGTCACCTGCCCGGAACGGGCCACTCGCTTGAACTCCATGGTCTTCCTCCAGGCATCTGTGGGTGAAAGCCGGACGACGGTCAGGCTTCGGGGGAGAGGTACACGGTCTTTTCGGACTGGTAGAACTGCATGAGCGTGGGGCCGGCCTGTTCCTTGAAGGTCTGTGTGCTCGACTGCTTGTAGCCACCGAAGGGCGCATTGCCGGCCATGCCGGTAGTGGGCTGGTTGACCTTCACCAGACCGGTCCGCGAACCGGCGACGAACCGGTGCGCGTCGGCGAGGCTGTTCGTGACGATCGAGGCGCTGAGACCGAACGCGGTGTCGTTCGCGAGGGCAAGTGCGTCGTCGAACGACGAGGCGCGCTGGAATGCGAGGACGGGTCCGAAGATCTCGTCGGTCAGCAGTCGCATGCCCGGGGTGGTGTCCGCGAACACCGTGGGCCGCACGAAGAAACCGGTCTCGTCGCCGCACCGCGTCCCGCCGCACACGAGACGTGCGCCTTCATCGGATCCGATCGTGACGTACGCGAGGAACTTGTCGAGCTGGCCCCGGCTCGCGAGCGGCCCCATCGAGACGCCTGGAGCGGACCCCGCCCCGACGGTGAGTGCCTCGGCGCGTGCGACGACCTTCTCCAGCAGTGCGTCGTGGATCTCGTCCACGGCCACCACCCGGCTGGTTCCGGTGCAGGCCTGGCCGGACAACCCGAACGCACCCTTGACGATCAGCGCGGCGGCCGCGTCGAGATCGGCGTCCGCCAGCACGACCACAGGGTTCTTCCCGCCCATCTCGAGCTGCACCCGCCGGTCCGGGCCGATGCTGCGGTGGATGGCGCGGCCGACCTCGGTGGAACCGGTGAACGTCACGGCCGCGACTCGCTCGTCGCCGGCCACAGCCGTCCCGGCCCTGCCGTCGCCGTGGACGAGGGCGATAGCGCCCGGCGGCAGGCCTCCGGCGAGCAGCGCCTCGACGAGGCGCTGCCCCATGAGCGGGGTGATCTCGGACGGCTTGAACAGGACGGTGTTGCCCGCCGCGAGTGCCGGCCCGAGCTTGCGGGACGGAATGTTGAGCGGGAAGTTCCACGGCGTGATGGCACCGACGACCCCGATCGGCTCGCGCACGGTGTACACCGTGGTCGAACCCGGCGCGGGAAACGTCGTGCCCGTGGCACGGAGCGCCTCACCGGCATAGAACCGCAGGTTCAGCGGCGTCCGGCTCACCTCCATCGACGCCTCGGCGCGGGTCTTGCCCTCTTCGCGGATCAGTTCTTCGACCAGCGTGCCGGCCTGCGAGACGAGATGTTCGGCGGCGGCCTCGAGGATCGCGGCCCGCCGTTCGGGCGGCGTGGCAGCCCATTCGGGCGCGGCCTTGTCGAGTGCGTCGACGGCGTTGCGCACGTCGATGGCATCGGAATCGGGAAACGTGCCGATCAGGTCGGTGTCGTCGGCGGGGTTGCGGCGTTCGAAGACGGCGCCGGACGCCGCCGGTACCCAGCTGCCGTCGATGTGGTTCAGGCCCGTGATCGTCATGCGGATTCGACCTCCTCGTACATGTCCCACAGATCGACGTCCTCGTCGGCGAGCCGAACGGCGTCGACCCGGTGGCCGAGGAGTTCGCGTGCGGCCATGATGTCTTCGCCGCGGTCCATCGCGAATGCGGCGGAGAGAACGTCGCCGGTCAGGTAGAAGACGGAGAACTCGCCTGAGTCGATGTCGCCGCGGACGATGTATTCCGTTGCTCCGCTCGCTGTTCCGGCGAACTGGATGTTGGAGTCGTACTGGTCGGACCAGAACCAGTGCGGGTCGTCGGAGAGCGACTGGCGCCCGACGATCGTGTCCGCGACGACGGCGGCCTGCCGGTTCGCATTGTCGAAGTGCTCGACGCGGATGTGCCGGCCGGCCCGGGGTGAGAAGCGGCTCGCGACGTCGCCGGCCGCGTAGACGTGCTCGGCCGACGTACGTCCGACGGCGTCGACCACGATGCCCCCGTCGACGGCGAGCCCGCTCGCGGCGGCCACCTCCGTGTTGGGCACGATTCCGATGCCGACCACGACCGCGTCGGCCTCGATCGTGTCGCCGGTGGTCGTCGTGATCCGGACGCCCGCGTCGGATGTCGTCAGCGACGTGACGCCGGTTCCGGTGCGCAGGTCGACGCCGTTGCGACGGTGCAGATCGGCGCAGTAGGAGCCGACCCGGGCGCCGAGAACGGTGCCGAGGAGCTGGTCGGATTGTTCGAGCACCGTCACGCTCACGCCGAGCGAGCGTGCGGTCGCGGCGATCTCGAGCCCGATGAATCCGCCACCCACGACGGCGAGCGTCGAGCCGGGCGTGAGCCGGGCCGCGAGGGCGGTCGCGTCGTCGAGCGTGCGGAGGTAGTGGACCAGGTCGGGCCGGGAGCCGGTGGAGGCGAGCGTGCGGGGTCGGCCTCCGGTCGCGAGGATCACGGCATCGGCCGCGAGCGACCCGCCGTCGAATTCGACGGTGCGCGTGGCGGTGTCGACCCGCTGCACCGCGACCCCGGTGCGGATGTCGATGTCGTTGGCGTCGAGCCATTTCCGCGTCATCAGGGCGAGGGACTCCCCGCCCTCGCGGCCCGCGAGGAACTCCTTCGAGAGCGGCGGCCGCTGGTAGGGTTCGTGCGGCTCGTCGCCGAGCAGGACGATGCGGCCGTCGAATCCGCGGCGGCGGAGCGTGCGGGCGGCGACCGCGGCGACCTGGCCGGCACCGACTGTGACTACTGTGCGAACGGTCATGCCGTGCAGTCCTTTCCGGATTCCCCGGTAGTGCGTCGCGGGGTGGGATCGATGTGGACGATGTCGTCGACGACGGAGACGGGGTACGTCGGCTGGCAGAGGTCCTGGTCCTCCTCGTACCCGGTTTCGAGGTCGAACCGCCACTGGTGACCGGGGCAGATGACACGGCCGTGGAGCAGAGTGCCTTTCGCGAGCGAACGGTCCTGATGGACGCACAGGTCGGCGAAGGCGTAGAAGCGGTCGTTCGCGTGGAACAGTGCGATTGCAACGCCGTCGACTTCCACTCGGAGCTTGCGGCGGCGGGTCAGTTCCTTCACGGTGGCGACAGCAACCCAGGTCGGGGCGCTGGTGGCGTCGGTGGACATCGTTCTCCTTCGCTGGTCTGCTACGCGGGGAGCGGAAACCGCTGTGTATCGGAAACCGCTGTGCAGCAACCGCTCCCCGCGAGTCTTGAATCAGGCCGACGCCAGCTCCAGGTCGGGAGCGACGTAGGTGTCGTACAGGCCCTTGGTGTACGAGTAGCGCATCTCGGCGCCCCAGCGGACGAGTTGCAGGCACCGCTGCTGCAGCTGCGGCGTGTCGGCGCAGTCCAGCACGATCTGGTAGCCACGTTCCCCGTGCACGACGTCGGAGGTGATGTGCAGGTCGAAGAACTCGATCTCGTCCTCTGTGAAGCCGTAGACCTCGCGGAGCGGGACGATCTGCTTCTTGTAGATGCTCGGGACCTGGGACTCGAGTCCGACGACGAGCGCGGCCGTGGCGACCACGAAGTGCTCACGCTGCGACACCGCGTAGCACCAGGCCTGGAGTCCCCGGGTCACGGCGTTCATGTTGTTCGGGTCCTCGACGCGTTCCTTGGTGGTGCCACACGCTTCGGCGAACTTGATGAGGAGGTCGGTGTGCCGGATGTCGGCGAGTTCCTCCTCGTACATGTTCTGGAGCGTGAAGTCCTTCGCGTCGGTGTAGTGGTCGGGGGTATTGGAGTAGATGTTCGCGAGGTAGTCGGCGAAGGGGCCCACGTAGTGGTAGTGGTTCTCCGCCCACCGGGCGAAGTGGTGCTTCTCGAGCTTGCCTTCGGCCCATGCCTTGCTGAAGGAGGCGTCCTTCGCTTCACGTCCCTTGATGGCGTTTTCCAGTGCGGTGCGGAACTCGTCGCGTCCGAGCAGTTCGGTCATGAGATGTGCCTTTCCGGGTTGTCGTGCGGTCGATGCCGTTGTGGAGAGCTCCGCGACATTGCGGGTCCGAATGTTCTGGTGTGCAGCTTGTTTCGGTGAGTTCGAGCCTAGGTGGGTGGGATCGGCGCTGCCAGGGCCACAATGACCGGGAATCGCCGCGTAGTCGGGTCGAAGTGCACGTGTCAGTGCGCGGTCGCGGACACGAGAGCCTCGAACTCGGCGAGCATCGCGGCACCGACAGCCTTGTCCTGCTCGCCGTTTCCGCCGCTGATCCCCACCGCGCCGACGATCTGGCCGTCGTAGACGAGGGGGAAGCCGCCGACGAAGATCGCAAACTTGCCGGGGAGCATGTGGCTGATGCCGAATGCCTCGTTCCCGGGGAGTGCCGGCCCGTTGGGCGGTTCGTTGAACAGGTGTGTAGCGCGTTCGTGGCCGGCGGCGGTGAACGCCTTGGCGATCGAGATGTCGACCCCGGTCAGTCGTGCGCCCGGCAACCTGTGCAGGGCAATGACATTCCCGCTTTCGTCGCACACGCAGAGGGTCTGCTTGACGCCGATCTCCTCGGCCTTCGCTCGGCCGGCGGCGAGGAGGGGGAGTGCGTCGTCGAGAGTGATTCGGTAAATGCGATGCATCGGTCTCCACTTTCTGAGTCGGGGCCGGTTCGGTTCTTGCCGGGACGGCTGCCCGAGCGGGCGGATTGTTGCCCGGCCGGGAGGCTCGTGGTCGGGCGTGGCTCATTTCTAACAGCACCGCGCGGCCGTTGGGACGGTCAAAATGACCCCGATACGCGAGCAGTATGTGGATAACATGCACATGTGCGGAGCCTGTACGTCTCTGGTAGCTGATTTAGGGAGTGCACGACGTCACCGGCCCCGTGTGGCGTTACAGCCCCTCGACGGAAGTAGGTCTCCATGGAACCGAGCCCGCGTCTGACTGTCCGCGGACTGCTGGAGGAACCGCTCATGGCCGGCGCACGCGTCGCACCGGACGGTGCCGACCTCGACCGCGTCCTGAGCTGGATACTGCCGCTCGGTGAGGTCGTGGGTCGCTACGACGACCTCGCCGGAGTGGCGGTCTACGTCCGGCCCGAGGCACTGGCTGCAAACGCACACGCGATGCCGGCCGTCGCGGCGCGCGGTGCGGCGGCGCTCGTCGTCGACGGTGCTCTGCCCGCCGCGATCACCTCGTGGCCACCCGGCCTGCCCGTCGTCGAACTCGACCTCCCGGTGGGGTTCGCGGCACTCAACAGGCTGCTCGCCGAGCGGTCCCTGATGCAGGAAGTGCATGTCATGCGGTATTCCGCGCACGTGCACTCGACGCTCGCGGGGCTGCTCCACCGAGGGGCCGGGCTCACGCTCCTGATCAAGGAGGTGTCGTCGCTCGCGCAGCATCCGGCGGTGGCGCTGGACGCCCGCGGTCAGGCAGTGGCATATCACGGCATCGAGCGGACCGCGGTCCGGGAAATCTCGGAGCGGCTTCACGACTCGCTCACCGGTGCGTCGGCCGCCGGTCGGGGTCACCACGACACCCGGGTGATCGACGTGACCGCGGGGGACGTGCACTGGACCTGCACCGCGAGCACGATCCGGCTCGGCAAACGCTTCGAAGGGTGGGTGGTGGTCCTCGCTTCCGGTGAGACGCCGAATCCGCACGATCTCGCGCAACACGCGGTGGTCACCGAGCAGGCGACCGCGATCATCGGATCCGAGATGCTGCGCCAGCGCAGTGTCGACGAGGCCGAGGAACGTGCGCGCGGCGACTTCGTTCAGGCCCTGGTGCACGGGGAT
This sequence comes from Rhodococcus sp. HM1, assembly GCF_023218075.1. Lineage (GTDB taxonomy): Bacteria > Actinomycetota > Actinomycetes > Mycobacteriales > Mycobacteriaceae > Rhodococcus. The sequence continues at coordinate 72,326 of NZ_JALPTB010000017.1, read as the reverse complement.
TTCTCCAGCCGGCACGACATGCAGGCCCGTGCCGAATACCACGACATCGATCTGACCTCGACGTTCGCGGTGTTCGTCGCTCCCGGATACGTGGAGAACCCGAACGTGCCGGCCGGTGAGGCGGCCGGTGGGCTGCTGCGTCTCGCCCGCTACGCGGCGAGCGTCCTGCCGCATCCTTCCATCCGCTCGTACGTCACCGTGATCGGTGATGTGCTGGTTGTGGTGCGGTCACTGCGATACCGCGATGCCCGTGACGTCGAGGCGGAGATCACCGAGTTCGCGGAGGCCGTGTCGGAGGACCTGTCGCGGCGGCGCGGCCGTCCCGTCCCCGTCGCGCACGGAGCACCGGCCGTGGGCGCCGACCAGATCCGCGAGAGCTACCGCCAGGCGCGTGTTGCTCTCGGTATCGGGCAGAGGATGGGGATGTCGGGGTCGGTGTCCTACTACGACCTACGTGGGTACGGGGTTCTCGAGCTCGTCGCGGAGACCGACCGGAGCAGACGGTTCGTCGGCGACGTGCTCGGCTCCCTCCGGCCCGGCAGCGACCTCTACGACACACTCGTCGCCTATCTCGGTTCCGGCGGCAACGTCAACGCGGCCGCGCGCGAACTCAACGTGCACCGCAACACGATGCTGTCGAAACTCGACCGGATCTCGCGGGCCATGGCGATGGACGTGCGGACCCCGGAGAATCAGTTCACCGCGTGGCTCGCGGTCCGGCTCGAATTGCTCGATCGTCTCCACACCTCGGTCGAACACGAAATCAACTATCGCTGAGCGCTTTCGCCACGCTCTCGACATCCTCGGGGTCGCGACCGAGGAACGAGGCGGCGAAGGCGACACATACCGTCACCGCACAGACCGCGAAGACGACGCTCACGGACCAGGGAGCGAGCGCGATCGTCACCCATGCCGCGCCGACCGCGGAGCCGCCGAAACGGATGAGGTTGAACACCCCGAGTCCGGTGCCCTGGGCGCCCGCGGGTGAGCGTGTCGATCCGGCCGCAGCCGGCGTCTGAACGGCGGCGATCCCGGCCCCGGTCACCGCGAGAACGCCTGCGACGAGCCGAGGATCGGGCTCTCCTGCGGAGAGAACGACCGCGAGAGCGCACTGGGCGACGATCAGGATCGCCAGCCCGGTGCGGAGCACGCGCCGGGCACCGATCCGGTCCGTCGTGCGCCCCACCAGGGGCGCGAAGACAGCCATGACCGCGGGCAGCGCGAACAGGATCGTGCCGGCGGTCGCGGTGGACGCACCCGTCTCCGTCAGCCGCAACGGAACCGCCAGCAGCGCGGTACCGAGACAGAACATCTGCGCGAAGGCTGCGACAGCACTTCGGGCGAAACGACTTTCGGCCAGCAGTCGCACGTCGACGAACGACGTTCGGGCGCGCAGGCAGTGTGCGACGAACCAGCCGAGCACTCCCGCGGACGCGGCGAGTACGACCGGTGGCATCGCAGCATCGACGCCGGACTGCCCGAACATGCTCAGTCCCAACACGATTCCGGCGGATCCGGCGGTGAGCGTTGCCGCACCGAGCGCGTCGAGGTTCATGCGGCGCCCGGGGAACGCGGGAATCCAGCGGATCGTCCCGGCGAACCCGAGCAGTGCGATCGGGACGAGCGGGACGAACACCCACCGCCAGCCCCAGTTCCCGGCCACGAATCCGCCGAGGGTCGGGCCGATCGCCTGCCCGATACCGTTGACGGTCGCCCACGCGCCTACGGCACGGGCGCGGCGTTGCGCGTCGAACAACCACGCGATCAGCCCCATGACGGCGGGGGCGAACGCCGCGGCCGCGACGCCGCCGAGTGCACGCCACACGACAAGGATCTCGAGGGACGGTGCGGTTGCGGCGCCGAGCGCACACACCGCGGTACCCAGCAGGGCCGCGCTGTAGACGCGACGGCGACCGAAGCGGTCGCCGATGTATCCGGCGAGTGGCATCGACGCGGCGAACGTGAGGAGGAATCCGACGGCGAGCAGCGCACCGTCCTCGAGGGACGCGTCGAAATCCGAAAGGATCAGGGGAAGGGGAACATTGATGATGTTGTTGCTGAGGGTGCCGACGAGCGTGCCGGCGAGGAGGGCGGACAACGCGAGTGGGGTGCCCGTGCCGGTTGCTTCCGACGGTGTGCCTGCCACCTCTGTGCGTGTGCTCATCGAACTCCCTGGAACCGTGGAACTGCGCGGCCCCGTTCGTGCCGCGATCCCACTGTCCCATCGTGGGGCGGGTGAGTGGCTCGGCAGCGCGCGGTCGGAGTGCACACGTGTGGACCCCTGATCAGGGCACCCTGCACAGGTATCGCCGGAAAGTGCGCTTTGTCCCTTGGCGAAACACGCTCGTAGCAATCTTTCACATTCGAGCGACTCGGCGACACGAAATCGCAAAAGTGGAACACAGTGCACAGGTAGCGTCCGGGCCGGTGTGCAGGGTTCTCGTTGACCCGGTGTGACCGAACGCGGAAAGTTCCACCAATCAAGCCCGATCCGTTCCGCCCTCCCGCCGAAGGACATGCTTTGGACGTACAACTCACTGCCGCCCACTGGGTCTATCTGGCCGGCATACTCGTCATCCTGGCCACCATGGCCCTGCGGAAGAACATCGTCGTTCCCGCAGTCGTCGCAACGTTCCTGACCGCATTGGTCTTCTCCGGCAGCATCGTCACGGGGCTGTCGTCCATCTTCAACGCGAGCCTCGTCGCGGCGAAGGAACTGTTCAACATCTTCCTCATCATCGCGATGGTCACGGCGATGCTCGGAGCGCTGCGCCAGCTCGGCGCCGACCGGATGATGGTCGCGCCGTTCCGTCGCGTGATGCGCGCGGGCGCGAGCAGCTTCCTCGTCCTCGCCGCCGTGACCTACGTGATCTCGCTGTTCTTCTGGCCCACCCCGGCCGTCCCCCTGGTCGGCGCGGTGCTCATTCCGGTGGCCATCCGCGCCGGACTGTCGCCGCTCTCGGCGGGTATGGTCATCGCGATCTGTGGCCAGGGCATGGCACTGTCGTCGGACTACATCATCAAGGTCGCGCCGGGCATCTCGGCGGTCGCGGCAGGGGCGGACACCGATTCGGTGGCCGACAAGTCTCTCGTCCTGTCGCTCATCGTGGGTGTCACCGCCCTGGTGATCACCTACCTGACGCAGAAGCGAACCTGGCGTGCGCCGTCGCCGGACCTGCTCGTCGAGTGGGAGGCGGAAGCCGACCGGGGAATCGGCGACCTCCCCCGGGAAGAGGACCGGCCCGGCGGCTCGGCGGGCGGCGGCTCCGCTCGCCCGGTGCACCCGGAGCCGGTGGGCGGACCGACCGGCGACGGTGGGCAGCCGGCCGCGGCGACCGCAGTGCTGGTGCGCACCTCGGACCCGGTGGTCGACGCCGACCCGTCCGACGATGAGGTCGCCGCTGTGGAGAAGGAGCGTCGTGGCACCGCCAAGGCGTTCGCGATGCTGGTGCCGCTGGTCTACCTGGCGTTCATCGTCTATCTGATGCTCGGCAAGTTCACCGAGGTCGTACCGCCGCTGAAGGGCGGCGACGCCGCCGCGATCGTCGGAGGTCTCGCGGCACTGATCCTGTTCGCAGCCGCCGCGTCGACCGACCGGGGTGGCTTTCTCGAGACGACGTCGGATCATCTCGTCGACGGTCTGGTGTTCGCGTTCAAGGCAATGGGATGCGTGCTGCCCATCGCCGGGTTCTTCTTCATCGGCAACCCGGACTTCGTGGGTCCGATCCTCGGTCTCCCGTCGGACGTGACCGGACCGTCGATCCTGTTCGACCTCGTCACCGCGGTCCAGGCGCACCTGCCGCAGAACGCATTCGTCACCGCGTTCGGAATCCTGCTCATCGGTGTCGTCGCGGGTCTCGACGGGTCGGGCTTCAGCGGCCTGCCCCTCACGGGAGCGCTCTCGGGTGCGCTCGGACCCGCCGTCGACATCGATCCGGCGACACTCGCCGCGATCGGTCAGATGGGCAACATCTGGTCGGGTGGCGGGGTGCTCGTCGCGTGGTCGTCGCTCGTCGCGGTGGCCGGTTTCGCCCGGGTGCCGGTCCTCGATCTCGCCCGGAAGTGCTTCCTTCCGGTGATGGCCGGTCTCGTTCTCTCGACGGTCTTCGCGGTGCTCGTGTTCTGACGAACCCGGTGCTGTGCCCCCTGCCGCGGTCGGCGGCAGGGGGCACAGGCGGGAACGGAATCAGTTCTCGCCCAGGCCCATTTCCTCGGCCTCGACGAACTTGACGTACTGGGTCGCGACGCGCTGCGACATCGTGCGCAAGGAGTCCCGCTCGGGGTCGGTGTTGCCGATCGGCCGGAAGCCGGTGATCTCGGCGACGTACGGGCCATAGGTCATGTAGCACACCGACATCCGGCCCTCGGCGACGTCACCGCTCATGCACGTCGTGTCGGGAACGTTCTGCGGCGCCGACGCGTCCTCGGTGACCTCGGAGTAGTTCCTCCGGGTCTGGGCCAGGAATGCGTCCCGAACGGTCTCGGCACCCTCCGGGCTTGCCGTGCGGTACACGGTGGAGTTCGCCATGGCGACCCGGTCGGTGCCGGTCTTCTCGAAGAGCTCGGCGGTCTGTGCCGGGTTGCTGTCGAAGTGCAGCCAGCCCAGCGGACCGTACACCGCGAGTTCGGAGTTCCGCGTCGTCTCGTCCTCGGTGTAGCCGACGGCGCGGGCGAGGACCTTGTCCATGTCGACCACCAGCTCGGGGATCTCCGGCGTCGGCGTGTACGGGAAGCCGGCGAGCAGCGGAATCTGCTTCTCGAGCGCGCGCGTGGTGATGTCTTTCGCCCACTCGGGGTCGTCGGGGGTGGTGGTGGCGTAGGTGTAGATGAAGTGAGGGCCGTTGACGGTGTACGAGGACACCGTGTCGGAGCCGGTTTCCCACCGGTAGGTCACGGCCTGGGTATCGGGCAGGCCGGGCAGCGTGATCGGAGTGGCAGCACCCGACGCGAAGATGTCGTCCCCGCCGCTGCCGTCGGTGAGTTCGTCGGCGTAGAGCTCGTCGGCGATGGCGGCCGCGGACGCTTCGTCCGGGAGCCGAACGACAGAGATCCCGAGGCCGTGGGAGCCGTCGGCGTAGTCCTGGAAGTCGCTGAATGTGGTGATGACTTCGTACTTCTCGGAGATCGCGGAGACGGATTCGCTCAGGAGCCCGAGTTTCGCGAGGCCCCCGACGCCGACGCCCTGGTTCATGCCGCCGCCCGAGACGAGCTTCGGGTCGATCGTGTACGGGGCGACCACGAATTCGGCCATGCGCTGGCCTTCGACGGCGGGCCCGAAATCCCCGGCGAGCCGGCCCTCTGCCTCGAAGTCCTTCGGGACGGTGTTGTATCCGCCGGTGTCGAGGGACTCGATGTCGAAGTCCGCCTGCCGCTCGGCGCCGGAATCTGCGGCGAGCGCGGCGGTTTCGCTGTCGACGGCGGTGCCCTCGACGTCGCTGCTGCACCCGGCGAGGGTGAGAGCGGCTGCCGCTGCGGCGGCGGTGAGGATGCGTGACGTACGCATGATCTGAAACTCCTGTCGTTCTGGTGTGCCGTCGTTCTCTGCCGCGCTGCGGCAAGACCTCTGGGATGAAACTTGTTCACGAAGAAGGGAATCCGAGCTCTCGCATGAGCGTCAGTCCCTTGTCGACGGGTGCGATCGAGAAGTTGATCACGAGCCCTTTCGTCTTGTCGATGCCGTTGAAGAAAGTGCTGTACGGATCGGACGGCAGGTACTCGATGATGCGGTTGCCGTCGTCGGAGAGAACCGAGACATAGTCGGTGATCGGCTGGTCGCGCATGCGGATCAGCGTCGACCGGGCGTACTGATCGTCGCGGTACGCGGACACCGTCACGTAGTCGTGCTCTCCCATGCCGATCGTCTTGCCCAGGGACGAAGCGGGATCGATGTCGCAGTCGACGCGCAGTGCGTTCTCCATGCTGAACCCGGCCTTCTCGCACGACGTGGACGACGTGATCAGTTTGGCAGGCAGGATCGAGGTGACATCGTCGGTGGATTCGCTGATGTAGGCGGAATCCGACGTGGCGGGCGGCAGACCGCCCTCCGCGGCGAGCACCGTCGTCGTTTCGACGGTCTCCGCGGAGGCGGTGGAAGTTCCACCGGCTCCGCCGCTCTGGGCGAAGGCATGGACACCGCCGGCGGCGATCGCGGCCGCGACGAGAACACCGGCGCCGATCAGCAGCGGCTTGCGCTTCCCGGCCGGGGCGGTCTCCGGGGCCGCGGCGTCGGCGAAGACGGCGGGTGCGGGCTGCGGCCGGCCGGCCGGCGCCGCATGGCGGGGGCCGGGTCCGTGATCGCGCGCCAGCGCCACGGTCTGCCGGTCCGCCGGCGGTTCGGTGTCGCGACCACCGGCGACGAACCCGGCCGCGCCCTTGGCCACCACGGTTTTCGGGTCGTCGAGGGTGGCGATCGGGCCGAGTTCGGCCAGGCGCCGGTGCACGTAGGGGATGCGCGACGAGCCGCCGGTCAGATACAGCGCCTGCAGACCACCGCGGTCCACACCGGCATCGCGCAGGACCGACGCGGCCAGTTGCACACCGCGCGTGATCTGCGGTTCGATCAGCTGCTCGAACTCGTCGCGGGTCAGCGTGAACGTCATGTCGGCGCCGTTGCCGGTGATCCGAATGGTCGCCGAAGGAGCTTGGGAGAGAAGCTCTTTGGCTCGTCGGATCTGATCGTCGAGGTTGCGGCGGGCGTCGAGACCTTCCGGTCGGCGCAACCATGCCGCCAGATCGGGGTTCTCGTCGGCGAGCTGCCGGTCCACCCAGCGGGAGATCGTGGCGTCCAGGTTCTTTCCGCCGAGGGCGTTGTCGCCGCCCGCGCGCAGCACCTCGAACGTCCACTCGTTCGTCGCGGTGAGCACCGCGACGTCGAGGGTGCCGCCGCCGAAGTCGAACACCGCGATGGTCGAGCCCTTGACGATCTTGGCGTCGTGCCGGCGTGAGTAGTAGAACGCGGCGGCGCGGGGTTCGGAGATCAGCGACACGTTGCCGCCGAGCCCGGCGATCGACGCCGCTTCGCGCAGGACCGACAGTTCCCGCTCCGACCACGCTTCGGGGTGCGTGAGCACGACCTCCGCGGGCGGGTGGTTGTTGTGCCGTTGCAGCGACTGTCCGTACACGGTGCGCAGCACGGCCGCGGTCATCGCGGCGACCGGAACTTCCTGACCGCGCACCAGCACCGACCGGTCGGACACGTGTGCCTTCGGGGCGACGACGAAGCCGGCGGGGTCGACGGACGCCTGGTTCACCGCGACGTCGCCGGTCGAGATCGCGTGGGCCGGGTCGATGAACACGGACGACGACATCAGGTTGCTGGTGTGGGTCAGCGGCAGCGACTCGACCCGGTCCGGTCCGATGCGGTGAGCGGCCGAGGTGTTCGAGGTGCCGAAGTCGACGGCAAGGACCCAGCTCATCGTTCTCCCCTTACGGTGTGATGGTCATGTCGACCCGGCCGGGCGAGACCGGAAAGGTGCCCGCTGCTCATCCCGACCTCGCTTTCGCGTCGTTTCCGTGTGTCGAGGATGAGAGGGGCGGCCCCGCCGAAAAGTTCCCGCTTGCCCCGGGGATTTTCCACATCGGTGGCACCTCACCGCATTCGCGCACGTCGGAGCCCCGAACCGCGAGTCGCGCTGTGGCGCACATCACCTCGGGTTGCCGTCCCGTCCCGGGAAATCGGGACGGCTGTCCCTCGTGCCCGGGACACCGAGCGCAGCACTGTCCTTGTCGACGGGCGCACCGTGCGTCCGAGCGGAGGGGCGGACATGAGCATCGACAGCGTCACACAACACGACACCACCGACGGTTCCCTGCACCCGGGAGGATCCCTGTGGGCCTGGGCAGGCGCCGTTGCGGGCCTGGCCGGGGTGGTCGGAATCCAGGCCAGCATGGCGATGAGTGCCGCCTACAACGAGGACACCGCGGGCAACGCGGTCGCCATCACCGCCGAGTTCGCGGAGCAGCGCACGGCGATGCTCGTCATGCACCTGACGCTGATGGTCGGCACCGTGCTGTTGCTCGTGTTCGCGGCGGGCCTGCAGCGACGCCTCCGCATCGCGCTGCCCGAGTTCAGCATCCTGCCGGCCGTCGCGGCGTTCGGACTGGTGCTGACGTCCGTGGCCACCCTGCTCGGGACCGGCCTCGACACCGAGTTGCTGTTCGGGCTCAGCGAGCCGGGACAGATGGTTCCCGAGGTCGCGGTGGTCGCCTCGCACTGGATGGGCACCATTCCGTGGCTGTGGGTCGGCGCCGGGGTGAGCGGTCTCGCGGTCGCGGTCGCGTCGCTGCGGCACGGCGCCGTCCCGCGCTGGCTGGGCTGGGCGAGCGTGGTGCTGGGGGGCCTCACGCTGCTGACCGGCATCTCGCCGCTGCAGTACCTGGCCGGATTTGTCGGCCCGGTGTGGGTTCTCGTGGCCGGGGTCGGCTTCGCGGTCGCCGCGCGGACGCGGTGAATCACGAAATACGGGGGGAATCGGGGATACTCGGCGCACCATGACAGTCGCGCACGAGAACGAGGGGTCGGCGGGCACCGGTGGAACACCGGTGCCCGCCGCAGTCGTCGCCGTCCTGGCCTGGGCACTCGCAGTCGTTTCGGTCGTGGTGTTCGCCGCCGCCCGGCCGACGCTGGACGCCGATCAGTTGTTCTTCCTCGTCGACGTCGTCGGTGCCGCCGTGTACGGAACGGTCACGGGGGTGGTGCTCGCACGTCGCGTGCATCCGGTGCCGATCATCACGGCGGTCGCCGCGATCGGCCCGGGGATCGCGGCGCTGTCCTACGCGTGGTCGCGGCTCGCGCTCGTGCGACCCGAGTTGCCGTTCGTCGGCGCGCTCGCGCCCCTGCAGAATTCGGCGTGGATCCCGGGAACGCTCGCGTTGTTCCTGGTGGTGCCGTGGCTGGTCCGGGACGGCACGCTCGGGCAGCTCGAGCAGATCGGCGTGGCCGCCGGAACTGTTGCGACCGTATGGTTCTGGTGGGCCCGCACGTACACCGACACCGCCGACCTGTGGCTGGTGCTACCCGTCGTGGTGGTCGGGTTCCTCGCCGCCGCGCACGTGCTGTGGCGGCGCCGCACCGCCCCGGCGGCGGAGTCCGCCGGGCTCGGCTGGCTCGCGCTCGGCGCGGCGCTGATGACGGCCTCCTACATTCCGCTCGCCGTCCCCGGGCTGCCGTGGATGCTCACTCCGCTGATCCACCTGGCGACCCAGGCGTTCTACCCCGTCGCGATCCTCGTCGTGGTGCTGCGGCAACGACTGTGGGGGCTGGATTTCGCGGTCAGCCGCGCCGCGCTCGCCGGCAGTCTCGTCGCGGTGCTCGCCGCCGGGTATCTCGTGGTCGCGGTGACCGCGTCGCTGATGTTGCCGACGGACGGCTCGGTCGCCGCCCAGGCCATCGCCGCGACCGCGGTCGCGCTGGCCGTGCAGCCGGTGCGGAGCAGCCTGACACGACGCGTGCACCGCCTCGTGTACGGCGACGGCATCGACTCCGTCCGCGCGGTGCAGAACCTCGGCCGGCACTTCGCGGGTGCCGGCACGCCCCGCCGGCTCCTCGGCGACCTCACCGCCGGCATCGGCACCGCGCTGCGGCTCGAATCGGTCACGGTGAGCCGGGACGGCGAGATCCTCGCGCGCTGGGGCGAACCCACCGGCCGCGCCGAGGAGATGATCCTGGACTCCGGAACCCTCACGGTGACCGCGCCACCCGGGGAGGCCCTCGGGCCCCGCAGTCTGCGCGCGCTCGGTGAGCTCGCCACCGTCGTCGAAGCCGGACTCGTCGTGCTGCGGTCCGCGGAGGAACTCGACGCGGCGCGGCACCAGCTCCGGGAGGCACGCCTCGAGGAGCGGCGCACCATCCGCCGGGAACTGCACGACGGGCTGGGCCCGTCCCTCGCCGGAATCCGGCTCGGGCTGCAGGGGGCTCGCAACCTCGCCGGCACCGACCCGAAGGGCGCGCTGGAGCTGATCGACGCGCTGCTGCGCGAACTCGACCACCAGGTGGAGGGCGTGCGCGAACTGTCGCGGGGACTGCTCCCGCCCGTGCTCGACGAGCTGGGACTCGTCGCCGCGGTCGACGAACTCGCCGGCATCCATTCGAACAGCGGGTTCACGATCGACGTCGACGCCGACGCCCCGGCCGGACTGTCCCGGGCGGTGGCCGCCGCGGCGTACGGCATCACCGTCGAAGCGGTCACGAACGCGCGCAGGCATTCCGGTGCTCGCGGATGCACGGTCCGCATTCACACCACCGGAGACCTGCTCACCGTCGAGGTCAGCGACGACGGTCGCGGCAGGGGACCGGACGCCCGCGCCGGCGTCGGCACCCACAGCATGCGCGAACGTGCCCGCGACGTCGGCGGCGTCGTCGACATCACCGAAGCACACCCGCACGGCACCGTCGTGCGCGCTCGTCTGCCGTGGACGGCCACGTCACCGGCAGTTCCGGCAGGAGAGTCATGAGCATCCGCGTCGCCGTCGTCGACGATCATCCGGTCTTCCGGCTCGGGATGGTCGCGCTGCTCGGCACCCTCGACGGAATCGACGTGGTCGCCGAGGCCAGCTCGGTGAGCCAGGCCCTCGACGTGGTGACCGCGGACGTCGACGTCGTGCTGATGGACATCGAACTCGGTGACGGTTCCGGCATCGAAGCGACCGCCGGCCTCGTCGCGAAACATCCCGCACTCCGGGTGCTGATGGTGACCATGCACGAGGACGCGGATCTGCTCGTCGCGGCGATGCGGGCCGGGGCGCGCGGCTACCTCGTCAAAGGTGCCGATCCGTCCGGGGTGGAACGCGCGATCCGGGCGGTCGCGGGCGGGGAACTGATCGTCGGTGCCGCGGTCGCGGAGAAGGCGCTGGGTGTGATGGCCACGTCCCGCACGGTCGCGCGCGGTGCGTTCCCCGAACTGACCGAGCGTGAACGCGAGGTGCTGGACCTGGTCGCGCGCGGCTACGACAACGCCACGATCTCGCGGCGGCTGGTCCTGAGCCAGAAGACGGTGCGCAACCACGTGTCGAACGTGCTGGGCAAACTCGGCGCCGTCGACCGCGCGACCGCGATCGTGCGGGCCCGCGAGGCCGGTCTCGGCATCTGACTCCATCCGTCCGTCCCGCACCCGAGCGCTCGCTCGCTTCGGTCACGGACTCCGATCGGTTCGGTCCTTAAAAGCCGGACCGGACGCTCCTAGGGTGGTGGAGGTTGGGCGTGGCTGCTGTCACAGCGGACAACGCCCGTCACATTCGAAAGCACGGGAAGGAACCCCGCACTGTGACCACAGAGGCATTCATCTATGAAGCCATCCGAACTCCGCGCGGCCGCGGCAAGAAGACCGGGTCGCTGCACTCCGTCAAGCCGATCTCCCTGGTTACGGGCCTGATCGACGAGCTGCGTGTTCGCTTCCCCGACCTGGACGAGAACCGCATCTCCGACCTGATCCTCGGCGTCGTCGGCCCGGTCGGCGACCAGGGTGCCGACATCGCGCGCACCGCGGTCACCGTGTCCGGCCTGCCCGTGACCACCGGCGGCTTCCAGCTCAACCGCTTCTGTGCCTCCGGCCTCGAGGCCGTGAACCTGGCTGCGCAGAAGGTGCGCTCCGGCTGGGACGAGCTGGTCATCGCCGGCGGTGTCGAGTCCATGTCGCGCGTCCCGATGGGCTCCGACGGTGGCGCGTGGATGCTCGATCCCGCCACCAACTACGACAGCTACCTCGTGCCCCAGGGCATCTCCGCCGACCTCATCGCGACCATCGAGGGCTTCAGCCGCGAGGACGTCGATGCCTACGCCCTGCGTTCGCAGCAGCTCGCCGCTGCCGCGTGGTCCGGTGGCTACTTCTCCAAGTCGGTCGTGCCGGTCAAGGACCAGAACGGCCTGACCATCCTCGACCACGACGAGCACATGCGCCCCGACACCACCCTCGAGGGCCTCGGCAAGCTCGCTCTGTCGTTCGCGACGATCGGTGAGATGGGCGGCTTCGACGCCGTCGCGATGCAGAAGTACCACTTCGTCGAGAAGATCAACCACGTCCACCACGGTGGCAACAGCTCCGGCATCGTCGACGGTGCCGCGCTGGTGCTCGTCGGTTCCGAGCAGGCCGGCAAGGACCTGGGCCTGACCCCGCGTGCCCGCGTCGTCGCGACCGCCACCTCCGGTGCCGACTCGACGATCATGCTCACCGGCCCCACCCCGGCCGCGCACAAGGTCCTCGCCGCGGCGGGCCTGACGGTCGACGACATCGACCTGTTCGAGATCAACGAGGCCTTCGCCTCCGTCGTCCTGAAGTTCCAGAAGGATCTGAACATCCCGGACGAGAAGCTCAACGTCAACGGCGGCGCCATCGCGATGGGCCACCCGCTCGGCGCCACGGGCGCCATGATCACCGGCACGATGGTCGACGAGCTCGAGCGTCGCGGAGCCAAGCGCGCCCTCGTCACCCTGTGCATCGGTGGCGGTATGGGTGTGGCCACCATCATCGAGCGCGTCTGACACCGGAAGGAATCTGAAAAACAGTGAGCGACAACATGATTTCCTGGGATAAGGACGCCGACGGCATCGTCGTGCTGACCCTCGACGACCCCAACCAGGGCGCGAACACGATGAACGCGCTCTACAAGTCCTCGATGAAGGCGACCGTGGATCGTCTCGTCGCCGAGAAGGATTCGATCACCGGTGTCGTGATCACCTCCGCGAAGAAGACCTTCTTCGCCGGCGGCGACCTGCGCAACCTCATCGCCATCGGACCCGACGACGCGCAGGCGACGTTCGACGAGGTGCAGGACATCAAGGCGGACCTGCGTCGCCTCGAGACCCTCGGCAAGCCCGTCGTCGCCGCGATCAACGGTGCCGCGCTCGGTGGCGGCCTCGAGATCGCCCTCGCGACCCACCACCGCATCGCCGCCGACGTCAAGGGCGTGCAGATCGGTCTGCCCGAGGCGAGCCTCGGCCTGCTGCCCGGTGGCGGTGGCGTCACCCGCACCGTCCGCCTGCTCGGCATCCAGACCGCCCTGCTCTCGGTTCTGTTGCAGGGCAACAAGTACAACGCGGTCAAGGCCAAGGAGCTCGGCCTGATCGACGAGGTCGTCGGCAGCATCGAGGAACTCGTCCCGGCCGCGAAGGCGTGGATCAAGGCCAACCCCGAGGGCGGCGTGCAGCCGTGGGATGTCAAGGGCTACAAGATCCCCGGTGGCACCCCGTCGTCGCCGGCCTTCGCCGCGAACCTCCCTGCGTTCCCTGCGAACCTGCGCAAGCAGCTCAAGGGTGCTCCGATGCCGGCTCCGCGCGCCATCATGGCCGCGGCGGTCGAGGGCTCGCAGGTCGACTTCGACAACGCGTCGACCATCGAGTCCCGCTACTTCGTGGAGCTGGCCACCGGTCAGGTCGCGAAGAACATGATCCAGGCGTTCTTCTTCGACATGCAGGCCATCAACTCGGGCGCCTCGCGTCCGAAGGACGTGCCCAAGCGTGAGATCAAGAAGGTCGGCGTGCTCGGCGCGGGCATGATGGGCGCCGGCATCGCGTACGTCTCCGCCAAGGCCGGTTTCGAGGTCGTCCTCAAGGACGTCACCCTCGAGGCCGCCGAGCGTGGCAAGAGCTACTCGGAGAAGATCGAGGCCAAGGCCCTCTCGCGTGGCAAGACCACCGAGGAGAAGTCGAAGGCTCTGCTCGATCGCATCAAGCCGACCGCCGATGTCGCCGACTTCGCGGGCGTCGACTTCGTCATCGAGGCCGTCTTCGAGAGCACCGAGCTCAAGCACAAGGTGTTCCAGGAGATCGAGGACATCGTCGATCCCGACGCGCTGCTCGGCTCGAACACCTCGACGCTGCCGATCACGGGTCTCGCGACCGGTGTGAAGCGCCCCGAGGACTTCATCGGCATCCACTTCTTCTCCCCGGTCGACAAGATGCCGCTGGTCGAGATCATCAAGGGCGAGAAGACCTCCGACGAGGCGCTGGCCCGCGTGTTCGACTACACGCTCGCGATCCGCAAGACCCCGATCGTCGTGAACGACAGCCGCGGCTTCTTCACCTCGCGGGTGATCGGCACGTTCGTGAACGAGGCCATCGCGATGCTCGGCGAGGGCATCGAGCCCGCGACGATCGAGCAGGCCGGCTCGCAGGCCGGTTACCCGGCTCCGCCGCTGCAGCTGACCGACGAGCTGAACATGAAGCTCATGCAGAAGATCGCGAAGGAGACGGCCGAGGCCGCGGCCAAGGGCGACACCAAGATGGGCGCCACCCGTCACCCCGCGCTCGACGTCGTCGACTGGATGGTCGAGCAGGGTCGTCCGGGACGCCTCGAGAAGGCCGGCTTCTACGAGTACGACGAGACCGGCAAGCGTCTCGGCATCTGGCAGGGTCTGCGTGACCACTACCAGACCGAGGCGACGCTCGACGTGCCGCTGCAGGACCTGATCGACCGCATGCTGTTCGCCGAGGCGATCGAGACCCAGAAGTGCTTCGACGAGGGCGTTCTGGAGACGACCGCCGACGCCAACATCGGTTCGATCCTCGGCATCGGCTTCCCGGCCTGGACCGGTGGTGTCGCGCAGTTCATCGTCGGCTACCCGGGTGGCAAGGAAGGCTTCGTCAAGCGGGCCGAGGAACTCGCCGCCAAGTACGGCGAGCGCTTCACCCCGCCGGCCTCCCTGCGCTAGCGCGCCCGTGCGTGGTTTTGGTAGCAGCAGCTACCAAAACCACGCACGAGTTATCCACACGAAAGGGCTCCCGACCCCGGTCGGGAGCCTTTCCCGTCTCCGCGTCGGTCATCATCGACCGCATGGGGGACGATTTCGGAAAAAGCAACGTACAGAGGCTGTTCGACGACCGCACCGGTCTGGTCACCCAGGCCGAGCTGACGGAGGCGGGTATCGGCAGGGGAGCGGTCCGGCACCTGCTCGACACCGGGCGATGGCAACGGGTGCTGCAGGGTGTCTACGCGGTCAGCAGCGGACCGCTCACCCGGACGATGGTGCTCGAAGCTGCGCTGTTGTACGGAGGCGGTCCGGCGATGCTCAGTCATCGCACGGCGGCGGAGGTGTGGGGCATGCTGCCCGTCGACGACACCGCACCCGTCCACATCACGGTCCCGGTCGGCAGATCCGCACTGCCACAACGCGCAACCGTCCGGGCAGCCGGGCCGAAGGCGAAACTGCCGGTGTCGAAACCGTCCGCCTCGCTGCATCCCGGGGTCGTCGTGCACCGGTCCCGCGCGCACGCCTACATCGGTGTCGACGCACGGTTGCCGCGCACGACGAAGGTCGACACGGCACTGGATCTGGCGACGGCGCAAGCATCTCCGCGGGAGGCGTACATGTCGCTGATCTCCACGGTCACGAACGCCGGGCTGCGACTGCACGATGTGCGCCGGCGGATCGAGGAACGGCCACCGTACCGCTACCGCGGTCCGATCACCGAGGCCCTGACGTTGCTGGCGGACGGTGTGCAGTCCGTCCTCGAATATCACTACGCGATCGACGTCGAGCGGGCGCACGCACTGCCCGTCGCGACCCGGCAGGCCCCGACGGTCGTCGACGGCCGGACGTTGTACGAGGACTGCACCTACGACGCCGCCGGATGCCCGCTCACGGTTCGGCTGGACGGCCGGTGGGCGCATTCGATGGTCGAGGTCGCATTCCGGGACCGGCGTCGCGACAACGCCGCCGAACTGGCCGGACGGGCGCGGCTGGTCTTCGGCTATCAGGAGGTCGCGTCGGCGCCGTGCGAGGTCGCGCGGGAGGTCGAAGCGGTGCTGACCAGGCTGGGGTGGGTGCGCGACGCTCCCGGCCCCTGCGAGTGTCGTGCGTGGTTTCGGTAGTGGGTGCTACCGAAACCACGCACGGGCGGCGGAGCCGCCTACGGCTTCCACCAGGGACGCAGCGGGGTCAGGGGCCGCTGGTCGGCGCCGAGCTTGACCGCCAGAACATGGTGCAGCTGAACGATATTGCGCTCGAATCCGAGCCGGGATCCGGCCATGTACAGGCCCCATACGCGGGCCGTGCCCTCACCGACCTCGGCGACGCACGCATCCCAGTTGGCCTCGAGGTACTCGCACCAGCCCTTGAGCGTCAGGGCGTAGTGCTGACGCAGGTTCTCCTCGTGGAGCACCTCGAAGCCGACGTCCTGCGCCTCGGTGATGATCCGGCCGGAACCGGTCAGCTCGCCGTCGGGGAAGACGTAGCGGTCGATGAACCCGCCGGCCTTCACCTTCCCGTTGTTGCGGGGACGGGTGATGCAGTGGTTGAGGAGCAGGCCACCCTCGCGGAGTTTGCTGTGCAGCAACCCGAAGTACGCAGGGTAGTTGCTGACGCCGATGTGCTCGGTCAACCCGATCGAGGAGATGGCGTCGAAGCCGGTCTCGGGTACGTCCCGGTAGTCGGAGAACCGCACCTCGGCCAGATCGCTCAGTCCCTCCGCGGCGATCGCCTTCTGCGCCCACTCCGCCTGCTCGCGCGACAGCGTCGCGCCGATCGCCGTGACGCCGCGGCGCGCCGCGTACCGGACCATTCCGCCCCAGCCGCAACCGATGTCGAGCAGGCGGTCGCCGGGCTTCAGGTTCAGCTTCTCGAAGACGATCCGGTACTTGTTCTCCTGCGCCTCCTCGAGCGACTGGTCCTCGGAGTCGAACAGGGCGCACGTGTACGTCATGGACGGGCCGAGCACCATCTCGTAGAACTCGTTCGACACGTCGTAGTGGTGGTGGATGACCTCGGCGTCGCGGCTGCGGGAATGCCTCAGGCCCTCCGCGATCCGGCGCCAGCGCGGCAGGTGTTCCTGCGGCGGCGGGGCGATCGGCCGCAGCAGGTCACGACCCAGCGACCGTGCGATCTGGGCGAGGACCAGCGCCGGCGGGCGTTCGAAGTGCAGGTCGCCCAGCGATTTCAGCAGTTCGTAGGGGTTGCCGGGATGCACCCCTTCGGGTTCGAGATCGCCGGCGACGTAGGCGCGGGCCATCCCGAGGTCGCCGGGGGCGGTCGCGATGTAGGTGGCACCGCGCGGGGACTTCAGGGCCAGGCCGAACGGGGAGTCCTCGGGTCCGGCGGCGGACCCGTCGTACGCGGTGAATCGCAGCGGCATGTCGCCGCCGGTCACGATCTCGACGATCTCCGCCAGATTCAGCTTGTCGTCGTGTCCACCCGCTCTGCGGGTTGTCGGCGCCGATTTGAATGTGGTCACTTTCGATGCACCGCCTTCGCGAAGAGGTCCAGCAGACGGGACCTGGGGTCGTACTTCTGTTTCAGCGCCGGGTATTCGCCCCCGCCGTAGTAGAGCTTTTCGAATTCTTCCCGCGAATAGTAGGAATCCGAGTACAGCGACTTGTGGCCGTCGAGTTCGGCGACCTTCCGCTCGATCGTCCGGTTTGCGGCTCCTTCGATGTTGCCGGGGACGACCGGAACCGACGACCAGAATCCGACGTTCACGTAGGTGCGCTTCGGCTCGAGCGGGTACATCGGCCACGGCCGCTGCGCGTCGAACGACAACGCATCGGACGGGGCGCTGCGATCACGCAACCGCAGCGGGCACAGCCACACCGGTTCGATCGGGATCTCGGCGAGGAACCACCGCATGAACTCTGCGGTGCGCTCGATGGGCACCTCGACGTCCTGGACGACGCGCTCGCGGGGCGGGTTCCCCTTGCGGGCCTCGATCCGGTCGGCGATGCCGTACTTGTGGTCGAGTGCGATGAGCTTCCAGTAGAAGCTGCTGCGCAGCAGACTCTTCGGCCACCAGCGCCGGATCCGCGGGTTCTGGGCGCCGAATGCGCGTGAGCACCAGAACCAGTCGGTGTCCCACCGCCACAGGTAGTCGCGGATCGTGAGGCGGTCGGTCTTGGGATGGTTGACCGAAGCGTGCTGGATCGAGCGGTAGTAGATGTGTTCGCCGGTGTAGTCGCTGACCGGACCCGGCTCGTCGGTCTGTGTACCGAGAGTCAGGTAGCTCTCGGTCGCCGAGAACACGGTGCCGTCGAGATAGTCGACCGGCACGCCCGCATGGCTGCGTTCGTTGACGATGCGGTCCAGTGCGGCCTGCAGCGCGCCGAGCGAATCGAACCGCAGGTGCCGCAGCGCAACATAGGGTTTCACCGGCTCGAGTTCGATGCGCAGCCTCGTTGCGTAGCCGAGCGAACCGTAGGAGTTGGGAAAGCCCCGGAACAGGTCGGCGTGCTCGTTGTCCGGGGTGGCGGTGACGATCTCACCGGCACCGGTGAGGATGTCCATCTCCAGGACCGACTCGTGCGGAAGGCCGTTGCGGAACGACGTGGACTCGATCCCGAGCCCGGTGACGGCACCGCCGAGCGTGATGGTCTTGAGCTGCGGCACCACGAGCGGCACAAGACCGTAGGGGAGCGTGGCGTCCACGAGGTCCTCGTAGGTGCACATTCCCGCCACATCGGCGGTGCGCGCCTTCGGATCCACGGAGATCACCCCGCCGAGACCGGAGACGTCCAGGCCGGGTGCGGAAATCTTTGCGCGGGCGCGGAACAGATTCGAGGTCTTCTTCGCGAGCCGAACCGGTGCGTCGCCGGGGATGTTGCGGTAGGAACGAAGCAGGCGGTCCACGCCTTCACGGTGCGCCGGCACACCGGTCGGAACGATCTGACGTGGCGTACTCGGCATTCGGCTCCCCCTGCGGGCTCGGCGTCTGCGGGCGCAATCCACAATAGACCGGAGTGTCGAGTACGTCCGGTTACCGCGCGGACTCGACGAGTTGCCGGTCGGTGCGACCGCAGACGGCCGAGACACGACACCAGGAGGACCCCAATGGCGCAGGTCAGCGCAAGCAGTTCGATTCAGCTCGCGGCGGCTCCCGAGCGGGTGCTCGCGGCCCTCGCGGACTACGAGACGGTGCGACCGCGCATCCTCTCCGACCACTACACCGACTACCGGGTCGTCTCGGGCGGTCAGGGCACCGGAACCGTCGCGCGGTGGAAACTGCACGCCACCGAGAAGCGCGTCCGCGACATCGAGGCGAAGGTGTCGGTGTCGGGCAGCACGATCACCGAAGAGGACGCGAATTCGACGCTGGTCACCACGTGGAGCGTGGTGCCGAACGGCACCGGGTCGACCGTCGTGACGCTGACCCAGTGGAAGGGTGGGAGCGGCATCGGCGGCTTCTTCGAACGCACCTTCGCTCCGCTCGGGCTGCGCAAGATCCAGCAGCAGGTGCTCGAGAACCTCCGCCGCGAAGTCGACTGACAGCAGGGTTCGACGGGGGTCGGTCGTCACCCGAGGAACGCCGTCACCCGAGGAACGCCGCGATCCCCGCGACGACCGCACCGGCCAGCTGAGCGCGGCCCGCAGGATCGGCCATGCGCGCGGCGTCGCCGGGGTTGCGCATGTTGCCCACCTCGACGAGCACGGACGGGCGCTGCGACAGGTTCAGGCCGGCCAGGTCGTCGCGGCCGAGCAGCCCGTCGGCGCCCAGATAGGTCGACGGCGTGGCTCCCGCGGCGAGCAGTGCGTCGCGGATCGACGTCGCCAGCGCGACCGACGGCCCGGCTTGTACCTCGTTGAGCGGCGGCGCCGAGTAGTTCACGTGGAAGCCGTGGGCGTCGGCGGCGGCGCCGTCGGCGTGCAGGCTGACGGCGGCGTCCACCCCGGCCTCGTTCGCTTCGATCGCACGCCGGTCGACGCAGCTGCCGACCGAGCTGTCGTCGGACCGGCTCAGCAGCACCCGGGCTCCGAGCGCGACGAGGTCGTCGCGGACCAGCTGCGCGAGCTGCCAGTTGAAGGTGTGCTCGGGATATCCGTCGTCGGTGGCGGTCCCGGTGGTCTGGCAGTCCTTGGTGCCGCCGCGTCCCGTGGGGACCTGGGTGGTGAGGGTGCCGTCGTTCGCGCCGCTGTGCCCCGGGTCGAGATAGACGGTGCGGCCGGCGAGCGGGCCGCTTCCCGGTTGCGCCGGCGCCGGGCCGCCCCCGGCAACCAGCACCGCAGCAACAGCAACTGGGACGATCCATCCCGACCACCGGCGCGCACGCATTCCGTCACGGTACCGGCGAGCGACTACGCTGGCGGTGGAAACTTGCTGAAAGGACGTGCTCGTGCAGCCCGGTGGAATGCCCGATATGCAACAGCTCCTCGCCCAGGCCCAGCAGATGCAGCAGCAGCTGATGTCCGCGCAGGCCGAGATGGCCGAGGCGGAGGTGACCGGTCAGGCCGGTGGCGGCCTGGTGACCGCGACCGTCAAGGGCACCGGTGAGGTCGTGGCCGTGCACATCGACCCGAAGGTCGTCGACCCGGAAGACGTCGAGACGCTGCAGGATCTGGTGGTCGGTGCGATCGCCGACGCGTCCGCGAAGGCACAGGAAATCGCCGCGGAGAAGCTGGGCCCGCTGGCCGGCGGTCTCGGGGGCGGTATCCCGGGCCTGCCCGGGTTCTAGAGGACCGGCGTGTACGAGGGACCCGTCCAGGACCTGATCGACGAACTCGGGAAACTGCCGGGCGTCGGACCGAAGAGCGCCCAGCGCATCGCGTTCCACCTGCTGTCGGTGGAGCCGCCGGAGATCGACCGGTTGCAGGCGGCCCTGCAGAGAGTGCGCGACGGCGTGCGCTTCTGCGAGGTGTGCGGCACCGTGTCCGATCACGAACGGTGCCGGATCTGCGCGGACCCGCGGCGCGACCGCACCCAGATCTGCGTGGTCGAAGAACCCAAGGACGTGCATGCCATCGAACGCACCCGGGAGTTCCGCGGCCGCTACCACGTACTGGGCGGTGCGCTCGATCCGCTCAACGGGATCGGCCCCGACCAGCTGCGCATCCGCGAGTTGCTGACCCGCATCGGCAACCAGGAGGACGGCGTCGACGTCACCGAGGTCATCATCGCGACGGACCCGAACACCGAGGGGGAGGCGACGGCGACGTATCTGGTGCGGATGCTGCGCGACTTCCCGGGCCTGACCGTCACCCGGCTCGCGTCGGGTCTGCCGATGGGCGGCGACCTCGAATTCGCCGACGAACTGACCCTCGGCCGGGCGTTGTCCGGTCGCCGGACGCTGTAGCCGTGTCGGTGCCCAGGGAGACGGCGCCGACGGAAGCGGGAGCGCCGGAAGCGGGAGCGCCGGAACACCGCCGCCGCCGGACCGCCGAGGAGACTCGGAAGCTGATCGTCGACGCGGCCGGTGTCGCGTTCGCGACCCGGCCGTACCGCGAGATCACGCTCAAGGACATCGCCGAGGATGCCGGGGTCAGCGCCTCGCTGATCATCAAGTACTTCGGCTCCAAGGAGCAGTTGTTCGAGGAACTGATCGATTTCCACAGCGGCGCCGAAACACTGTTCGACGCGCCCGTGGAACGACTCGGCGAGCACATGGTGTCGTTGCTCGCGCGACCGAGCGAGCCCTATCGTCCGCTGTCGATGAACATCCTGTTCATGAGCGGGACCAGCGAGGAGAGCAACCGCACCCTGCGGGAGAACTACTCGACGCAGATGATCGACGCGCTCGCCGCGCGTCTGCCCGGCCCGGACGCGCGGCTGCGGGCGGAGCTGGCGATGTCGATGGTGATGGGACTGGCGATCATGCGGCGCCGGATGATGCGAGAGCTCGCGACCGGGACGGTCGACGACGTGCTGCCGTTGTACGCGCCTCTGGTGCAGAAACTGCTCGACGGCGAGTGAAAAAGCTCTCACACCTTGTGAGGTAAATGACCGTTCACCTACAGTGGTGAACAATTATTTACTACAGGCAAGGAGTTTCTGATGACTCAGGCATCGGTTCTCCCCTTGCGCATCCGCTTCCCGCGCACAGACCGGTTGTCCTCACCAGTAGTCGCACCTTCCCGCACGACCGCCCCCGACGGCGGCTCGTCGCGTTTCGTCTTCCCGATTCTCGCCGTCGGCGCGGTGTTCCAGGCCATCATGCAGACGGTCATGGTTCCGCTGTTGCCGAGCATGCCGGCCCTCACCGGTGCCGGCGCCACCGCCGCGTCCTGGCTGCTGACCACGACACTGCTGGTCGGCGCCATCATGACTCCCATCTTCGGTCGCCTCGCCGACATGATCGGCAAGAAGCGGATGCTCGTCACCGCCTTCGCACTCATGACGCTGGGCTCCCTGATCTGCGCGCTGACCTCGCAGATCGGCCTGCTCATCCTGGCCCGCGGGCTGCAGGGCGCCGGTGCCGCGGTGCTGCCCATCGGCATGTCGATCCTCCGGGACGAACTGCCCCGGGAGCGCGTCGACCGTGCCGTCGCCGTGCTCAGCGCCACCCTCGGTATCGGTACCGCCGTCGGTATCCCGTTCGCCGCGACCATCGTGGAGTACGCCGACTGGCACGTGCTCTTCTGGGTCACCACTGCGATCGGCGCCGGTGTGCTCGCCGCGGCAGTGATCTTCATCCGCGAATCCCGAACCCGCACCGGCGGCCGCTTCGACGCCGTCGGCGCCGTCGGTCTCACCGGGGCCCTGGTGTGCCTGCTGGTGCCGATCACCCAGGGCAGCACGTGGGGGTGGACCAGTCCCGCGGTGCTGACGATGTTCGCGACCGCGATCGTGCTCTTCCTGCTGTGGGGTATGCAGCAGCTGCGCAACGGAAACCCCCTCGTCGACCTGCGTGTCTCCGCGAAGCGGGCGGTCCTGGTCCCGCACCTGACGGCGCTCGTCGTCGGTTTCGCGTTCTACGGCAACACGCTCATCACCACTCAGCTGCTGCAGGCCTCGCCCGAACAGGGAGCCGGCTACGGGCTGACGATCCTGCAGGCCGCGCTGTGCCAGCTGCCCGCGAGTTTCGCGATGATGATCTTCGCGCTCGTCGCGGCGCGCGTCGCGGACCGGTTCGGCGCACGCGCCGCGATGTTCGGTGGTGCGCTGTTCCTCATCGCGGGGTATGCCGTCCATGCCGTGCCGGACAAGCCGGTCTGGACGGTCGTCGCCGCGGTGTTCGTCGCCGCGGTCGGCACCACCTTCGTCTACTGCACGCTGCCGCTGCTCATCCTCGGTGCGGTCCCGGCCACGCAGAATGCCGCCGCCAACGGCGTGAACGTGCTGCTGCGCACCGTCGGCAGCACCGTGTGCAGCGCGACGGTCGCCTCGATCCTCGCTGCGTACACCCTGGCCGGCGGGATCTCGGGCACCGGATTCACGCTCGCCTACCTCGCGTGCGGGGCATGCGCGGTGATCGTGTTCGCCGCCGCCTTCGCGCTGCCGGCACGCGGGCGTCGCAGCTGCATCGCCTGATCACAGCGAACAACCACTCGGCCCCCCGTTCCCCCGTCCGATTCGATCGAACCGGCGGAGGAACGGGGGCCGAGTGGATTCGGGATCCGGCCGGATCAGTGGTGTCCGACGCCCAGATCGCGCGGCCGGTAACCGACCGGATAGCCCGGATACGTGCGGTTCTGCGGGTTCTTCGCCGACACCGACGCCCGGCGCTTCGGCAGCAGGCGCACCAGTGCCGACCGCGCACGCAGTGCCGACTCGGCGATCGCCCGCGACCGCGGCGATCCCTGCTCGAATCCGAACGCCGTCGCCATCTGCTCGTCGATCAGCGCATACACCGCCGACGCGACGACCGGCCGGAGCACCGACGGGTACCACGACTCGAACAGCCGCAGCGTGTACGTGCCGATCTTGTTGTTGGAGTCGCTGTAGACGAACTTCGTCCGCTCGTACTCCGTCTTGAAACGGTGGAACTCCTGGAAGGACTCCGGGATGTCCTTGATGCCCATCCGGATCCCGACCTGGCGGTAGAAGTGGAACGAGGCGAGGCGCTCGTTCGGATGCAGCCGCCGCCAGCCGTACCGGTCGATCCAGTCCAACGGGTCGTAGATGAACGTCGACAGGACATACAGCATGTCGTCGTTGTCGATCGTGTACATCCCGTGCATCCGGTTGATGTTGCGCAGCGACTCGCGGCCCCGATCGGAGTCGTAGCCGTGCTCGATCAGCTCGGCCATCAGCAGCGACGTGTCGTCGTACCGCTTCTGCGGTCGCTTCTCGAACTCCCCGGTGCGCGCCAGCAAGTCGGAGATCGTCGGCACGCAGTAGGTGCGGAACAGAGCGAACTCGAGCGAGCGCTGGTAGTCCCACGGGAACTCGTAGCCCGCCGTGATGCGCATGATGTCCTGATGGTGGGTGACGGGGTCGAGACCCTCGATCACCCTCAGCCACCCGAGGCGCCCGCGCTTCGGATGCGGATCACGATCGGGCGCAGGGAACGAACCCGCCTTCTCGATGCGGGCCGCGGGCACCGCCGCGACCGCGGGCTTGCGGGTGCGGCGGGTGGACGGACGTGTCGTGGTCACGCGATCACCGACCGTGCATGTACTTGAGCATGGCGGCGGAGATCTTCATGTCCCGCTCGGACCGCTCGAGCGACATCAGGTTCAGAGGAGCCTTGAACTTCTCGACCGTGACGGCCTTCGGGCGGCTGAACTCGCGCAGGCCGTCGGCACCGTGGATACGGCCGAAACCGGACTCGCCGATGCCACCGAACGGCAGCGACGGGATGCCCGCGAAACCGAGGACCGAGTTCACCGACACCATGCCGTTGTTCAGGCGTTCGGCGATCGCGCGACCCCGCGACTTGCTCTTGGTGAAGATCGACGCGCCGAGACCGTAGCTGGTGCCGTTCGCGCGCTCCACGGCCTCGTCGAGGTCGCGCACCTTGTTGACGACGACGGTCGGGCCGAACGTCTCCTCACACACCGCGCTGGACGTCTCCGGCACGTTCGTGAGGATCACCGGCTCGACGTACCGCTCCTTGACGGACTCGGGGCCGCCGACGACGGCGGTGCCGCCCTTGGCGAGGGCGTCCTCGACGTGGCTGCGCACGACGTCGATCTGGCGCGGCAGGGTCATCGGGCCGTAGGTGGAATCGTCCGTGCCGCCGGGGACGGCCCGCTCGACGGCCGCGACGAACTTGTCCAGGAACTGCTGGTAGACCGACTCGACGACGTAGACGCGCTCGACGCCGGCGCAGGTCTGGCCGGCGTTGCCGAAGGCACCGAACGCGGCGAACTGCACGGCCTTGTCCAGGTCGGCGTCCGCGGCGACGATCATCGCGTCCTTGCCGCCGCACTCGGCGACGAGTGGGGTGAGGGTTTCGGCGCACACTGCCATGACCTTGCGGGCGGTCGGGCCGGAACCGGTGAACGCGATCTTGTCCACGCCGGAGCGGGCGAGTGCCGCGCCCGTCTCACCGAGACCGGTGATCACCTGGAAGACCGGCTGGGTCGGGGCGATCGAGTTCCACTTGGTCTCGAGCCACTTGCCGACGCCGGGCGTGAGTTCGCTGGGCTTGAACACGATGGCGTTGCCGGCGGCGAGGGCGTACGAGATCGAACCCATCGGGGTGTACACCGGGTAGTTCCACGGCCCGATGACGCCGACGACGCCGAGCGCCTTGTATTCGAGCGTCGCCGCCTGGTTGAAGCTCGCGAGGCCGGACGGCACCTTGCGCGCCTTGAGAACCTTCTTCGCGTTCTTCGCCGCCCAGTCGAGATGCTCGATGGCGAGCATCACTTCGAGAAACGCGTCGCCGTGCGGCTTTCCGGTCTCGGCAGAGACGACGCTCGCGAGCGAGTCGGCGTCCACCGCGATGGCCTTCTTGAATTCGAGCAGCCAGTCGCGGCGGCCGCGGAAGCCCTGAGCGTCCCACCAACGGGCGGCGGTCCGAGCGCGTTCGACCGCGCCGGCGACGTCTGCGGTGGTGGCGATCGGATATTCGGCGAGCACATTGCCGTTGCGCGGATCGAGGCTGGCGAACGTGGTGGCCGCCTCTCCTGTCGTCTCGGTGGGGGTCAGTTCCTGGGTCATTGGCGCCGCTTCCTTGGCCGAGCGCATCACATATATTTGATGCGATTCCTGGTAATGCGTTTCACACTAGGCTGCGCGTCCCGCGTCGACAACCCCTCGTGGGCAGGTGTGGCCGTATTCGCCCGATCCGGGAGCGCGAAAAGGCGAAATGACAACCGGCCACGCCCTATTCGCCTGTTGCCCGCGATCGGATCGTTGCGCGAGAGAAGGATGAGGAGAGGCGATGGCTGCACCCACACGCACGTCCCGCGGCACGGGATCGGCGCGACGGCCGCAACTGTCCGACGAGGTCGCGGCGCATCTGCGCGGGTCGATCATGTCCGGTGAACTCCGTCCCGGCGACTTCGTCCGGCTCGACGAAACCGCCTCCGACCTGGGCGTCAGCGTCACGCCCGTGCGCGAGGCGCTGCTGACGCTGCGGGGGGAGGGGATGGTGGAGTCGGTCCCCAACCGCGGGTACGTCGTCGCACCGTTCGGGTCCGGCGACGTCGCCGACGTCTTCTGGTTGCAGGGGCGCATCGCGGTGGAGCTGGCTCTCCGCGTCGTCGATCGTGCGAAGGAGGCCGATCTCGATCGCCTGGACGAGCTCAATCAGGCTCTGGCTGCGGCGGTTTCGTCGTCCCGGGGTGGGGATCCGGACGTCGAGCGAATCGCGGATGCCGAGTTCGTCTTCCATCGGGAACTCAACCGCCTCGCGCACAGTCCGAAGCTGGCCTGGTTCCTCGGCAGCGCCGCCCGCAACACCCCGTACCGCCTCTACGCAGGGGATATCGGGTGGGGCGAGCGGGCCGTCGAATCGCATCGGCGCCTGATCGCCGCTCTGCGTACCCGCGACCGCGACGCCGTGCGAGGCGAAACCCTGTCCCTGTTCGACGACGCCGCGAAGCGCCTCGTGACGCATCTCGAGCGCGTCGGTTTCGGGTCCGCGGAGTAGGGCCGTTCGACCCCTTGTGAAATCTGCACACACCCGTGCACAATATTGGGTGACCGTGTAGCACTCGGAATTTCGCTGAGAAGAGGACGAACCGATGGGGACCCGTACGGAAGAGCGTGTCGAAACGTCTGCGCCGGAAACGCCGGCGGCGGTGCCGCCGATCCCGCCCGGCTCGGTGAACCTGAACGACTTCGTCGGTGAGTCCATGCTGCTCCTCGGTGCCGGCGCCACCGTGCTGCTGCAGCTCGCCGAGCGTGGGGTCGGGTACGGCGTCGCCGACCACAGCACGACCCTGCAGCGGCCGCTCGACCGTCTGCGCACCACTATGACCTACGTCTACGCCGTCACCCTCGGCACCGAGGAGGAGAAGAAGGCGATCGTCCGGCTGGTCAACAAGGCCCACGTGCCGGTGCGCTCGGAGACCTACAGCGCATTCGATCCCGAGCTGCAGTTGTGGGTCGCGGCAACGCTGTACCGCAACGGTCTGAACATGTACGAGCGCTTCTTCGGGAAGCTGTCCGACGCCGACGCCGAGCGCATCTACCGGCAGTCCGCGGTCTACGGCACCGCGCTGCAGGTCAAGGAAGAGATGTGGCCGGCGACCCGGGCCGAGTTCGACGCCTACTGGGACGAGAAGATCTCAACCCTCCAGGTCGACGACAAGGTCCGCGCGTACACCCGCGTGCTGCTCAGCGGCGGCGACTCGCCGTTGCCGGTGCGCCTCGCCATGCCGCTGCAGCGGTTCCTCACGATCGGCCTTCTGCCGCAGCGTATCCGGGACGAGTTCGCGCTCCCGTGGAGTCCCCGCGACCAGCGCCGCTTCGACCGTCTCATGGCCACGATCGGAGCCGTCTACGTCAAGGTGCCCCGTCCGATCCGGCAGCTGTCGGCGACCTACTACCTGCGCGACATGCGCCGCCGCTTCGCCGCCGACAAGCACATCATCTGATCGTCGGACGTTGCGCTCGCCTCGGCGAGGTCCCGCGCACTACCGGGTAACGGGAGTCGACATCCGGTCCGGCCGGATGTCGGCCCCCACCAACGGGTTTCAGAGAGCGACGTCGCGCTCGAGGCCGAACCAGTAGTGCTCGCCGTTGTCGAAGACCAGCCGGCCCTTGCCGTTCATCACGCCGATCAGCGTGTCGTCGTCGACCTTCTTGAAGTGGTCGAAGATCGGCATGCCGTCGTACACCATGGTCGCGGTGACCTCACCGCGGAACCGCACCTCCCACAGCGACGCGCCGCCGCGACCGGTGGCCTTGTCGGAGAAGAGGTTTCCGTCTTCGTCGTAGCACAGCAACGGCTGGGCGCTCTCGGCGGAGGCGAACGACTTGCCGTACCAGCGTGCCGCGCCCAGCATCTGGTGCGTGTGGTGACCGGTGTCGAAACTGAATCCGCGCCACCGATATCCGACCAGATCGTCGATCGTGGCCGGTTCGAGTCGGTCCCACACCGCGTCGAGTTCACGCGGATCGATGCGATCCGTGCGGGCACGCAGGGCCGCGACGTCCTCCTGGACCGTCATCCCAAACTCCTTCACTGTTCGAATGTCAGTACCGCTTTGACGACTTCGCCCGCCTCGACCGCGGCGAGTGCGTCGCCGAACTTCTCGAACGGGAACGTCCGAACCAGCGCGTCCACCGGGAACCGGCCCTCGCGCCACCACCGGGCGAGTTGTGGCAGGAACACGTGCGGATCGCTGTCACCCTCGATGACCCCGGTCAGGGTGCGACCGCTGAGCAGGTGCGTCTGGTCGACGGTGATCGGGTTGCGTCCCGCGCGCAGGCCCAGCGTGGCGCACGTTCCGGGACTGGCCAGCGACGACAGCGCCTGCCGGATCACCGTCTCGGACCCGACCGACTCGACCGCGAAATCGGCTCCGCCTCCGGTCAGTTCGCGGATTCGTCGCGCCGTGTTCTCGTCCGGGGACAGGACGGTGGTCGCGCCCAGTTGCCCCGCGACGTCGTGCCGCCGCGGATTCGGATCGATTCCGACGATCGTGGTGCATCCGGCGATCTTCGCCGCCGCGATCGCGGCCATGCCGACCGCACCGAGCCCGAACACCGCGATCGACGAGCCGGGCTCGGGTCGCAGCGTGTTCAGTACCGTGCCGGCGCCGGTCTGCAGGCCGCAGCCGAGGGGCCCCGCGAGCGCCACCGGCACGTCGTCGGGCAGGCGCACGGCGTTGCGCGCGGTCGCGACCGCCAGCGACGAGAACGACGACTGCCCGAACCAGTTGCCGTGGACGGGTTCGCCCGCGGCGTCGTGCATCGTGGTGCTGCCGTCGGGTCGGCGGCCCCCGTAGTTGAGGGGTGCGAACCGGGTGCAGTAGGCGGGTCGACCGCGGCTGCAGTTGCGGCACGTACGACACGAGTCGAATCCGAGGACCACCGCGTCGCCGACCGCGAGTTCGGTGACCTCCGAGCCGATCTCGGCGACGATGCCGGCGCCTTCGTGCCCGAGCACCGCGGGCAGCGGCAGGGGAACACCACCGTCGGCGGCGGTGAGGTCGGTGTGACAGATGCCGACGCCCGCGATGCGCACGAGCACTTCGTCGGGGCGCAGGTCCGGGACGGTGACGGTTTCGAGGGCGGGGGCGCTGCCGTGCGCGCGCAGCACCGCCGCGGTCGCGGTGCGGGTCATGCGCCGGCCTGCCCGGTGTTGTCGCCGAGCAGGACGGCAAGCATCAACTGCTGCACGCGCTTCAGGTTCGACGGAGCCGGATCGAATCGCACGAGCCGGCCGCTGTCGAGGACCAGATTGAGGGCCGCGTGGACGAGGAAACGGCACTCGACCGCGGACAGTTCGGGCCGCACCTCACCGACCAGGCGGGCCCACTCGTCGACGTGCAGCCGCTGCACGTTGCGAAGGTCCGCGCGATGGGAGTCGGGCAGATTCCCGATCTCGGCGAAGTACACCGACATCAGCTCGCTGCGTTCGAACGCCAATCGCACGTAGACCTCGGTGAGCGCGTCGATCGCTTCGGACGGAGTCGTGGACTCGGCGAGCGCCGAACCGACGGCGACGGCCAGCCGGTCGGCGGCCCGGTGGAAGGCCGCGGCGAGCAGATCCGCCTTGCTGGCGAAGTGCCGGTAGACGCCGGAGGCGTTGATACCCGCGGCCGCACCGATCTCCTCGATGCTCACCTCGTGGTACCCGTGGGCATCGAACAGGAGGATCGCCTCGCGCAGGAGCACCTCACGCCGGTTGGCGACCGCGAGTCCCGGACCCCGCGTGGGCTCGTCCGTCTGCGGCTCGTCCGGCTCGAGTTCGGTGCCGATCACGGCATGGCACGCGCCGAGCAGCAGCTGCTCGAGCCGGCGGCTCGCGAGGGGAGCCCGATGGGCGGTGATGGAGCCGATGACGCTGAGCACCGCGCTGCTGAGCAGCACGTAGTCGGACCTGGCCAGGCCGGGCCGGACCCCGGCGATCGTCTCGCCGATGCGGCTGTTGATGTCCCGCATCATGCGGTCGATCTCGGCGCGGTCCTCCTTCGTGAGGTACCGCCGATCCCAGCGGTACAGACCGCCGGTGCGGCGGTTGTCGATGGAGGTGCGGATCGTCGCGAGCAGCTGCCGGTCGAGTTCGTCCTGCGGACCGAGTCCGGCGGCGTCGGAGTCCGGATCGGGCGCGGCCACGGCGGCCTGCAGAGCCTCGGTCAGTGCGGTCACCGCGTGCAGGAACAACGCGTACTTGTTGGGGAAGTGCCGATAGAGCGCGGGACCGGAGATGCCGACGGTCGCGGCGATCTCGTCGACGCTGACCCCGTGGTATCCGCGTTCGCTGAACGCCTCGGCCGCGACCGTGGCTATCTGCGCCTTCCGGTTCTTCGGGCGGCGCCGGGGTGCGGGCCGGTTGGAATCGTCGGCTGCGCGGGTGCGGCTCGGGCGACTCTCGACCTGTGCCTGTTCGGCCACAGGGCCTCCTCGCGTTCGGGGTCTCTGTCTCTAAGGTAACAATCCTACTCCACGCCCGACAGCATCAGGAAGCACCCGAACTTCGGGAAAACTGCAGTACACAACGTATTGACAAAGCGCGAGGCGAGAATCAAAGTTAATGACGATTCTCAGACTTAGTGACGGGCGGGCTGTGCGTCCCCGCCCTTCCGACGACATTGCGCGGATCCCGGGAGGACCTGTGAGAACCCGATTTACCGAGGCGTTCGGCGTCGAGCATCCGATCGTTCAGGGCGGCATGATGTGGGTCGGCCGCGCCGAACTCGTCGCCGCGGTGGCGAACGCGGGGGCGCTCGGATTCATCACCGCCCTCACCCAGCCCACACCCGAGGATCTGGTGCGCGAGATCGCACGGACCCGCGAACTCACCGACAAGCCGTTCGGCGTGAACCTGACGATCCTGCCGTCGATCACGCCGCCGCCCTACGCCGAATACCGGCAGGCGATCATCAAGTCCGGCATCAAGATCGTCGAGACCGCCGGGTCGAACCCGGTGGATCACCTGCCGTTCTTCAAGGACGCCGGCATCAAGGTGATCCACAAGTGCACGAGCGTGCGCCACGCCGTCAAGGCCGAGCGGGTGGGTGTCGACGCGGTGAGCATCGACGGTTTCGAGTGCGCCGGCCACCCCGGTGAGGACGATGTGCCCGGCCTCGTGCTGATCCCCGCCGCGACCCGCAAGCTCCGGATTCCGGTGATCGCCTCCGGCGGTATCGCCGACGCCCGCGGTCTCGTCGCGGCACTCGCACTCGGCGCCGACGGCGTCAACATGGGGACCCGGTTCATGTGCACCGTCGAGTCGCCCGTCGCGCACGCGGTCAAGGAGCAGATCGTCGCGAACAGCGAACTCGACACGAAGCTGATCTTCCGCACCCTGCACAACACCGCACGGGTCGCGGCCAACGTGGTCAGCGCCGAGGTAGTCGAGATCGAGTCCCGCGGAGCCGAATTCAAGGACATCCAGCACCTGGTGGCGGGCGCCCGGGGTCGCAAGGTCTTCGAGGAAGGCGACATCGACGCCGGCATCTGGACCGCCGGGCAGTGCCAGGGCCTGATCGACGACATCCCCACCGTGGCGGAGCTCGTCGAGCGGATGGTCGCGGAGGCGGAATCGATCATCGCAGGTCGCCTCACGAGCTTCCTCGATCCGGCGGCGGTGCAGGCGTGACCGGCGGCGGTGAGGCGGCCGTGCAGGGCCTGCGGTCGGAGCTGATCGACAACGTTCTGTGGCTGACGATCGACCGGCCCAAGCGAATGAACGCGGTCGATCTCGCCACGATCGGCGCCCTGCGAGACACCGTCGACGCGGCGGGCGAGAATCCGGACGTCCGCACAATTGTCATCACGGGCGAGGGCACGGCGTTCTGCACCGGCGCGGATCTGGCTGCGGGAGCGGAGAACCCGTCCGATCCGGCGGTCACGATGGACACCGCGAACGCATTGATCCGCTCCATCGCCACCGTGCCGGTTCCGGTCATCGCGGCGGTCAACGGACCGGCCGCTGGATTCGGGGTGTCGATCGCCATCGCCGCAGACTTCACGTACGCCGCCGAGAGCGCGTACTTCTTCCTCTCCTTCGTCAACGTCGGCCTGATGGCGGACGGCGGGTCGAGCCTGCTCGTCCCGGCGGCGATCGGGCGGGCCCGTGCAGCCGAGATGGCGTTGCTCGGCAACCGGGTCTCCGCGGCGGACGCCGACCGGTTCGGTCTCGTGGGGAAGACCCTGCCGGACGATCAGCTCCTCGACCACGTCCGGACGGTCGCGGCACGGACCGCGGCGGGACCGCGACGCGCCTTGGCCCTGACCAAACAGGCGCTGAACGCAGCGACGCTCGGTGCGCTGGACGAGGCACTCGAACGGGAGAAGGCCGGCCAGACGGAGCTGCTGACGTCCGCGGACTTCTTCGAGGGTGCCACCGCGATGCTGCAGAAGCGACCCCCGCGTTTCGCCTGACGACCGACGATGCACTTGTCACCGCTGGTTCGCGGTGTGCTCCGGCGGCCCACGCTACCGGCGCACACCGCTCTGGCCAGCGGATTACGAGATGCTGCGGGCCGCAGTTCCTCCGGAATCACGTGCCCGTGAACGTCCGAAGAATTCGAGAATCCACGTTAACAAAGGGCCTGGCGCAGACCCCTCGGCATCTGTAATGTGTGTCACAACGTAACGGTGCCGACCTCGCCGGTTCGCTCCCCGTCCCCTCGAGAGGAACAGTCGATGACCGCTACCTCCGCACGCTCGGAGTCCACGCGCTTCCGCAACAACAACTGGAACAACCAGGTCGCCCGCCACGCCCTGATGATCCCCGAGCGCACGGCGCTGCGATTCCAGGGTGAGTCGATCACCTGGGCGCAGCTCGACGAGCGGGTCGACAAGCTCGCCGACGCACTGTCGCGGCGCGGCGTCGGTTTCGGCGACCGCGTCATCATCCTGATGCTCAACCGCCCCGAGTACCTCGAGACCGTGCTCGCCGCGAACGCGCTCGGCGCGATCGCCGTACCGGTCAACTTCCGGCTCACGCCGCCCGAGGTGGCATTCCTCATCGCGGACTCCGGTTCCAAGGCCATCGTCGTGGAGGGACCGCTCGTCCCGCTCGCCGATGCGGCGCGTGCGCAGTCGGAGGGCCTGGACCTGGTCGTCACCGTCGGCGCGGACCCGCAGGGCGACGCCGTGGCCTACGAGGATCTCGTCGCGGAAGAAGGGGAAGCGCACGAGCCCCTGGATATTCCGAACGACACGCCCGCGCTGATCATGTACACCTCGGGAACGACGGGCCGGCCCAAGGGCGCGGTGCTGACGCACTCGAATATGGAAGCACAGTCCCTCACCTGCATCCGCGCATTCCACAACTTCGGTGACGACACGATCAGCTTCTGTGCGTCGCCGATGTTCCACATCGCCGCGCTCGGCTCGATGGCCCCGAGTCTGATGCTCGGTCAGACGACCGTCATCTACCCGGTCGGCGCGTTCGACCCGAACACGCTGCTCGACGTCCTGGAGGCCGAAAAAGTCACGAGTCTGTTCCTCGTTCCGGTGCAGTGGCAGGCGATGTGTGCTGCGCAGCAGGCGAATCCGCGCAAGCTCTCGCTGCGCAACATCTCCTGGGGAGCGGCACCGAGTTCGGACACGATCCTGCGGGCCATGGCCGAGACCTTCCCGGAGGCGTCGAACGTCGCCGTGTTCGGGCAGACCGAGATGTCGCCGATCACGTGTGTTCTCAACGGCGAGGACGCGATTCGCAAGCTCGGTTCCGTCGGCCAGGTCATCCCGACGATCCAGGCTCGCGTCGTCGACGACGAGATGAACGACGTCGCGCCCGGCGAGGTCGGTGAGATCGTCTACCGCGGACCGACCATGATGCGCGAGTACTGGAACAACGAGGCTGCGACCGCGGATGCGTTCGCGGGCGGCTGGTTCCACTCCGGCGACCTCGTGCGCGTCGACGAAGAAGGCTTCGTCTACGTCGTGGACCGCAAGAAGGACATGATCATCTCCGGCGGCGAGAACATCTACTGCGCCGAGGTCGAGAACGTCCTGTACGGCCACGAGAAGGTGCTCGAGGCCGCGGTGATCGGCCGTCCGGATGCCAAGTGGGGTGAGGTTCCGGTCGCGGTCGTCGCACTGGCTCCCGGCGCCGACGATCTCACGATCGAGGAACTGCAGCCGTACCTCGACGAGAACCTGGCGCGCTACAAGCACCCGAAGGAAGTGGTGATCGTCGAGGCCCTGCCGCGCAACGCGAGCGGCAAGGTCGTCAAGCACGAACTGCGTGGAGGACTCTCGGCCGTCGTGCAGGGCTGACGGTCGAGTTGGGGGGCACATGGCGGGGGGAGCCGTGTGCCCCCGGTCGGGGGATGGTCGGGGGGATTTCGGAACACGACGACAGGGGCATCGTGTCCGGACCGGGGGGCAGCGGTCAAACCGCTGCCCCCGGTGTCGAGTTTCAAGAAACGGCGGAAATCGCTGGAAGGACTGCGCGACTGATGGCAACGACGGATACGTCGGACGGCAAGGCTCCAGAGGTGACAGCACCCTTCGAAGCGATCGAGGTTCCCGAGCGGACGTCGACCAAGGCCGGTTCGGGCCGGCAGTGGATCGTGAGGGGCCTGGTTCTCGTGCTCGCGATCGCCGCCGGGACCTTCGCCGTGCTGTGGTGGCGGGCCGAGTCGGCGGACCGGTTGCGCACCGAGGCACTCGACAGTGCCCGCGAGTACGCGATCACGCTGGGCACCTACGACTTCCAGGGTTTCGACGCCTCGATCGCCGCGGTCACCGAGATCTCCACGGACGAGTTCGCGGCGAAGTACAACACGGTCGCCGGCGAGCTGCGGTCGCTGGTCGAGAACGGACAGGGCAGCTCGGTCGCGCGCGCCGATCACGCCGCCGTCGAAACCGTCGACGGCGACCGCGCGACGGTACTGGTGTTCCTCGACCAGGATGTGAAGAACGTGGCCGTGCCGGAGGGGCGCACCGACGCGACGCGGTTCCTGATCACGCTGGAGCGTGATGGCGACCGGTGGCTGCTGGACGGTGCCGACGCGAAGTGACAGCCCACGGCGAGAGCCGTGAGCGGGGGGAGGGGGAGCCGACGTGGTGGATCAGACCAGGCCGAACGATCCGAGCCGGCTGCGGCGTCTCACCGCCGCAGCACTGAACGCCGACGCGACGATCGCTCGGATCGACGACGTCTCCGGCGGGATCGCGGCATCGCTCGACGAGTTCAACCGGGTGCTCGCCTCCTTCGATTCGAGGCTCGGGGACTTCGAGACCGTCGTCGATCGGCTCGGTGGCTCGATCGACAGGGTCGACGCGACGCTGGTCGGCGTCGAGAAGATCGTCGGCACGGTCGAGTGGCTCTTCGCCCCGGTCACGGCCGTGCGCGAGCTGGTGCAACGACCGGAAGTGTCGGCGCTGGCCGATCAGGCGATCGCGGCCGGAAATGCACTTGCGCTCTCGATTGTGACGCGCGTAACATCGTTGGTGCGAATCGAGCAGACGTCCGAGGACGACAGAGGCTCGTGAAGCAGAGATCCGGCCCGGAGTTCGCGTAAAGCGAATATTCGGGCCGAACCCCTGTTCAGGGGCAGTTCGCGGTTCGGGGACAGATCGCAACGGGGGGCCGGGTGCCGGAGCGCATCGAATCGTTCAGCAGGGCGGGACTGACCTTCGACGTCCGCGACCACGGACCGCTCGACGGCGAACCGATAGTGCTCTTGCACGGATTCCCGCAGGACGCCCGCTCGTGGGACGGGGTGGCACCGTTGCTGCACGCCCGCGGGTACCGCACGATCGCACCGGACCAACGCGGCTACTCGCCCGGCGCGCGCCCGCG
Organism: Rhodococcus sp. HM1; assembly: GCF_023218075.1. Taxonomy (GTDB): domain Bacteria; phylum Actinomycetota; class Actinomycetes; order Mycobacteriales; family Mycobacteriaceae; genus Rhodococcus. The sequence goes on along the minus strand of NZ_JALPTB010000017.1, from coordinate 36,366 downwards.
CCGGCGCCGTGACTACCGGCAGTCCGAACTCGTCGCCGACACGGCGGCCCTCATCGACCGGATCGGGCGGCCGCTCCACGTGGTCGGACACGACTGGGGCGCGGTCGTCGCGTGGGCGACCGCCGCCCGTCATCCGCACCTGGTGCGGTCGCTCACCGCCGTGTCGGTGCCGCATCCCGCCGCGTTCGTCCGGGCGCTGGGCACGAGCCTGCAGCTGTTCCGATCCTGGTACATGCTCTTCTTCCAGCTGCCCGGGCTGCCCGAGCGGTTGTTCGCCGACGAGAAGACGGCACGCCGGGTGCTGCGGCGCAGCGGTCAGCCGGCGAATGCCGCCGACCGCGACGCGGCGCGACTGGCGGATCGTGCCGCGGTGCGCGGAGGTCTGAACTGGTATCGGGCGTTGTCGGTGTGGTCGCCGCGCGAGGCCGTCGGCCGGGTGCCGGTGCCCACGCTGATGGTGTGGAGCGACGGCGACTTCGCGATCGGACGGTCCGGCCCCGCGGCGAGCGGTCGCTGGGTCACCGGCCCGTTCCGGTTCGAGACACTGCCCGGTGTGAGCCACTGGATCCCGGACGAGGTCCCCGAAGCGCTCGCCGAACTCGTCGTCGAGCACGTCGGCGGCCGGGGCTGAACCGGTCCGGTCAGTTCGTCCGCAGGCGCTCGCGGCGCAGCTGTTCGACCTCCGGGAGATCCAGCGGTGCCAGTGCGTCGACGCCGAGCGCGCGCGCCAGCAGCAGATCGGCCAACTCCGGGTTGCGGGCCAGCACCGGGCCGTGAAGGTACGTACCGAACACGGAGCCCTGCACAGCGCCTTCGAGGCCGTCGCCGACACCGTTGCCGACGCCGCGGGTCACTCGGCCCAGGCCCCGCGCCGACGACCCGAGAGTCGTTCCGCCACGGTGGTTCTCGAATCCGGTGAGCGGCTGTGTGAGGCCCTCGACGGCGGGGGAGATCACGATCTCGCCGATCGCGCGGGTCTTCTGCGGTGTGGTGGTCACGTCGAGCAGGCCGACACCATCGACGCGTTCGCCCGCCGACGTCTCGTACCAGTGGCCGAGCACCTGGATGGCCGCGCAGATCGCCAGCACCGGTGCGCCGCGCTCGGCGGCGCGCTGCAGGCCCGGGTAGCGCAGCAGGTGCCGGGTCGCGAGCCGCTGCGCCGAGTCCTCGGCGCCGCCGAGTGTGTACAGGTCCATCGAATCCGGCACCGGATCCTCCAGGCCGATGGGGACGATCTCGGCGTCGTATCCGCGCATCCGCAGACGTTGCCGCAGCACGAGGGCGTTGCCGCCGTCCCCGTAGGTGCCCATCACGTCGGGCAGGATCAGGCCGATGCGCACGGTCGACTCAGGCATGTGCAGATCCCTTCGCGAGCGCAGTGTTCAGATCCCGGAACGCGGTGTAGTTGGCGAGTACCTCCACCCGGCCGGGAGGGCAGGACGCGATGGCGCGCAACGGATCCGGCACCAGTGTGTGTTCGACGCCCGCGTAGGTGAGGCGGACCCCGAGATCGGTTCCGCGTTCACCGGACGCGACGACCTGCACACCGTCGAAGTGCTCGAACCGCACATCCCACAGCCACGACAGATCCTCGCCGTCCGGCACCTGACCGTTGACGGCGATGACGAGACCGTCGACGGTCGGGTCGATCATGGACAGCGCTTCCTGCCAGCCCGCGGGGTTCTTCGCCAGCAGCATGCGCACCGAATGCGGGCCCACCTGCACCGTCGAATACCGGCCGGCGACCTCTTCGACGATCGAGGCCGCGGCGACCGCCTCGGCCGGATCGGCGCCGAGCGCGACGGCGGCGGCGACCGCCTGCGCGGCATTGCCCCGATTGGCGCGACCGGGCAGGGTCAGCTTCATCGGCAGCACCAGCCCGTCCGGGCCGTACAGGTTCTCGTCGTCGACCCACCAATGAGGCTGGGGCCGAGCGAAATCGGAGCCACTGCTGTACCAGTGGTCGCCGTCGCGGACGATGGGCTCGCCGGAGCGGGGGCAGCTGACCGAGTCGTTGGCCCAGCCGGCACCCGCCGCCACCCACACGACGTTCGGGTTGTCGTAGGCCGCGGAGGTGACGAGGACGTCGTCGCAGTTCGCGACGATCACGGCATCGGGATGACGCTGCAGACCCGCGCGCAATTTGCGTTCGATCATGTTGATCTCGCCGACGCGGTCGAGCTGGTCGCGGCTGAGATTGAGCAGCACGATCGCCTGCGGATCGAGTGCGTCGGCGACGTGCGGTGTGTGCAGCTCGTCGACCTCGATCGCGGCGAGCGGCGCGGTGAGGTTCGAGGCGAGGGTGGAGACGATGCCGGCGTCCATGTTCGCCCCGTCCGGCTGCGTCGCGACGTCGTCGAGAGTTGCGAGCGCGGCCGCGGTCATGCGGGTCGTGGTGGACTTGCCGTTGGTGCCGGTGACGAGCACCGTTCTCCGGCCGTGACCGAGCTGCTTCATCAGCGTCGGATCGATCTTCAGGGCGATCAGCCCGCCGATCATCGAGCCCTTGCCGCGTCCGGCCTTCTGCGACGCCCACGCGGCTGCCTTCGCCGCGCGCAACGCCAACCGGCCGCGCGTGGTGATTCCAGTGCTAGTACCCACCCCGGCGAGTTTTCCACAGCTGCGTTCGGGCTGCGGAGCCGAGTGGTGTACGTGCGGTCACACCGCGACCGGACGGCCGGAATCGCTCACAGACCGGCCGTGGGCGGGTGCGAGCGTGTGCCGCGCGTGCTCCCTGGCACCGGACGCAGGGATCAAGGGGGCGACGGCCGGCGGAGGTGAGTTCCGTGCTCGAGAACGAGACGACCGGGATCGGGGCGAAGAGCTGCCGATTGCCTCGCCCGGGCGGTGCCGGCACGTGGAGCGGCGCTCCGCGCCGGTGTGCCTTTGTGGCGCCTCCGACCGCCACAAAGGCACACCGGCGCCGCAGGCGCCTTAGGAGAGAGCCTTCGCCTTCAGCGCCTGGAACTCCTCCTCGGTGATGGTCCCGGCGTCGAGGAGCGCCTTGGCGTCGGCGATGTGCTCGGCGGGGGACTTGCCCGCGACCTCGCGGATGTAGTTGTCCTGGGCGGTCTTGAACTCGGCGGCTTCCCGCGCGCTCCGCTTGGCCATGCCGTCGCCGTGGACGATCAGGTACACCAGCGCGGTGAGCAGCGGGAAGATGAACAGGAAGATGATCCAGATCGCCTTCACCCAACCGGACTGCTCACGATTGCGGAACAGGTCGCCGATGATCATCCACAGCATGATCAGGTAGGCGACGAACGCGAAGCTGACGATGATGAACCAGATGATGTCCCAGAAATCCATGGAGCTTCCCTCTCGTCCCGTGTGAACCTCGAGTCCCGATCCGGAGGGGAGCCGTCACGCCGGGAGAAACAGCAAACGCGGCGGCACCCCCGGGAGACTTCCCGAAGAGTACCGCCGCGTTTGTCCGAATGCAGGCCGAACGGCGAGCGGAATCAGTGCGCCCGGTTGACCGCCGAGACGACCGCGCGCAGCGATGCGGTGGTGATCGACGGAGCGATGCCCACGCCCCAGACCAGCTTGGTGGTTCCGTCCGGACGGGTCACGTCCGCCTCGACGTAGGCGGCGGCGTTCGCGTCGTCACCGGCCGACATCGCGTGCTCGGCGTACCCGCGCACGGCGACCCGGTAACCGATCGTCTCCAGCGCGTCGACGAACGCGGCCAGCGGGCCGTTGCCCTCGCCCTCGATCTCCTTCTCGACGCCGTCGACCTTGACGGTCGCGACGATGCGGTCGGTGCCGTCGTCGGTTTCCGAGGCGGTGACCTTCTGACGCATCCGCTCCAGCGGCGTGATCGGGGCCAGGTACTCCTCGTGGAAGATGTCCCACATCTCCTTGGGGCTGACCTCGCCGCCCTCGCCGTCGGTGACCTTCTGCACCGCGCTGGAGAACTCGATCTGCAGACGCCGCGGCAGGTTCAGGCCGTGGTCGTGCTTCATGATGTACGCGACGCCACCCTTGCCGGACTGGCTGTTGACACGGATCACGGCCTCGTAGCTGCGGCCGACGTCCTTCGGGTCGATCGGCAGGTAGGGAACCGCCCAGACGATGTCGTCGACGTCCTGATCGGCGTCGTCGGCGTCGACCTTCATCTGGTCCATGCCCTTGTTGATGGCGTCCTGGTGGCTTCCGGAGAAGGCCGTGTAGACCAGGTCGCCGCCGTACGGGTGCCGCTCGTGAACCGGCAGCTGGTTGCAGTACTCGACCGTGCGCCGGATCTCGTCGATGTTCGAGAAGTCGATCTGGGGGTCGACGCCGCGGCTGAACAGGTTGAGGCCCAGGGTCACCAGGCAGACGTTGCCGGTGCGCTCACCGTTGCCGAACAGGCAGCCTTCGATGCGGTCGGCGCCGGCCATGTAACCCAGCTCTGCCGCGGCGACACCTTCACCGCGGTCGTTGTGCGGGTGCAGCGACAGGATGATGCTGTCGCGCTTGGCCAGGTTGCGGTGCATCCACTCGATCGAGTCGGCGTACACGTTCGGCGACGCCATCTCGACCGTGGCGGGCAGGTTGATGATGACCGGGTTCTCGGGGGTCGCGCCCAGCACGTCGACGACCGCGTCGCAGACCTCCTTGGCGTACGACAGCTCGGTGCCGGTGTACGACTCGGGCGAGTACTCCCAGCGCCAGTTCGTGTCGGGGTGGTTCTTCGCCTCTTCCAGCACCAGTGCGGCGGCATCCGTCGCGATCTTCTTGATCGCTTCCTTGTCGGCGCGGAACACGACACGGCGCTGCAGGATCGACGTCGAGTTGTAGAAGTGGACGATCACGTTCTGCGCGCCGGCGCAGGCCTCGAAGGTCCGCTTGATCAGTTCCGGCCGCGACTGCGTCAGCACCTGGATCGTCACGTCGTCCGGGATCGCGCCGTCCTCGATGATCTCGCGGACGAAGTCGAAGTCGGTCTGGCTCGCCGAGGGGAAGCCGACCTCGATCTCCTTGTAGCCCATCCGGACCAGCAGGTCGAACATGCGGCGCTTGCGGGCGGGGCTCATCGGGTCGATCAGCGCCTGGTTGCCGTCTCGCAGGTCGACGGCGCACCACGCGGGCGCACGGTCGATGACCTTGTCGGGCCAGGTGCGGTCGGGCAGCGAGATCGGCTCGACCTCCTCCGCGAACGGCAGGTACCGGTACACCGGCATCGAGGAGTTCTTCTGCTTGTTCCAGGACGGCTGGTCGGCCGGAGCCGGCTTGCTCGGCGGCGTGATGGTGCGCGAACCGGAAGTGAATGCGTCGGCGGGTGACATGACGTGCTCCAAAGAAAATGTGGACCTGTGGGTCCGAATCAGAATATCGACCGGCGCGTCGAAACCCCGCGACGGGAAGCCGGTCTGGTCAGATCCCGCCGCGGCGGCCGAGGAGAAGGGCGCGCTGCATGCCTGGCAGTGTACTCGTCCCGGCCCAGTCGGGCCCAGAGGGGGGCGATCCATCTCACACAATGGACGCGGCCGAAACCGGTGATCCGGACATGAAGGACAACCCTGCAGGGTGCTGGACGTGCCCCGCACCTGCGCGGACGACGAGGCGGTGGGGCTCCTCGGTTCGGGCGAGCTGCTCGGCCCGAACCGGCCGTTTCCGGGGGACGGCGAAGGGCAACGCGATGATCGTCGAGAACCCGACCGAGGAGTCCGGTTGCCGACTTGTGGCGAACACCGGTGGCGGTGTGTGGCTCGCGTGCGTCTTCCCGTACGTGCGCCCGGCGATCGTGTTCCGGGCCCGACCGCGTCGGTCTCCGCGGGCCGGACCTGGAAGGTCGGTCGGTGCCTATTGTCATGTGGCCGAGGGTATTTCGCCGGTACCGACTCGTCGTGGCTCCACCGCGTCGATCGGATGCGCGCTCGGTGCTTCGAACGCGGCAATCTCCTGTGGCGGCAGGTTCGGATTCTCTGGGCCTCGTCCGGAGCGGTCACGGCATCTCGCTCGACCGAAGGCCTGGAATTACTCGATCGGTGGGATCGACGAGATCTGACCGATCGCATGCCGCTACGCGCGCCCACTCGGTGATCATTTTCGGAACCCGGCCGTGTCACTCGGGGAAGATTCCTCGCGGTATTTTTCGGGGCTCGATTCGTTGATCAACGCATGCCGAATCCATTTCGGCTCACGTGAGGGCGTCGCGGTCGGAATCGGCAGCAGCCAACACTTCTGAGTAGCGCTCCGATGATTTCGGACAATTCATACCGTCGGTATGTACACTGCTTTTGGACTCGTTCGAATACCGGAAATGGAGGTTTCCTGTGGCGAAAAGAACCGTTGTCGAGATATTCGACGACATCGACGGAACCCCTTTGGAAGAGGACGGAGAGACGATAAGTTTTGCACTCGACGGGGTCGAATACACCATCGATCTGAACAAGAAGAACGCTCGGGACTTCCGCAAGAAGATCGAGCCCTACGTGGCGAATGCCACCCGTGTCGGAGGACGCAAGCGGCGAGGAAGCCCGCCCGGCGTCTCGGGTTCGCCGACTTCCAAGGAGATCCGGGAATGGGCCATCTCGGCCGGTTACGAGGTCCCTGCCCGCGGACGCATGCCGCAGTCGCTCGTCGACGAGTACACGGCGGCGCACTGACCTCCGTTCCGTGTCGGTCCGTAGACGGCAAGCACAGTCACGCAGCGCCACAGGCGATCACGCTGTTCCGCAGCCGGTGTTCGAGAGCGCGACCTACCGTGGTGACACGGGGTCTGCGACCGTCGTGGACATCGCAGTGGAGGTGTCATGTCTGCCAGGTTCGAGCTCTTCAAGGACACCGGCGGAGATTTCCGGTTCCGGCTGAAAGCAGCCAACGGCGAGATCATCGCGGCCAGCCAGGGTTACACCTCGAAGGCAGCGGCTCAGAACGGTATTGCGTCGGTCAAGGCCAATGCCGCCTCGGCTCCCGTGGAGGACTTGACCTCGAAAAAGTCGTGAATCGGGGTCTGTCGACGATATCGACGACCGGGTCGCGCCCGACCGACCTGTGGTCCTGCGACCGGTGTGCAGGACCACAGGTCGGGCGCGATTACAAGCGGCGGTTTGGGTCGGTGCCGTAGACGGTGCCGTCTGCAACGGGTGTCGCCGGCGCGTTGCGCCGCTTGAGTCCGGCCAAGCCGACCAGCCCGGCAAGGCCGAGCAGGCCCCACAGGCCGGTGTTGTCACCGTCGTCGGGATCGTTTTCGGCTTGAGCGACAACAGCCGCGGTGGCCGGGGCGGAGGTGTCGGCATGGGCAAGGCCGGCACCGGTGAAGGCGACCGTGGTCGCGGCGAGGACAGCAATGATTGTCTTGCGCATGGGGATTCTCCCTGATCTGTAAGGGTGGCACGGAAATTCGGTCCCTGCTGAACCGTGGAGTCCGCGTCGAACAAGAAGTCCTGTTCCCATCCGGCGGCATTGCGAAACAACCCTCGGCGGAACGGAATCGTCGCCGTGGCCGGCACCGGGTGTTCTTCCGGCCGGGGCCGACGGCACTTTTCGCCGGGCCGGCATGAATTCACCCGGCCGTGGGAATCCGGACTCATGGCCCAGCGAACCGAGCACGCGGTCGCGGCATCGAGTCGGTGGATCGACAGCGACGGGATCCGGTACCCGTGCGGTGACACGCACGCATGGACGCCCGGCACGAATCAAACCTTGTGCGGAGTTCCGCTCTCTCGTGCCCGTCTGGATCGCTTCGCGCACGTGCCGTGGAGCGAGGCGCTGTACCTGGCGGAGATCGGGGAGCACGGCGTCGTCTTGTGTCGTCGCTGCACCGGGGCCACGCAGAGCGACCGGCGCCGGTGGGTCCGCACCAACCCGCGGCCGTGATCACCGGGTGAGCCGACGTCGAGGACCCGGCGACCGTCGTGGCTCAGGCCGACCACGAGCGCCAGCGCAGCCGGTCGATCGTGATCACCGGGCCGGGTGGCCGTTGTTCTCGGTACTGCGGGTACTTGCGGGCCAGCGCGTCGAGTCCGGTGGCGCCCGCCTCGGTGTCCGCGTCGTGGACCGTGGCGATGCCGTCGATGCGGATCCACCACAGCTGCGACCAGTCGTCGCTGTAGTGGTCGACGAGCACGCTCACCCGCGGATTCTCGGCGATGTCGGTCAGGCGCCGCAGCCGCCGGGTGGTCTTCGGCTTGTCGTCGACGCAGGTGTGGATCGCGTCGCCGTCCAGGGCGAACACGATCGGGACCACGTGCGGCGTGCCGGACCCGTCCGCCGTGGCGAGTCGGGCCACCCGGGCGGCAGCGACGCGGCGGCGGGCGTCCATGCACCTCACGCTAGCCCTCCGGGCGCTCCGCGCCGGTGTGCACAAGTGGCGCCCGGAACCGCCACAAAGGCACACGGGCGCCGGAGGCGCAGGACGGCCCGAGCGGGGTCGTCCGGGGCCTCATCGGTAGACTCGCTTCCTGGTACTTGCACCCAATACCCGGAGGTTCGCCAGCGTGGCACTCGTCGTCCAGAAGTACGGAGGATCCTCGGTCGCGACGGCCGAGCGGATCCGGCGCGTCGCTGAACGGATCGTCGAGACCAAGAAGGCGGGCAATGACGTCGTCGTGGTCGTCTCCGCCATGGGCGACACCACCGACGAGTTGCTGGACCTCGCTCAGCAGGTGTGCCCGGTGCCGCCGGCCCGCGAGATGGACATGCTCCTCACCTCCGGTGAGCGCATCTCCAATGCTCTGGTCGCGATGGCCATCCACTCGCTCGGTGCCGAGGCCCGTTCGTTCACCGGCTCGCAGGCCGGTGTGATCACCACCGGCAGCCACGGCAACGCCAAGATCATCGACGTCACGCCGGGTCGTGTCCGGGCCGCGCTCGACGAGGGCAGCATCGTCCTGGTCGCGGGCTTCCAGGGCGTCAGCCAGGACAGCAAGGACATCACCACGCTCGGTCGCGGCGGATCGGACACCACCGCCGTCGCGCTGGCGGCGGCCCTGAACGCCGACGTCTGCGAGATCTACACCGACGTCGACGGTGTGTTCACCGCCGACCCGCGCATCGTCAAGGACGCGCAGCGACTCGACACGGTCTCCTTCGAGGAGATGCTCGAACTCGCCGCGTGCGGTGCGAAGGTGCTCATGCTGCGTTGCGTCGAGTACGCCCGCCGCTACAACGTGCCCGTGCACGTTCGTTCGTCGTACACCACCAAGCCCGGCACGATCGTGTCCGGATCGATGGAGGACATCCCCGTGGAAGAGGCCCTGATCACCGGCGTCGCGCACGACCGCGGCGAAGCCAAGGTCACCGTCGTCGGCCTGCCCGACACCCCCGGCTACGCGGCGAAGGTCTTCCGGGCCGTAGCCGACGCCGAGATCAACATCGACATGGTGTTGCAGAACATCTCGAAGGTCGAGACCGGCAAGACCGACATCACCTTCACCCTGCCGATGGCCGACGGCCCGCGTGCCGTCGAGCTGCTGACCAAGCAGCAGGACGAGATCGGCTTCACCCAGGTGCTGTTCGACGATCACATCGGCAAGGTGTCGCTCGTCGGGGCCGGGATGAAGAGCCACCCGGGCGTGACCGCGAAGTTCTGCGAGGCGCTCGCCGCGGCCGGCATCAACATCGATCTCATCTCCACGTCGGAGATCCGCATCTCGGTGCTGGTCGACGACACCGAACTCGACGACGCGGTCCGTGCCCTGCACGCCGCGTTCGACCTCGGCGGCGAGGAAGAAGCCGTCGTCCACGCCGGAACGGGACGGTAATCATGACCACCATTGCTGTTGTAGGTGCGACCGGCCAGGTCGGCATCGTCATGCGCACTCTCCTCGAGGAGCGCAACTTCCCCGCCGACAAGGTGCGGTTCTTCGCCTCGGCCCGCTCGGCGGGCAAGAAGCTGTCGTTCCGCGGTGAGGAGGTCGTCGTCGAGGACGCCGCGGCGACGTCCGACGAGGACCTGAAGGGCATCGACATCGCGCTGTTCTCCGCGGGCGCGACCCTCTCGCGTGAGCAGGCCCCGCGCTTCGCGGCGGCCGGTGCGATCGTCGTCGACAACTCGTCGGCGTGGCGCAAGGACCCCGAGGTCCCGCTCGTCGTCAGCGAGGTCAACCCCGAGCAGGCGAAGAACCCGCCGAAGGGCATCATCGCCAACCCGAACTGCACCACGATGGCCGCGATGCCGGTCCTGAAGGTCCTGCACGACGAGGCGGGCCTGCAGCGCCTGATCGTCTCGAGCTACCAGGCCGTGTCCGGCAGCGGCATCGCCGGCGTCGAGGAGCTCCTCGGCCAGGCGCGCGCGGTGATCGCCGACGCCGACAAGCTCGTCCACGACGGCAGCGCCGTCGACTTCCCGGCGCCGGAGAAGTACGTCGCGCCGATCGCGTTCAACGTGCTGCCGCTGGCCGGTTCGCTCGTCGACGACGGCTCGGGCGAGACCGACGAGGACCAGAAGCTGCGCAACGAGTCGCGCAAAATCCTGGGCCTGCCGGATCTGCTCGTGTCGGGCACGTGCGTGCGCGTCCCGGTCGTGACCGGCCACTCGCTGTCGATCAACGCCGAGTTCGAGCGGCCGCTGTCGGTCGAGCGCGCGAAGGAACTGCTGGCGAACGCTCCCGGTGTGTCGCTCGTCGACGTGCCGACGCCGCTGGCCGCCGCAGGCAACGACCCGTCGCTCGTGGGCCGCATCCGGCAGGATCCGGGCGTGCCGGACGGACGGGGTCTGGCGCTGTTCGTCTCGGGCGACAACCTGCGTAAGGGCGCTGCGCTCAACACGATCCAGATCGCAGAGCTGCTCGTCTGAGCGAGTAGCCTCCCACTGCACTCGAGCGAGTGGATCACCCTTCGGGGTGGTCCACTCGCTCTTTTCGTCGCGCCGGTCCGAAAATGTGCCAGTCTGACAGCGTGCTGTCCATCCGCTCCGCAACGCTCGACCGCATCGACCCGGCAACCCTCTATCGGATAGTTCGGTTACGCCTCGAGGTGTTCGTCTACGAGCAGGGGATCGTCTGCGAACCCGAGCTCGACGGTCTCGATCTCGAACCGACCACCACGCTGTACTGGACCGAGGTCGACGGCGACGTGGTGGCGACCCTGCGGGTCCTCGACGACGGGCCGGTGATCCACATCGGGCGGGTCGCCACCGCGAAGCATGCCCGCGGGCGTGGTCACGCAGCGCGGCTGATCGATGCCGTGATCGGCGACTTCCCCCGTCCGATCGAGATCTCGGCGCAGGCGTATCTGGAGAAGTGGTACGGCCGCTGGGGTTTCCGCCGGACCGGGCCGAACTATCTCGAGGCCGGGATCGACCATGTGCCGATGCGCCGGGAGGCCGGCTGACCGTCCTCGCAGCCCGGAAAAGAAAGTTACAAACAGTCTGGACTGTTTGTAGTTTTACCGTTACTCTCGGTTTCGTGACCGACACCACAGCCGGTGTGCCCCGCACGCAGGCCCAGCGAACCGCGGCGACGAGAGCCAAGTTGCTCGACGCCGCCGTCGACTCCCTCGTCGAACTGGGATACGCGGGCACCAGCACGCAGGGCATCGCCAAACGCGCCGGCGTGTCCCGCGGCGCCCAGTTGCACCACTTCCCGACCAAGGAGTCGCTCGTCGTCGCCGCCGTCGCGCACCTCGTCGACAAACGGCTCGCGGAGATCCTCGAGGCACGGCCCGAACCGGACCGCGCGCTCGAGACGCTGTTCGACGCGTTCGTCGGCCCGTTGTTCGACGCGGCACTCGAACTGTGGGTCGCCGCCCGCACCGATCCCGCTCTGCACGAGGCGATGATCCCCTTGGAGCGGAAGGTGTCCGACGCCCTGCACGTCGGCTGCCTCGAGATCATGGGCGACCGGATCAGTCCGGACGCCATCGACCTGAGTATCGAACTGGCCCGCGGCTTCGCGGTGTCCTCCCTGATGCGTACCCCCGAATCCGATCGTGAGTTCCGGGAGCGGCTGCTCCCCGTCTGGAAAGCGCTGGTGATGAAATGAGTTCGGCAACGCTCCCCACCCACGTGCACACCCTCGTCGTAGGCGCCGGGTTCGGCGGAATCGGCATGGCCGCAACGCTGTTGCGCGAGGATCCGAAGGCGGACGTCGTCGTGATCGAACGCGGGGACGACGTCGGCGGTACCTGGCGGGTGAACAACTACCCCGGGGCCGCATGCGACGTGCCCAGCGCGCTGTACTCGTTCTCCTTTGCGCCCGAGCCGGATTGGTCGAAGGCCCACGGCACCCAGGCCGAGATCTACGCCTACCTGCGCCGCGTCGCACGTGAGACCGGAGTGGCCGACCGGACCGTGTTCGACTGCGAACTGCGCGATGCGCAGTGGGACGACGCGCGGGGGAGCTGGCTCGTGTCGACCTCCAAGGGTGACTTGACCGCCGACGTCCTCGTCGCCGCCACCGGCGCCCTGTCCACTCCGACCCTGCCGAAGGTTCCGGGACTGGAACTGTTCGGCGGCACCATGTTCCACTCCGCCGAGTGGAACCACGACTACGACCTGACCGGCAAGCGGGTCGCCGTGATCGGTACCGGAGCATCGGCGATCCAGTTCGTTCCCGCCATCGTCGACAAGGTCGCGCACCTCACCCTCTTCCAGCGGACCGCCTCGTGGGTCATGCCCAAGCACGACCACACGATCGCGGCTCCGGTCAAAGCGCTCTATCGCCGGGTCCCGGCGGCGCAGAAGCTGGTCCGTGCGGCCGTCTACGGCCAGAAGGAAACCTACGTGGTCGGGATGACCAAGCCGTTCGCGCGCAAGTGGATCGTGCCGCTGTTCGAACGCCGGGCGCGGTCCATCCTCGCGAAGCAGGTCGCCGATCCCGAGCTGCGCGCGAAGCTCGAGCCGAACTTCCGGATCATGTGCAAGCGGATCCTGTTGTCCAACGACTGGTTCCCCGCGATCACCCGGCCCGATGTCACCGTGGTCGCCTCCGGTCTCACCGCGGTCACCGGGAACGCCGTCGTCGACGACAAGGGCAACGAGTACGAGGTCGACGCGATCATCTTCGGCACCGGCTTCACGCCGACCGAACCTCCTGTGGCCCAGCACATTCGGGGTACCAGTGGACGCACCCTCGCCGAGACGTGGAACGGCAGCCCGTCCGCGCACCTCGGCACGGCGGTGCACGGGTTCCCGAACCTGTTCCTCATGTACGGACCGAACACCAACCTCGGCCACAGCTCCATCGTGTACATGCTCGAATCGCAGGCCACCTACATCGCCGACGCGATCCGCACGATGCGCACCCGACGGCTGAGTTCCGTCGAGGTGACCGACGGCGCGCAGCGACGCTACAACTCCGGACTGGATCCGATGCTCGCCGATACGATCTGGAACGCGGGCGGATGCCAGAGCTGGTACCTGGACCGTAAGGGCCGCAACTCCGTGATGTGGCCGACCTTCACGTGGAAGTTCCGGCAGGCGACCCGGCGTTTCGACTCCGAGAACTACGTGGCGCGCCCCGCCGCCGAGCAGGTGAACGCATGACCCATTACGACGTGCTCGTGATCGGCTCGGGCTTCGGCGGCAGCGTCTCGGCACTGCGGCTGACCGAGAAGGGCTACCGCGTCGGTGTCCTCGAGGCCGGGCGGCGGTTCAGCGACGACGAGCTGCCGAAGACCAGCTGGCGGCTGCGCAAGTACCTGTGGGCACCGGCCCTCGGCTGCTACGGCATCCAGCGCATCCACCTGCTTCCCGACGTACTGGTGATGGCCGGCGCAGGGGTCGGCGGAGGATCGCTCAACTACGCCAACACGCTCTACCGGCCGCCGTCGGCGTTCTTCCAGGATCCCCAGTGGGGGCACATCACCGACTGGGAAGCCGAACTCGGGCCGTACTACGACCAGGCCGCGAAGATGCTCGGGGCCCGCCCCAATCCGTCGACCACTCCCGCCGACGAGGTGATGCGCTCGGTCGCCGAGGACATGGGTGTCGGTGAGACCTTCACGACCACGCCGGTCGGCGTGTTCTTCGGAACGCCCGGCGAGACCGTGCCGGATCCGTTCTTCGGCGGTGCCGGGCCCGAGCGCACCGGCTGCACCGAATGCGGTGGGTGCATGACCGGCTGCCGGGTCGGGGCCAAGAACACCCTCGTCAAGAACTACCTGTACCTCGCCGAGAAGGCCGGTGCGACCGTCCATCCGCTCACGACCGTCACCGAGGTACGTCCGCGGGAGGGTGGCGGCTACGAGATCCACACGAAGAGCACCAACCGGATCCGTAAGCGCCGCAAGGTCTTCTCCGCAGATCAGGTCGTCGTCGCGGCCGGCACGTACGGCACCGCGCGGTTGCTGCTCGCGATGCAGGAGACCGGTGCGCTGCCGAACCTGTCGCCCCGCCTCGGCACGGTCGTGCGCACCAACTCGGAGGCGGTGCTCGCCGCGTCCGCGCAGGACACCACGATCGACTACACCCGCGGCGTGGCGATCACGTCGTCGTTCCACCCGGACGACCACACGCACATCGAGCCCGTCCGATACGGCAAGGGCAGCAACGCCATCGGCCTGCTGCAGGCACTGCTCACCGACGGCGGCGGTCGCGCACCGCGCCTGGTGAAGTTCTTCGGTGTCGCCGCCCGCAACCCGGGCGCGTTCTTCCGCAGTCTGTCGGTGCGGCACTGGTCCGAACGCACCGTGATCGCGCTCGTCATGCAGACCGACGACAACTCGCTCGAATTACGCAGCCGCCGAAGCCCGTTCGGTCGCGGTGTGACGAGCAAGCCCGGACCGGGGGAACCGCCGCCGGAGTGGATCCCGGTGGGGCACGAGGCGATCCGGCGGGTCGCGGACAAGCTCGACGGTGATGCGGGAGGCTCGATCGCCGACCTGGTGAACATTCCGATGACCGCCCACTTCCTCGGTGGCTGCGTCATCGGCGACTCGCCGGACACCGGCGTCGTCGACCCGTACCTGCGCGCGTACGGCCATCCGGGGCTGCACGTCGTCGACGGCTCGGCGGTCAGCGCGAACCTGGGTGTGAACCCCTCGCTCACCATCACCGCGCAGGCCGAACGCGCGATGGCCCTGTGGCCCAACAAGGGTGAAGCCGACACCCGCCCCGCGCTCGGGGAGGGCTACGTCCCCGTGGCGCCGGTGGCGCCGGTCCGGCCGGCGGTGCCCGCCGACGCTCCGGCCGCGCTGCTGTTGCCCGTACCCACCGTCCGCCGAGAGGAACCTGCACATGCTGTGGAGCGTGCCTGAGAGCAGCACGGACCGGGAGGACTGGCCGGTCTCGCCCCCGCCGCCCTGGCCGGCGGCCGTGCGCGCGACCCTGTGGTGGCACCGCAGTACCCCCGACGCGGCGCAGTTCGGGCCGGGCGGGACGACGCTGCCGTTCACCCTCGCGATGATGGTGGACTACCTCGAGTCGCCGGTCGGGCCCTACCGGGAGATCCTGGCCAGCCCGGTGCTGCGACCGGGCGTGATTCCGTCGATGGCGGTGCCGTTCATCGCCGTCGACTCGGAGCCGTCGGTGCACGGCGGCCGGACCCACTGGCATCTGCCGAAGGTGCTTGCGGAGTTCGCCGGCGACGTCACCCGGACGTTCTCGGCGACGGGTGAGTCGTGGAAGGTGACGACCACGGCATCGCCCAGGGGTCCCGAGCTGCCCATCGCCGGGGGGCTGACGTTCGCGCAGCCCCTCGACGGCGGGGGACTGTTGCGGGCGACGGCCAAGCTGCGCGGCCGCTTCCGGTACGCCCGGGTGGAGGTGCAGGCCGGCGGTCCGACGCTCGACCGGTGGCTGCGGGCCGGAACCCATCACGGCATCGTCATCACACGGGGTCGGATGAGTACGGGGCCGGGTCGGTAGCGCGGATCGGCGGAGGCAGGAGGCAGCCGCGCGTGGGCGACCGCGCGCGGCTGTCTTCCCCGTCGGCTGACCCCTACGACGCCTCGCGCATTGTCAGTCCGCCGAGTTCGATCGTGTACGTCCGGGCCGCCTCGTCCCACCACACCGCGTACGTGGTGGGGTAGAGGCCGGTGCGCTGGTATGCCTCGGGTTGCGGCAGCTGCTCGTGCAACAGCGGCCGGGCCGCGAGCCAGTCGCGGCTCATCATCGGTTCGACGAACACCTGCCGTCCGTTCCACGTGCCGTACAACACCGTCTCGGTGAGGTGGTGTCCCGATTCGGCGGTGTCGACCCAGTGCAGTCCCATGCGCGGAACCGTCGACATCAGCGGATCCCCGCTCGGTGCGTAGCCCGCGGGCAGGTATCTCGGGTCCGGCAGGGTGGTGGCTGCCTGGACGTAGCCGGGGACGAACGGGTCGATCGTGGACACCGTGGCCCTGTCGAGCAGATAGAAATGCACGTCGAAGTGCGGCACGTCGAAACCGTGCTCGGGGTTGTGGCCGTGCGAATTCCAGTCGACGGTGACGTGGTCGAACGGCGTGGCCTTCGCCTGCTCGGGCAGCTCGAGCACGTACTCCTCGGTGGTCGGCAGCAGGCCGTCGGGCAGTTCGTCGAGCGTGGCCGCGTCGAGCCTGACCCCGATCGTGGCCGGCGTGCCGTCGTCGTCGAGGGTGACGTACGCGCGGGCGTTGCCCGCCCCGACGGGACGCGTGGGGCCCTCGACCAGGCCGGAAATGCCCCCACCGGCCGCGGTCGCGGGAGTCACGAACAATCCGAGGCACCCTGCGGCGGCGATCACGGCGAGCAGGCGCGCGCAGGGTCGAATCACCATGTACAGCCCTCGATTTCCGACGCGGGGGTATCCGTCGTTTCGGATACTAACTGCGCGTCGGGCGGGCGCGGGCGCGGTAGATCGATTCGTGATCGTCGGGTGTTCCGAGTGCGTCCGGGCCTCGGCATCCGAGTGTCGCGGCAACCCGATCCCGGCGACCGCGGCGAGGGGTGGCCGGTCGCATCAGTACATCGTTCCCATCGCGGTTCGTACCTCGGCGAGTGTCTGCTCGGCGATCTCGCAGGCGCGTCGGTTACCCTCCCGCAGGACTGCGTGGACGTGGTCCGGGTTCCCGGCGAGGTCGTCGCGCCGACGACGGTGTGCGGCAAGGAAGTCGTTGACGGCCTCCGTGGCGATCTTCTTCAGTGCTCCGGCCCCGGCGTCGCCGATCGTGTCGGCGATCTCGTGCTCGTCGCTGCCCGTGCACAGCGCCGTAGTGGTCAGCAGCGCCGAGACCCCGGGGCGGGCGACGGGGTCGAAGGTGATCCGCCGATCCGAATCGGTCGGGGCCTTGCGGATCACCGCGGCTGTCTCGTCGGCGGTCATCGACAACGTGATCGCGTTGCCGTACGACTTGGACATCTTCCGTCCGTCCAGGCCGGGTACTTCCGGGCTGGAGGTGAGCAGCGCCTGCGGCTCCGGAAACACCGCCCCGTAGCGGTCGTTGAACCGCCGGGCGATCACCCGGGTCAGTTCCACATGGGGCAGGTTGTCCTTTCCGACCGGGACCAGATTGCCCTTGCAGAACAGGATGTCGGCGGCCTGGTGCACCGGATACGTCAACAGCAGGCCGCTGAGCGCGCGGCCCGAGGCGGCATGCTCGGCCTTGACGGTCGGGTTGCGGTGCAGTTCGGCTTCGGTGACCAGGCTCAGGAACGGCAGCATCAGCTGGTTCAGTGCCGGCACCGCGGAGTGGGTGAAGATCGTGGCCCGATCGGGGTCGATCCCGGCGGCCAGATAGTCCAGGACTGCGCTGTAGACGTTGTCCCGGACCCGGCCGATGGCATCGCGGTCGGTGACGACCTGGTAGTCCGCGAGGACGACGAAGGTGTCCACGCCCGAGTCGTGCAGACGCACACGCTCGGCGACGGTGCCGAAGTAGTGTCCCAGATGCAATGGGCCCGTTGGTCTTTCACCGGTCAGAACCCGATATCGACCAGGGTTCGCGGCGACGTCGGTGCGAAGAGTCTCGCTGCGTTCGACGCTGGTGGCAAGGGAAGTCATGTACTGCTCCTGAAATGGTCAGGGGCTGCACGAACCTCGATCTGGTCGGACGACGATCGCGGGCTGCGTACAGCCCGCGGACATGGTCAATTGGGCTGCCGGCGCAGCCACCACCATGCCTGTCGGATGACGATCACCCGGCCAGCGTAGCAGTTCGGCCGATTGCCGAACCATCTCTCGCCGTGCTCCAATGGAGCGGTGATTACCGTGACGCAGCGTTGGTGGCCGTACTCCTAGCGGCCCGTCGACTGTGCTTTCCGGCCGCCTCTTCCGCGGTCGATCACGCTCGCTTCCTGGACGGTGGCGGCACGTCCGGTGAGGTGGCCTCGATTCGAGAGGAACCACCCATGACCCACGACGATCCTGTTCCGGCCGGCGGTATCGGAGAGATGCTGATCAGTTCCCGTTCGCTGGACGAGTACCGGGCGATGTTCGGCCTCACCGCCGACGACCTGTTCCGACGGATCTTGGACTGCCCTGGAGGTGCGGCCGGGTTCACCGGCGAAGTGAACGACCGCGGCGGCGATGTAACTGCATGTGACACGGCCTATTTCGGTAACGGAGCGGAAGAACTGGCCGCCGTCGCGGCAGCCGAGACCGACCGCGGTGACCGATACGTCCGCGCTCACGCCGACGAGTACGACTGGACGTTCTTCGTCGACCCGGACGAGCACCGGCGCGTCCGGCAGTACGCGGTCCGGAAGTTCGCCGCCGACATGAGCCGGCACCCGCAGCACTACGTCGCCGGGCGCTTGCCGTCCCTGCCGTTCGCGGACGACAGCTTCGACCTCGTGCTCAGTTCACACCTGCTGTTCAGCTATTCCGACCGCCTCGACCACGCCTTCCACGTCGACGCGATCGTCGAACTCGTGCGCGTCGCCAGCGGCGAGGTGCGGATCTTTCCGCTCGTGGCCTCGGGATCGTCGGTTCTCTATCCGCGCCTGGACGAGTTGCTCGCGGAGCTTCGGGGACGGAACATCGCCGGTGAAGTCGTCGAGGTCGACTACCGCTTCCAGAAGGGCGCCGACCGCATGCTGGTCTGCCGTGCGGCTCAGCCGCCCGTGTGCCTTTGTGGCGCCTCCGACCGCCACAAAGGCACACGGGCGAAGCGCCCCTTTTCTTGACTAATTCCAGAAAAGGGGCATACTCGTAGTCATGGAACGAACGGACGAGAACTTCGACCCTCGCGAGCAGTTGCGCTCGGTGGGGCTCCGAGTGACCGCTCCGCGCGTCGCGGTACTCGGAATGGTTGCCGCACATCCGCATTCCGATGCCGACGAGGTGGCCGCAGCCGTGCGCCGCGAACTCGGTTCCGTGTCCACCCAGGCGATCTACGATGTGCTGAAAGCCTGTGTGAGTGCGGGATTGCTCCGCCGGATAGAGCCGGCCGGCTCCCCGGCGCGGTTCGAAGCCCGAACCGGCGACAACCATCACCACCTCGTGTGCCGCAACTGCGGCACGGTCGTCGACGTCGATTGTGTGGTCGGCGCGGCCCCCTGTCTCGCTCCCTCGGACGCACGCGGATTCGCCGTCGACGAGGCCGAGATCACGTTCTGGGGACTGTGTCCCGACTGCCGTTAGTCCACCCCGTCGGCCAGGATGGTATCGCGCCCCCGGACCGAGAAGATCTACGCGCACAACGCATCAGGAGATCAGCATGACCAACGCACCCTTCACCACCAATAACGTGGGAAACCCGATCGGCAGCGACGACGAATCGCTGACCGCCGGTACCCAGGGCCCGATTCTGCTGCACGACCACTACCTCATCGAGAAGCTCGCGCACTTCAACCGGGAGCGGGTGCCCGAGCGGGTCGTCCACGCCAAGGGCGGCGGTGCGTTCGGTGAGCTCGTCGTCACCGGTGACGTCAGCGCCTACACCAACGCCAAGCTGTTCCAGCCGGGCGCGAAAACCGAATCGCTCGTGCGTTTCTCGACCGTCGCCGGTGAGCAGGGCAGCCCGGACACGTGGCGCGACCCGCGCGGCTTCGCGGTCAAGTTCTACACCGAGGACGGCAACTACGACCTGGTCGGGAACAACACGCCGGTCTTCTTCATCAAGGATCCGATCAAGTTCCCCGACTTCATCCACTCGCAGAAGCGCCTGCCCGGCTCGGGCCTGCGCGACCACACGATGCAGTGGGACTTCTGGACACTGCGGCCGGAAACCGCACACCAGGTGACGTGGCTGATGGGCGACCGCGGTATTCCGAAGACCTGGCGGCACATGGACGGGTTCGGTTCGCACACCTACCAGTGGATCAACGCCGCCGGTGAGCGCTTCTGGGTCAAGTACCACTTCAAGACCGACCAGGGGATCGAGTTCCTCACCCAGGCCGAGGCGGACACCCTCGCCGGAACCGATCCGGACTACCATCGGGCCGATCTCTACAACGCGATCGAGCGCGGCGAGTACCCCAGCTGGACGCTGAAGGTGCAGGTCATGCCGGTCGCCGAGGCCGAGGCGTACCGCTTCAACCCGTTCGACCTGACGAAGGTGTGGTCGCAGAAGGACTACCCGCTCATCGAGGTCGGCACGTGGACGCTGAACCGCAACCCGCGCAACTTCTTCGCGGAGATCGAGCAGGCCGCGTTCGCGCCGTCGAACATCGTGCCGGGTATCGGCTTCTCGCCCGACAAGATGCTGCTCGGCCGCGTGTTCTCCTACGCCGACGCGCACCGCTACCGCATCGGCGCCAACCACGCGCAGCTGCCGGTGAATGCGGCGCGCAACGAGGTGCGCTCGTACTCGCAGGACGGAAACATGGCGTTCTCGTTCAACGACCCGGCGACGCCGGTGTACGCACCGAACAGCTTCGGTGGACCGCACGCCGACCCGCAGCGGGCCGGTGACGACGGCCTGTGGGAGTTCGGCACCGAGGCGATCCGCGCCGGATACGTCCGGCACGCCGAGGACGACGACTTCGCGCAGGCGGGGACGCTCGTACGCGAGGTTCTCGACGACGCCGCGCGGGAGCGCCTGGTCGACAACATCGTCGGCCACATCCTCGGCGGAACCTCGGAGTCCTTGTACGAGCGGATCTTCGACTACTGGCGGAGTGTCGACGCCGACCTCGGCAAGAAGGTCGAGGAGGGTGTCCGGGCCGGCCGCGGCTGACCGGACGCCGGATCAGAGCAGGCCCCACCAGTAGACGAGAACGGCGAGAGCGAAGACGATCAAGGATTCCATCGTCGGCCTCCTTCGCGATGCGAGCGGTTGCCTCCATCATCCGCCCCGCCGGCACCGATCTCCACATCCACCACGTACGTGCTCACCGCTTCGGGGGAATCCCCGAAGCCCTCGAAAGGAGTGGCAAGATGAACAGCCCCATCACCAGCACACTCGATCCGGCACGCCGCGACGTCGCCGCGGACGCCCTGCAGGCCGCCCTGGTCGACCTCGTCGACCTGAGCCTGATCGGCAAGCAGGCGCACTGGACGGTCGTCGGACCCCAGTTCCGCAGCATCCACCTCGCACTCGACGAGTTGGTAACAGTCGCACGTGATTTCGCGGACCAGGCGGCCGAACGACTCACCGCCATCGGTGTCGCCCCGGACGGCCGCGCCGCCACGGTGGCGCGCGAATCGGGCACGAAGGGGTTCGGTAACGACTGGACCAAGGGCGAGGAGGTCGTCGCGGCGATCGTCGACAACATCGCCGCCGTCGTCTCGCGGCTGCGTCACCGGATCGACTCCACCGCGGATGCCGATCCGGTGACGCAGGACCTGCTCATCGGGTAGACCGCTCGGCTCGAGCAGCTGCACTGGATGTGGCAGGCGCAGCTCGCCTGATCCATCACCCGTCCGTTCGAACAACTGTGTGACGGATGTGTCGGGAGTCATTGCTAGGTTGGAACCCGGACCGATGCCACGGCGTCGGGCCGGGTTCTTCTGCCTGCGCTCTCGAAAGGTGTTCTCTGTCATGGTGATGGGTCCCACCCACGCGGTTTCCGGCGCGCTCGTCGGGTTGCTCGTCGCCGACGTGCTGCCGCAGGACTGGGGTGGGCCGACGTCCACTGCCGAGACGTTCGCGTTCGCGGGGGTGTGCGCCGGCGCGGCGCTGCTGCCCGACCTCGACACCGCACAGTCGACGGTCGCCCGCTCGTTCGGCCCGGTGAGCCAGGCCGTCGCCGGCGGCATCGACCGGGTCTCGGTCGGCTACTACAACCTCACCAAGGGTCGCCGGGACCGCAAGCGCCGCGGCGGGCACCGCACCCTGACCCACACCGCGCTGTTCGCCGGACTGCTCGGGGTCGGGGTGTCCGCGCTCGTCGCGCGGTTCGGGCGCGAGGCGATCGTCGCGGTCCTGTTCGTCACCCTCGGACTGGCGCTGCGGGGACTGTTCGGGGGATGGGCGAAGCGGAACGGCTGGCTCGCGGTCACCGCGACCGCTGCCATCCTGTCGGTGCTGACGTGGACGTGGTTTCCCGGGGAGGTCGGTTCCGTCGGTCTCGGGGTGGCGGTGACGCTGGGCTGTGCGACGCACTGCCTCGGCGACGCCATCACGAAGGAGGGCATCCCGTTCCTGGCACCCTTCCTGCCGTGGCGCGGTGAGCGCTGGTGGGAGTTCAAGATGCCGCGGGCCGTCGCGATCCGCGCCGGTGGTCCGTTCGAGGTGGGGATTCTCGGGCCGGGCCTGACACTGGCGGCGGTGGGATTCGCGATCTGGTCGATCGACGGTGCGCCCGAATACATCCAGGGGGCGCTGGAAGCTTCCGGGCTCGCGTTCTGAGGGACATTTTCGGGGCCGCTGGTATCGGAACTGAACTTGTTCTATTTTGGCTCTGATCTTTCTACCCCCCACCTCAGATCGGAGCTCGACGACGTGAGCGACAGCGCACCGGCCATCAGCCTCAGCCGACGTGGATTCCTCGGCGCCGCCGCAGGAGCAGCAGCGCTGACCGGCCTCGGCTGGAGCCCCGCCGGTGCCGTGCCCCTCGGCGACCCGCGGGCGACCATCCCGGCACCGCCCGACTTCCCGGCCGACATCCCGCTCGCCCAGCAGCGCTTCGAGAACTGGGCCAAGACCATCCGCTTCGACGCCGTGTGGACCGCGACGGCCCGCGATCCCCAGGACGTCGCGCGCATCGCGAACTGGGCGCACGCCCACGGCTACCGCGTCCGCCCGCGGGGCACCATGCACAGCTGGAGCCCCCTGACCGTGGTGCCGGGAGGCAGCGTCGAGAAGATCGTGCTCATCGACACGATGGCGCACCTGAACTCCGTGACCGTCGACCCCTCCGGCACCCCCGCGACCGTCACCGCCGGTGCCGGGGCGAGCATCGAGTCGATCCTGACCGCCCTCGAGCACGAGGGACTCGGATGGGCGAATTCGCCTGCCATCGGTGACATCACCATCGCCGGCGCCCTGTCCATCGGTGCCCACGGTGCGACCTACCCGGCGGCGGGGGAGAAGGCGATCCCGGGGCAGTCGTTCGGCTCCTTGTCGAACCTCGTGGTCGCGCTCGACGCCGTCGTGTGGAACTCCGCATCCGGCGCCTACGAGGTGCGCACCTTCCAGCGGTCCGACGCCGACATCACCGCGTTGCTCGCCCACGTCGGCCGCAGCTTCGTCACCTCGGTGACCCTGCAGGCCGGCGCGAACTACCGGCTGCGTTGCCAGAGTTTCACCGACGTGCCGTGGCAGGAACTGTTCGCCCCGGCCGGTTCGCCCGGCCGCACGTTCGAGCGGTTCGTCGAGGAGAGCGGACGCGTCGAGGCGATCTGGTTCCCGTTCACCGAAACGCCGTGGCTGAAGATCTGGTCCGTCAGCCCGGAGAAGCCGGCCGGGTCCCGCGAGGTGTCCGGTCCCTACAACTACTTCTTCACCGATACGATCCCGGAGGCCGTGACCACCCCGCTCGGTCAGGTCGCGAGCGGTCTCCAGTCCGCCACCCCGGCGTTCGGGGCAGGCCAGTTCGGGGCTGTCGCGGCAGGACTCGTCGCGACCGGAACCAACGACCTGTGGGGCTGGTCGAAGGACCTGTTGTTCTACCTGCGGCACACCACGCTGCGGGTCGTCGCCGGTGGTGGTGTCGTGGTGACCCGTCGCGAGAACATCGCGCGCGTCATCAACGAGTTCACCACGTGGCTGCACGAACGCATGACGCACTTCGCCTCGCTCGGCCAGTACCCGGTCAACGGCCCGTTCGAGGTGCGGCTGTGCACCGTCGACGACCAGTCCGAGGTTCTCGTCGACTCGGCGGGCGCCCCGAACCTGTCGCCGGTGAGGCCGCGGCCCGACCGGCCGGACTGGGACACCGCGATCTGGATGAACGTGGTCTCGCTTCCTGGCACGGCCGGGATGCCGGCGTTCTTCCGGGAGATGGAGCAGTGGATGGCGGACCACTACTCCGGTGACTACGCGACCTTCCGTTCCGAATGGTCCAAGGGCTGGGCGTTCGACGAGGAGGGCGGCTACCGCCATGCGGAGTTCCTCGGTGAGACCATCCCGGCCATGTACCGCACCGGACTGTCGTCGAAGGCCGGCTGGGACGGCGCTCTCGAGGTGTTCGACCGGCACGATCCGCACCGCGTCTTCGGCAACGAATTCCTCGACCGGCTGTTTCCCTGAGTCGAATTCGTTCTCTGAGGCATGATCGGGCAATGACTCGTCCCGAATACGCGGCGTTGCTGCGCGCCGACACCGACCGGCTGCTCCACGTCGCCGACGGACACTTCGATCGGCCGGTTCCGACCTGCCCGGGCTGGACCGTCGAACGGCTGGTGGGGCACGTCGGCCGGGTGCACCGTCGCGCGGCGGCGTGGCTGACGACCGCTGGTGGTGAAGTCGGGGCGAGCGGAGCGACGGGGAATGTCACCGAGATCGAACAGCCGCCGGGCTCCGAGAGTCTCGTGGACTGGGTGCGGCGCGGCCTCGACGAGCTGCTCGCGGCGCAGGATGCCGCCGACCCCGAGCAGACGGTCGAGACCTGGGACGGGCCGCGGCATTCCGCGTTCTGGGTCCGGCGCATGGCGGTCGAAACCGCACTGCACCGTGTCGACGGCGAGTCGGCGGTCGGTGCGCCCACGCCGATCGATGCGGCCCTGGCCGTCGACGGTGTCGACGAGTTGTTCGAGGTGATCATCCCGCACCGCGGCACCGGCGAACTGCGTCGTGGTGGGGAGACGGTCCACCTGCACGCGACCGACCCGGATCTCGGCGAGGGACTCGGCGAGTGGTTGATCGTGCTGGGTGCCGACGCCGTGACCGTCGAACATACGCACGCGAAAGGTGATGTCGCGGTGCGTGGTTCCGCGTCGGATCTGTTGCTTCTGCTGTGGAACCGGGTGGATTCCGCCGGGCTCGAGGTGTTCGGGGACCGCGCGATCCTCGAGCGCTGGCGAAGCGCCGTGACCGTGTAGTGCAGCTTCGCTGCCGGTGTGCCTTTCTGGCGCCCCTGGCCGCCACAAAGGCACACCAGCGGCAGCCTACGAGTTCGCGAGCTCGTAGCGACGGCGGTACTCGTGCTTGGAGGTCTCACTGACGTCGACGTCGGTCGCCTTGGCGCGCAGCGCGCCGACGGTGGCCTCCTCACGCGGGATGTGCTTGAACGGATCCCAGCCGAAGAAGCGCGCGACGTTCTCGTGCGTGATCTTGTTGATCTCCTCGTCGGTGCAGTTCGACGCCTTCAGCTCCTCCATCAGCATCTCGGGCGACCGCGGCCACGTCGAATCCGAGTGTGGGTAGTCGCATTCCCAGGCGATCGTGTCGATGCCGAGACGGTCGCGGTTGCTCAGCGCACTCGGCTCGGTGATGTAGCAGGCCAGGAAGTTCTTGCGCCACGCGTCGGTCGGGGTCACGCCCTTGGGCAGGAAGGTCCGCCCGGTCCATTCCTGGTTGGTGACGTGCCGCTCGAGCCGGTCGAGCCACGGCGGAACCCAGCCGACACCGCCCTCGCTCATCGCGAACTTCAGGTCGGGGAACTTCTTGAGCGCACCGCTGAGCATGACGTCGGTCGCGGCGATCGTCGAGATGAGCGGCGTCAGGATCATCATGTCGTCGAGGTCGAAGCCCTCGGCGCGCTTGACGAGGTTGATGCCGCCACCGATGTGCAGACTCAGCACGATGTTGCGGTCGGCGCACGCCTTGAAGATCGGATCCCAGTAGCCCGACTTGAACGGCGGATAGCCTTCGCCGACGCCGTACGGGGTCTCGGGAATGCTGATCGAACGGACACCCATCGCGTCGAGGCGCTCGATCTCCTTGACCGATTCGTCGACGTCGAAGAACGGAATGATTCCGAGCGGGATGAAGCGGCCGGGGTAGGTGCTCGGGACCTCGCCGACCACCCAGTCGTTGAACGCCTTGCACGCTGCGAGCGACAGCTTCTTGTCCGGCAGACTCGCCAGGTGCGTGCCCGCGAATCCGGGGAACGTGGCGAACAGGGTCGCAGCGAGGGTGCCGTTGGCGTCCATGTCGCGCACGCGCAGACTCATGTCGTAGATGCCCGGCCGCATCTCGGCGTAGCCGGTGGGGTCCATGCCCCATTCCTCCTTGGGCCACGACGCGACCGCGTTGAGTCCCGAGCTCCCGACCACGACGCCCTGGAACATCCACGCCTGCACGTCGGGATTTCGCGGGTTGGCGGTCAGCTTCGGTGCCTGGTCCTTGAGGCTCTTGGGGAAGTATTTCTCGAAGAGATCGGGCGGTTCGACCACGTGGTCGTCGATGCTGATCATCACCATGTCGTCAATGTTCATCGGAATCCTCTCGTGCGGAACAGAGCTGTCCGGCGGCACTCGCTCCTGTGAGAATATTACTTTCAGAACTGAGAATCCAGATTTCGATCCGCCGCGAAGGGACGCCAACACGGCAGGCAGAACCTCTGTCATGATGCCGATATGAAAGAGAACGCCATTTCCGTCGACTTCTCGGAGGATCTGTCCGAGCTCATCCTGTCGGGGGCGCGCACGTTCACCGCGGACTTCGGACTGAACACCCTCCTGCTCGACGAGCGCCGCTCGGTGATCCGCGCGAACCTCACCGACAAGGTGCGCTCCCCGGCCGGCGGGGCGGCTCTGGGCTTCCTGGTCACCGCCGTCGACATCGTGACCTCCGACCCCGCGCTCGTCGCCGGGGCCGGCGACTGGACCGCAACGCAGGACCTGTCCCTGCACGCCGTGAGCACGCCGAAGGACGGCCCGCTGTTCGTCGACGCCAACCTCGTCCGTACCGGCAAGAAGACGGTCGTCGTCTCGGCGGACGTCTACGACGGTCACGGTCGCCAGGACATCGCCGGTTTCGCACGCGAGATCGACGCCGGCGCGGCGGACGAACCCGGCGGACCGACCCTCGTGGCGCGCGGGCTCGTCACCTTCGCGCGGCTGCCCCGGCACGCGGCAGCCCACGCGGACCTCTACACACCCGAACAGTGGGTTGGCAAGGTGCGCGCTCACCCGGACCGCGAAATCGACGGCGACATCTACGAACGCCTCGATTTGCGCGTCGTCGACGCGGCGGCCGGCATCCTCGAACTCGACCGGAGCGTGTTCGTCATCAACCAGATCGGCACCATCCAGGGCGGCGCACAGGCCCTGCTCGCCGAGGCCGCCGCCCACGCGATGCGACCCGGACTCGTCGCCACCGACATGCTCGTCCGCTACCTGTCCCAGGTGCGGTCCGGCCCGGCGCGCTCGTACGGCACCGTGCTGCGCGACGCCCCCGACCACAGCGTGATCGACATCCGTCTCGTCGACGCCGGTGACGACGAGCGGGTGCTCGCGCTGATCACGGTGACACTGCAGCGCCCGTAGGCGCCGTTCGAGTGTGCACAACTTGTCGCGTCGCGTCGGCGCGTCGCAACAATTTGTGCGCACTCGGCAGGGGCGCATCGAATTTCACGCATCCAAGCGTTCGACCCGGTCCGGTCCAAGCGCGGGGGAGCAGCGTCTGCGAGGTGACTTCAACCTCGACGAACCAGAACGGGCCGACGACTGTTCCGGCCACCCCGAAAAGCCCCGCGACCCGACGAGCCACCCTCGCGGTGGTGTGCGTGACGACCGCGATGCTCATGCTCGACATCGCGGTCGTCAACACGGCACTGCCGTCCATCGCCGTCGACCTGGAGACCGGTGTGAGCGCGCTCCAATGGGTGATCGACGCCTACACGCTGGCATTGGCCACGGTGGTCCTGAGCGCCGGATCCTGGGCGGACCGCCGGGGCCGGCGCCGCGTGTTCCTCGTCGGCGTCGTGTGGTTCACCGCGGCGTCGCTGCTGTGCGCTCTCGCTCCCGACATCTGGATACTCGACATCGCCCGCGCCGCACAGGGTATCGGGGGCGCCATCCTGTTCGCGTGCTCGCTCGCGCTGCTGGCGGACGTGTTCGAGGAGGGCCCACAGCGCGCGGCGGCGCTGGCCGCCTACGGTGCCACCATCGGCGGGGCGTTCGCGGTCGGCCCACTCGTCGGTGGTCTGCTGACCGAATTGCTGAACTGGCGTGCCATCTTCCTCGTCAACATTCCGATCGGCCTCGTCACGCTCGCGCTCACGGTCCGGTGGGTACCGGAATCGCGCGACCCGCATCCCCGCGGTGCCGACCTGCCCGGACAACTCCTCGTCTCCACGGGCCTGGCGGCCCTGGTCTTCGGACTGCTGCACGGCAACGAACACGGCTGGCTCGACCCGACGACCCTCACCGCCGCTGCGGTCGCCGCAGTCGCGCTGGTCTGGTTCGTGCTGCACGAACTCCGCACCCGCGAACCGATGCTGCCGCCGCACCTGCTCGCGAACCGCGCGTTCGCCGGCGCTCAGATCGCAGCGTTCGCGATCTCCGCGTCGTTGTTCGCGGTCTTCGTCTACACCACGATCTACCTGCAGAACGTGCTGCATCTGTCGCCCGTCGAGGCCGGGCTCGTCTACATTCCCGCGACCGTGGCGATGTTCGTCGTGGCCGGTGCCACCGCGAAACTGGACCGGCGGATCCCCGTGTACATCTCGCTGAGCGTCTCGCTGCTCCTCGTTGCCGTCGGTCTGGTCCTGATGACCACCGTCGACGTCGCCGGGTCCAGGTACGCGATGTTGCCCGGCCTGATCCTCGCCTGCGTCGGGTCAGGGGTGTTCAATCCCGTGATGAGCGGCCTGGTTCTCGGTGAAAGCACATCGGACCATTCCGGTTTGGCGGCAGGGATCAACGACGCGTTCCGTCAGACCGGCATCGCGGTCGGGGTCGCGGGTCTCGGCGCACTGCTACCCGCGCAGTCGCTGCTGCCCGGTGGATCGCCGCACGACTTCGTCACCGGCCTGCACCACGCGCTGCTGGTCGCAGGCGTGATCGCCGCGCTCGGCGCGCTGGTGTGCGTGGTGATGCTGCGTCCGGCCCGCACACCGGTCGAGGACAGCCGCGAGATCGCGAACGTCGACGCCTGACCGTCCCCGCGCGCAGGCAGGATCAGGTCCCTACACTTCTACCGTTCCACCCCTGCCGGTACGAGGAGCCCGCATGATCTACCGACTGCTCGGACCCCTCGAGGTCGCGCGGAAGCCGGGCAGTCCACACGACCCGGGTTCCGGGACGGATCTCGTCGATCTCGGGCCACGCAAGCAACGTGCGGTGCTCGCGGTCCTGCTCCTGAGCCGCGGAAAGGTCGTCTCCACCGATCGGCTCATCGACGCGCTGTGGTCCGGTGACGCGCCCGCGAGCGCCGTCTCGAGCATCCAGGCGTACATCTCCAACCTGCGCCGGGCGCTGCGCAGCGAATCGGGTGCCGCATCACCGATCGTGCGCCAGCCACCCGGATACGTCCTCGACATCCCCCGCGAGGACGTGGACCTGTCCGTGTTCCTCGACGACGCGGAGGCGGCGCGCCGGCACGCCGACAACGGCGAATGGGAATCCGCGCTGGACACGGCCGGTCGTGCTCTCGCGTCCGTCCGGGGACCGCTACTCGAGGATCTCCGCGACGAGGAGTGGGTGGAGGTGGCCGCCGCCGGCTTCGAGGAGGTCCGTACCGACTGCCGGGAAACCCTGGTCACGGCGCTGCTCGCGATGGGACGGCCGGTCCCGGCCCTCGCCGAGGCGACCCGGTTGTACGACGAGTACCCGTTCCGGGACCGGACGTGCTGGTTGCGGATGCTGGCTCTGCACCGGGCCGGCCGCTCGCCGGAAGCGTTGGAGCAGTTCGGTGTTCACGTCGCTCGCCTCGATGCCGAGCTGGGCCTGCGGCCGGGCGCCGAGCTGACCGCACTGCAGGGCGCGATCCTGAGGCACGAACCCGAACTCGCGGCCTGGCCGAGGACACCGGAATGGACGGGCGCCGAGACGGTTCCGGCACCCGCCCCGCCGTCCGTCACGGTCCCGGCCGCAGAGGCAGAATCCGGGCGCGTGTTCGTCGGACGCGAGACGGAGACCGGCGTGATCGACGGGATGTTCGACGAGGTCCTGGCCGGCGCACCCCGCTGGGTGGTGCTGACCGGCCCCGCGGGAATCGGAAAGACCCGGCTGGCCGAGGAATGCGACGCCCGCACGGTCTCGGCGGGCGGCACCGCAGTGTGGGCGCGGTGCCTCGAGGACGAAGGTGCGCCCGCGTGGTGGCCGATCCGGCGGATGCTGAGGGAACTCGGTGTCGACGCCGACGCCGCGCTCATCCCGCCGACCGGGGTCGAACCGGACGAAGCCCGTTTCGCCGTCTACGAACGCGTTCTGAACGCGATCGAGACGGTGGCCGCGGAGAAAGCCGCGCTGACCGTCGTCGTCGACGACATCCAATGGGCCGACCCGACGTCCCTCCGCTGCCTGAGATACCTGGTCGGAGCGCTGCACCGGCAGCGGGTCTGGTTCGTCCTCACGCTGCGTGATTCGGAGATGCGTTCCGGCGTGCGCGAATTCGTCGACGCCGTCCTGCGTCGCGACGGCAACCGGCACATCGTGGTACCGGCGCTCGCCGAGTCGGAAGTGGCGGCCCTTGCCCGTCACGTGACCGGCGAGGAACTCGATGCGACCGAGGCGCGGATGCTCGCCGAACGCACCGGCGGCAATCCGCTGTTCGTCTCCGAGTACGCGCGACTTCCGCGGGACGAGCGACTCGGCGGGGAGATCCCGCTGGCCGTCCGTTCGGTCCTCGGCCGTCGCTTGACGTCCGTGGAACCGGCTGTGCTGCAGGTTCTTCGGGTCGCCGCGGTGATCGGTGACAACATCGAGACCGACATCCTGGCCGCCGCGACCCGGCTGGATCTCGGCACCCTCGCCGACTATCTCGACGACGCAGCCGACGAGCGGATCATCGTCGCCGACCCCGGTGTTCGCGGATATGTGTTCGCTCACGGTCTGCTCCGCGACGAAGTGCTCGCAGAGATACCGGAACTGCGCCGCCAGCGCATCCACGCCCAGGTAGCCGAGGCGCTGGCGGACTCGTCCGACAGCGATCGCTCGAGCAGGCGAGCGCAGCATCTGATGGCCGCGTTGCCCGTCGCCGATCCGCGTACCGTGCTCGACGCGTGCACCGACGCGGCGCGGGAAGCGACCGAGCGATGGAACTCGGAGACCGCGGCGCAGTGGTGGGAGGCGGCGGTGAAGGCATTCGACCTGCTTCCGGCCTCCGAACAATCGGCCGGTGCCCGTGACGATCTGCTCGTGGCCCGAGTCGAGGCGCTCGCGCGGGCCGGCCGTGGCCAGACGGTGCTCGACGTCGTCGACGCCGGTCTGCTCGCCGCGGTCCGCGAGGGCCGAACCTCGGCCGCGGGCCGACTGGCCGCGGCACTGCTGCGCTCCGCGGGCGCGTGGCCGTGGGTGTCCTACGGCAAGGATCCCGGACCGCTTCTCGAAAGACTGTCGGGTCTGGAACCTTTCGTCTCCGACGACCCGACGGCCCACTGCCGGGTGCTTGCGGCACTGGCCGTCGGCAGCTGCTACCACCCGGATTCGGCCGTTCCCGACGAACTGAGCAGCAGATCACTCGCGATCGCCCGCGAGACAGGCGATCCCGATGTGATCGCCGACGCGCTGCTGGGGCGGATCCTGCTCTACTCCGGCGTGGCGACGCACAGCGACGAATCCGTATGGCTGATCGACGAGCTGTTCACCCTGCGGCACCGGCAATCCCGCTTCGACGCGGTCATCGCCCACGCCGCAGCCAGCATGGCCCGCATGAACCTGGGGGATGTCGATGCCGCCGCCGCGCATGTACGGCACGGGATCGTCGGGTGCGACCTGCTGCGGCTTCCGGTCGTTCGAGTCCAGTTGCGTTGGATGGAAGCGACATTGGCGTCGTGGCACGGGGACTTCGACGAGGCGCGGCGGCAGTACGAGGCCGCGAGGCAGTTCCACCTGCAGACGGAGCTGTACGTCGCCGGCAGCCCCGACCTCGCCGCGAACACCCTCGAGTGGGAACGCGGAATGCTTGCCGATTCGGATCCGGGCTTCGTGGAACCGGATTCGTGGCGGATCGCCATCGCCGCGGCGCGGGGTGACAGGCAGGCCGTGACGACCGAGATCGCACGGTGGTCCGTCGGCCAGGGGCCGTTCACGTGGACCACGCTCGGGCACCGCTCGTTGCTCGCGCGCGTGATCGCCGATCTCGAACTCGTCGAGCACGCGGAGACCTTCATCGAACTGCTCGCGCCGTTCCACGACCGCATCGCCACGGTGGGCCAGGTCGGCGTGATCGGTTCCGTCGCGGAGGCGTCCGCGCGCCTGCACGCGCTGCTCGGACGTGTCGAAACGGCCCACGAGCTGCTGGACCGGGCCGAGGAGCTCGCCACACGGACATCGAGCCCTCCGACGTTGCTGCGCTGCCGGTTGCTGCGCACCCAGCTGCGGGCGGCCTCGCCGGAACGGGACCGGGCGATCGAGCAGATCGCCGACGAGGCCTCCCGTCTCGGGATGTTCGGACTGGCCGACTACGCGCGCTCGATTCTGGACTGACGCTGCCCTTGGCCGTTGCTTGGACGGGCCGGCCGCTCGAGTCAAGAACCGGCCAAGGCAGCTCCTCCATCCTTCCTTCACACCCGCAACACGGATGGAAGGAAGTCCCGATGACCAACACGACACCTGCGGTGGCCGCATCGATCGAATCGCTCCGGGCGGCGGTGTCCGGCGCGGTGGCGTTGCCCGGTGAGCCCGGATACGAGCTGGCGACTCCGTGGAACGTCGCGGTGCCGGTCCGGCCGCACGCGGTGGTCGAGGTGGAGAGCGCCGACGATGTCGCCGCGGCCGTGCGATACGCGGCGGACCACGGATTGAAGGTCGCCGTTCAGCGCACCGGCCACGGCGCGGTCCCGCTGGGCGACGACGTCCTGCTGGTTCATACCGGCCGGCTGACCGAATGCGCGATCGATCCGGACGCCCGCACCGCACGGCTCGGGGCCGGTCTCGTGTGGCAGGACGTCATCGACGCCGCGACACCGCACGGACTCGCGCCGCTGGCGGGATCCTCCACGACCGTCGGCGTCGCCGGCTTCCTCACCGGCGGCGGCATCGGGCCGCTGGTGCGCACCTACGGATTGTCGTCCGACTACGTGCGCGCCTTCGACATCGTGACCGGCAACGGCGAGGTGCTGCACGTGACACCCGAGGAACACGCGGAACTGTTCTGGGGGCTCCGCGGCGGCAAGGCGACCCTCGGGATCGTCACAGCCGTCGAGATCGAACTGCTGCCCGTCACCCACTTCTACGGCGGAGCACTCTATTTCGACGGATCCGACGCGGCCGCGGTCGCCCACGCGTGGTTGGACTGGTGCGCCGAACTGCCCGAGCACAGCACGACGTCGATCGCGTTCCTGCAGCTGCCCCCGCTGCCGCAGGTGCCCGCGCCGCTCGCGGGTCGCCTGACCTTCGCGGTCCGCTTCGCCAGCCTCGCGGACCCGGCGGAGGCCGAAGCCCTCCTCGGCCGCCTGCGTGCGGTCGCGACCCCGATCCTCGACGGCATCGGAACCTTGCCGTTCGCCGCCATCGCCGCGGTGCACGCCGACCCTGTCGACCCGATGCCGACCCACGAATACAGCGCGCTGACAAATGAACTGACGCACGAGGCGATCGACGCCCTGCTGTCGGTCGCGGGACCGGGATCGCACTCGCCGCAGACCGTCGTCGAAGTCCGGCAGCTCGGCGGCGCGCTGGCCCGGGAACCGCGGCACCGCAGCGCCTTCTGCCACCGCGACGCGCAGTTCGCGGTGATGGTCGCCGGTGTGCTGGCGCCGCCCACCGCGGAGAACGTGGTCGGGCACGCCCGCACCATCGACCGGGCGCTGGCGCCGTGGACCACCGGCCGGCATCTTCCCAATTTCGCGGCCAGCGCCGACCCGGCCACCATCGCCCGCGCCTACGACGACGACACCGCCCACTGGCTCAGCGCACTCGCCGACGAATACGACAGCAACGGTGTGCTGCGCGTCGGGCAGGTCGTGCGCCGTGACCGCTGACCGGCGGCACCGGCTCGACCCCACGAACACCATCACCTCGAAAGGCACACCCATGCATACGGTTCGGACCGCTACCGGGCTCGGACTCGCCGCTCTCGCCGTACTTGCGGTCGCGGGTTGCGGTGACTCGTCCACCCCCGTCGCGCACGGCTCGCAGGCGCACGGCCACGAAGCCACCCTCTACGGTGCGGAACAATCCCTCGGGGAGGGCAGGTCCAGGACGTACATCACGGTCGACGACGCGGGAACGCCCCAGGAGATCGGCATCCGGATCTCCGAGTCCGCACTCACCGGGCTGCCGGAGGGACCGGACGCCGCGATGACGATGCTGATGCTGGACCTGCCGTCCGGCGCACCCGAGACCGGTTTCGACCACGTCATGCTCGACTGGAACCCGAACGGCCACGAGCCCGAGGTCCTCTTCGGCAAGCCACATTTCGACATGCACTTCTACACGACGGACACCGAGAGCGACGTCGATCCTGCCGCCCCCGACTTCGCGACCCGGGCCGCCACTCTTCCCGAACCGCAGTATGTTCCGGCCGGGTACGGTCCGCCGCCGGGGCCCGCGGCGGAGAACACCGTGCCGTTCATGGGCATGCACTGGACGAATGCCGCCGACGGCGCGATACCCGGATCGTTCGACTTCACCGAGGTGCTGCTCTTCGGAACGTGGGACGGCGAGTTCACGTTCATCGAACCGATGATGACCCGCGAGTGGCTCGCCACCAAACCACAGATCCGCGAAGAGGTCAGTCAGCCCGCCGCCTACCAGCGGGCCGGGTACTTCCCGACCGTCTACACCGTCGACTTCGACGAGGAGGCGGGGGAGTACGTCATCGCACTGTCGGGTCTGACGCTGCGCGAAGCCTCGTAGCCCCGACCGGTGCCACCCGGGCGAGGAGGGGTCGCCCGGGTGGCGCCGTGTCGCGTCAGCTGTCCGACACCGCCACGCCGCCGCCACGCGACCGGCTTCCCACACCCGGGATCCGGGTCCACAGTGCCGCCGCGACGAGCGCAACGGCACCGAGAGCGATCAACGCATACGGCCACCACTGCGGACCGGTCGTCGTCGTGGTCGTGGCCGACGGCTCCACCTGGGCACCGGAGACGCGCGGCAGCGCGTCCGTTGCCGATCTGACGTTGTCCGCGATCCCCGCGACCACACCGGCCACCGGCTCCACACCGTCGACGAGTTGTCCCGTGCCGTCCGACAGCGCCCGTCCGCCGTCGTCGAGCAGCACGAGGCCGTCGCGGAGCTGTGCGGCTCCTCCGGCGGCCTGCGACATCCCCGCCACGAACCGGGCGTTCGGATCGGTGAGCTCGTAGGCGAGTTGCCGGGCGCCGTCGCGGAGCAGGCCGAGCTGGTCGAGGGTGTCCTGGCCGAGGCCCTGGGTGTTCAGCGTGTCGACGAGGGTGCGCAACTGTCCGGCGGCGCTCTGCGACACCGGGTCGGGGGAGGCACCGAGGGTGTCGGCGACGGTGGTGAGCTGCTCGGTCACCGTTCCCTGCATCGCACCGAACCCGGTGAGCCGGCCGACCACCTCGTCGACTCCGCCGCTGATCTGCGTCGCGCCGTCGCCGAGTTCGGCCACGCCGCCGTCGAGCTGATCCAGCCCGGTCGCGAGCTGTTCGCCGCCCTCTCGTGCCTGCCGGAGACCGTCCGAGAGCTGACGCGCACCGTCGTCGAGCTGACGGCTGCCGTCGGTGAGCTGCCCGACGCCGCCGTCGAGCATCGACAGGGGCAGTCCGGCACGCTGCAGACGGGAGCGGGCCGCGTCGACGCCGTCATCGGAGTCGGCCGCCGGCTGCGGGGACTCGGCCACGGTCACCGTCGTCGACGGTGCATCGAGATAGGCGAATGTGGAGCCTGTTGCGAGAAGGACCAAGCCGGCCGCGATGAGGATGGAGACAACACGTGAAAGCACGTTCGGCCACGGTACAGCCCGATTGTGAGAATTCCTTGGCAACGTGATGTCGGTCTCCGCACACCGCATAGACACACGCGCGGTGCGGGCAGCGCGCGTGTGTCCGCCCGCTCGGCGGGTGTGGGTTAATGGCCAGAATGTGTGTACAGAACCCGCCATTTCCTGCCCCTGACCTCGAATGATAGGCGTCCGAACATGCTCTGAAAGCATGTTCGGTGTCAGCTACCCGGAATTCCCCGCTCTGTGGTG
>NZ_JALPTB010000179.1 GCF_023218075.1 Rhodococcus sp. HM1 | reverse complement strand
CGGGCAACGGCGGCAACGGTGCCGGCGGCGCCATCTTCGTCACCACCCGCTTCTACTGACAGGAGAATCCCATGGGCACAGCAACACTCGTCGACGGGGACCTTGGTGGGCATCCGGGCCCGGCGCGTCTGTACCGGATCGATCCGCCGATGGCGGGCGCCGACCATATCGTGATCTACACCCGCCCGCCCGCCTACGGGCAGCAGGGTCAGGTCGTGGTGGTCCTCGCTGATGACACCGGTGCGGTCCTCGGTCGTGACGTGCGTCCGCAGGCGGGCACGCACGTGTCGCCGAATCCGTCGCACACGCTGGCGCTGCAACTCGCTGGATACGAGGTGGCGGCGTGAGCGGATATACCCCGATCGTTGAGCCGCTGATCCTGACCCGCGGCGCCGACTACGTGCACCGCTACAACCGGCACCCGAACGACCCGCCGTTCCCCGCCGACACGACCGCCGCGATCGTCATCACCGACGGCCCCGAGGTCGGCTCGCCGGTGATCGCGACGTGGCCCGCGCTCGAGGTCACCGCGGACTACATCGAGTTCTGGGTGCAGTCGGAGGACGCTGACTTGATCGACGAGGGCCTGACCTACCAGCTGTACCCGCACTATCCGGTCGAACCGCCCGCCACCGACACCCTCGACTTCTGTTGGTACGAGGGCCAGATCGAACGCACACCCCGCTAGGAGCACCCCATGAAGATGGCCACCGACGTCCGTGAAGCCCTCGCGGTCGAGCTGTCGAGCCTCGGCGCGACGTTCTCGGCGCACACCGCCGACCCCGGCACCACCGGAGCATCCGAGGTCACCGGCGGCAGCTACGCCCGCAAGACCCTGACCTGGACGCCGGGAGCGTCCGACGGTGATGTGGTGGGCTCGGAACTCGAGTTCGACATCCCCGCCTCCACGACCGTGACCCACATGTCCTGCTGGAACGGCTCGACGTTTCAGTGGTCGCATCCGCTGGACAGTCCCGCGCCGTTCACCACGGCCGGGAAGCTGCGCGTTCCGGTGACGCTGCGGGTCCCGCAGGGCACGTAGCGTGGGCGCCTCGATCGCGCTGCGCCCGGCGCTGCCGGAGTCGACCGCCTCGGCGCCGGCCGCGAG
>NZ_JALPTB010000178.1 GCF_023218075.1 Rhodococcus sp. HM1 | reverse complement strand
CTAGTGGCTCGACACAGATCGTTGACCGGGTAATCCCCGGCTGACCGACACGTCCACGGCAGACTATCTCCGAGTCGAGACAAGGAGGTGGTCGTGGCACGCAAACCGAGCGTGTTCGTCCGATCGTTGACCATGGAGGAAGGGCGACGGCTGCAGAAGATCAGTCGCACCGCCAAGGACCCGATCAAACTCCGTCGCGCCATCGTGGTGCTGATGTCTGCCCAAGGCCAGAGTGTCAAGGACATCACCTCGTTGATGCAGGTCAGCGACGACTATGTCCGCGATGTCATCCACGCATTCAACGAGCAGGGATTCGAGGCGTTGCACCCAAAATGGAACGGGGGACGACCGAAGGCGATCGATGAGCAGACCCGCGAGAAGATCTGCTTGATAGCCCGGACGTCCCCCGCCGATTGGAAAATCACCGCGTTCTCCACCTGGAGTCTGGCCAAGCTCGCCGAGCATCTGATCGCGCAGAAGATCGTGCCGGCGATCAGCCGCGAGACACTGCGTCGCATCCTGCGTGACGGAAAGGTCACCTGGCAGGCCACCACCACGTGGAAGGCATCGACCGATCCGGATTTCCTGTCGAAGATGCACACGATCCTCGCCCTGTACGACACCCCGCCGGCCGACGGTCGGGTGGTCTGCGTCGACGAGTTCGGTCCGTTGAACCTGCAGCCGCGGAAAGGGAAATCGTGGCGACCGCAGACGCATCCGTTGCGGTTGCGGGCGACGTATCACCGCTATGACGGGGTGATGCACATGCTTGCCGCCCTCGATTTGTCCAGCGGCCGAATGTATTACCGGATTCGTCCGCGCAAGCGCGTGGGTGAGTTCCTCGATCTTCTGAAGGTGTTGCGGGCCCGGTGGCCTGGGGAGAAGTTGTATGTGGTGCTCGACAACTTCTCCCCGCACCGGCACCAGAGTGTTCGTCGGTGGGCCGCCGACAACGATGTTGAGTTGGTGTTTCTGCCGACCTACGGGTCGTGGCTCAACTGGATCGAATCCGAGTTCGCGGCGTTGCGGTATTTCGCGCTCAATGGCACCGATCATCGCAGTCATGCCGAGCAGAACGCTGCGATCGCCGCATACGTGCGGTGGCGCAATGCTCGTGCCGAGCCGAAGACCCGGTTCGCCCCGGACTCACCGATCCGATCGTGGACCGAGTACCCGCATTACACGGCCAAGGTTGCTTGACGAGGCACTAG
>NZ_JALPTB010000177.1 GCF_023218075.1 Rhodococcus sp. HM1 | reverse complement strand
GCTAGTGGCTCGTCACGCAACCTTGGCCGGATAATACGGGTACTCGGTCCACGATCGGATCGGCGAGTCCGGGGCGAATCGGGTTTTCGGTTCGGCACGGGCATTGCGCCACCGCATATACGCCGCGATCGCAGCGTTCTGCTCGGTGTGACTGCGGTGATCGGTGCCGTTCAGGGCGAAGTACCGCAACGCCGCGAACTCGGATTCGATCCAGTTCAGCCACGACCCGTAGGTCGGCAAAAACACCAACTCGACGTCGTTGTCCGCCGCCCACCGGCGGACGGACAGGTGCCGGTGCGGGGAGAAGTTGTCGAGCACCACGTACAACTTCTCCCCGGGCCACCTGGCCCGCAACACCTTCAGAAGGTCGAGGAACTCGCCAGCTCGTTTACGAGGCCTGATTCGGTAATACATTCTGCCACTCGATAAATCGAGCGCGGCGAGCATGTGCATCACACCGTCGTAGCGGTGATACGTCGCCCGCAACCGAAGCGGAGACGTCGCCGGCCGCCACGATTTCCCTTTCCGGGGTTGCAGGTTCAGCGGACCGAACTCGTCGACACAGACGACCCGGCCGTCGGCCGGCGGGTGATCGTAGAGAGCGAGGATCGTGCGCATCTTGACCAGGAAATCCGGATCGGTCGAGGCCTTCCACGTCGTGGTCGACTGCCAGGTGACCTTTCCGTCACGCAGGATGCGGCGCAGTGTCTCGCGACTGATGGTCGGCACGATCTTCTGCGCGATCAGGTGCTCGGTCAGTTTGGCCAGACTCCAGGTGGAGAACGCGGTGATTTTCCAATCGGCGGGGGACGTCCGGGCTATCAAGCAGATCTTCTCGCGGGTCTGCTCATCGATCGTCTTCGGTCGTCCCCCGTTCCATTTTGGGTGCAACGCCTCGAATCCCTGCTCGTTGAATGCGTGGATGACATCGCGGACGTAGTCGTCGCTGACCTGCATCAATGAGGTGATGTCCTTGACGGTCTGGCCTTGGGCGGACATCAGCACCACGATGGCTCGTCGCAGTTTGATCGGGTCTTTGGCGGTGCGGCTGATCTTCTGCAGCCGGCGGCCTTCCTCCATGGTCAACGATCGGACGAACACGCTGGGTTGACGTGCCACGACCACCTCCTTGTCTCGACTCGGAGACAGTCTGCCGTGGAGGGGTGGTCAGCTGGGGATTACCCGGTCAACAATCCATGACGAGCCACTAG
>NZ_JALPTB010000176.1 GCF_023218075.1 Rhodococcus sp. HM1 | reverse complement strand
CACCACAGAGCGGGGAATTCCGGGTAGCTGACACCGAACATGCTTTCAGAGCATGTTCGGACGCCTATCATTCGAGGTCAGGGGCAGGAAATGGCGGGTTCTGTACACACATTCTGGCCATTAACCCAGAACGGTGCCGCCGTCGACGTTGACGATCTGCCCGTTGATCCACGAGCCCTCGTCGGACATCAGATAGGCGACCATGCTCGACACGTCGCGGGCTTCGCCGGCCCGAGTGCTGCGGGACCGGCCGATGAGGGCTTTCAGAAGGTCGGGGTCGGCGCCCGTGCGGATCTCGTCGGTGAGGATCAGACCCGGGGCGACGGCGTTCGCCCGGATGCCCTCGCGACCCCAGCGCGAGGCGACGTGCCGTGTGAGGGCGTTGATCCCGGCCTTGGTCGCGGCGTATGCGGGCCGCTGCGGATCGCCGGTGAACGACGCGATCGACGACGTGTAGACGATCGCGCCGCCACCGGCCGCGAGCAGGTGGGGAACCGTGTGCCGGGTGACGAGCATGTGGCCGCGCAGGTTCACGGCGATCATGCGATCCCAGATGTCCAGGTCGATGTCGACGACGTCGGTGTCCTTCGACACCGAGCCCATGTCGCCCGCGTTGATGTGGACCGCGTCGAGCTTTCCGTAGGTGTCGATCGCGGCGTCGGCGAGCGCCCGCACCGACTCGTCGACAGAGATGTCGAACTGGACTGCGGTCGCGGCGCCGCCCGCCTCGCCGATGGCAGCGGCAGTCTTCTCGGCCCCGGCGCCGTCCAGGTCGCCCACGACGACCTTTGCGCCCTCCCGGGCCAGTCGGGCGGCGGAGTCGGCGCCCAGCCCGGTCGCGGCGCCTGCCACCAGGACGACCTTGTCTTTCAATCCCTCCATCGCACGCCTCTCGTCTGCGGGAAGATCGCTGAAAACAATGATTTCAGTGACGAGAATATCATTCTCCATTTCCCGACCGAGGTTCTGAAGTGGCGAGGAGTGCCCGCGGATCTCGTTGCGAGCCATCGGTGACCCGGTGTGCGAACCTCCCCGCGAAGACGGGTAGCATTCTGGGCGCGCAGCCGGAGACGGCCGTGATGGGGCGGTAGCTCAGTCGGTTAGAGCCGTGGACTCATAATCCATTGGTCGCGGGTTCGAGCCCCGCCCGCCCCACCAGAGTTAGTGCAGGTAGAGCCCACATTCCGAGCCTTGGGATGTGGGCTCGCCGCATTTCTGCCCACATTTTGCCCACGCTCG
>NZ_JALPTB010000175.1 GCF_023218075.1 Rhodococcus sp. HM1 | reverse complement strand
ACCCGCAGGCGGTGTTCGAGCGGCTCTTCGCGGACGGCCCGCACAGTTTCTGGCTCGACGGCAGCGCCGCGGCCGAACCCGGATCCCGGTTCACGGTGATGGGCGACGGCTCCGGGCCCCGCTCCGAGTTCGTCACCTACAGCGTCGCCGAAACCCTGGTGCGCGAACACGCCGTCGACGGCACCGTCACCGAACACCACAGCACGTTCTTCGACCACATCGACCGGCGCCTCGCCGAACGTCCGGTCGCGCGCCGCGACGACCTGCCGTTCGCCTTCGGCCTCGGCTACGTCGGCTATCTCGGCTACGAACTGAAGGCCGACGCCGGCGCCCAGCTCGTGCACACCTCGCCCACCGCGGACGCGGCGATGGTGTTCGCCGACCGGGCCGTCGTCCTCGACCACGAAGCCGGCCACTGCTACCTGCTCGCGCTGAGCGCGCAGCCCGGCGAGCGCGCGACCACCGACTGGTTCGACCGCGCCGCCGCCGCCCTGGCCGAACTCGACGACGTGACCGTGCCCGCACCCGACGCGGCGCCGCTGCTGCGCCTGGACCGCGACCACCCGATGCGGCTGCGGCACGACGGGCAGCGCTATCTCGATCTGATCGGCCAGTGCGTCGCCGAGATCCGCAGCGGCGAAACCTACGAGGTGTGCCTGACCAACATGGCCACCGTCGAACGCAGCATCGATCCGCTGCGCACCTACGAATGCCTGCGCGAGATCAGCCCCACCCCCTACAGCGCGTTGCTGCAGTTCCCCGGCATCTCGGTGCTCAGCGCGTCCCCGGAACGGTTCCTGCGGATCGACGCGGACGGTGTCGTCGAATCCAAACCGATCAAGGGCACCCGGCCCCGCGGCGCCACCGAGGCCGAGGACGAGATGCTGTGGCAGGACCTGCACTCGAGCGAGAAGGACCGCTCCGAGAACCTGATGATCGTCGACCTGGTGCGCAACGACCTGTCCCGGGTGTGCGTCCCGGGTTCGGTGCACGTGCCCAAGCTGTTCGACGTCGAAACCTACGCGGCGGTGCACCAGCTGGTGTCCACCGTGCGCGGCACCCTGCGACCGGACGTGTCCGCCGTGGACTGCGTGCGCGCGGCGTTCCCCGGCGGGTCGATGACCGGCGCCCCGAAACTGCGCACCATGGAGATCATCGACAAACTCGAGGACGGCCCCCGCGGCGTGTACTCCGGCGCCCTGGGCTATCTGTCCCCGACCGGCGCCGCCGACCTGTCGATCGTCATCCGCACCATGGTCGCCAC
>NZ_JALPTB010000174.1 GCF_023218075.1 Rhodococcus sp. HM1 | reverse complement strand
GGGTTAATGGCCAGAATGTGTGTACAGAACCCGCCATTTCCTGCCCCTGACCTCGAATGATAGGCGTCCGAACATGCTCTGAAAGCATGTTCGGTGTCAGCTACCCGGAATTCCCCGCTCTGTGGTGTATGCGGAGCCAAGCTGGTCAAGAACGGCACCACCACTGCCGGCCGCACCCGCTGGCGCTGCAAAACCTGCGGCGCATCGACGACCCAGTCACGTCCGGACATCACCCGCAAAGCACAACTGAACGCATTCCGGGCGTGGCTTCTCGACGGCCACACACCCACCCAGGTGGCCTCCAGCGCCCGCACCTTCCGCCGCGACACCTCCTGGTGCTGGAACGTCGAGATCCCCACACCGGCCCCGGCCCCGACACCGGCCGATCTGGTGATCCTCGACGGCACCTACTTCCAGTCCTGGTGCCTGCTGATCGCCACCGACGGCCACCACGTCATCGATTGGCAATGGTGCGACCGCGAAAAGAAGATCGCCTGGCAACAGATCCTTGGGCGCCACCCCGCCCCGACCGTCGCCGTCATCGACGGCGGCACCGGCCTGCACGCCGCGATCGCCGAACAGTGGCCCACCACCCGCATCCAACGCTGCTACTTCCACATCTTCCAGGTCGTACGCCGCCACCACACCCTCAAACCCCGACTCGAGGCAGGCCGCGAAATCCTCACCCTCACCCGGGCTTTGATGAACGTCCGGGGCATCGACCAGGCCGTGCTGTGGCTGAGCGCATACGCGGCGTGGGAGGCACGCTGGGACAGCTTCCTGCGCCACCGCACCTACGCGAAAACACATGTGGCCCGCCCCAGCGGGGTCTCGGACGACCAACAGTGGTGGTACACCCACCGGGACCTACGCAAGACCCGCGGCCTGTTCCGCCGGCTGATCGCCAACAACCACCTGTTCACCTGGATCGACCCCGAGCTCACCGACGACGATCACCCCCTGCAGCGGACCACTTCACCGCTGGAAGGCGGACCGAACAAGGCGATCAAGGACCTGTTCCGCACACACCGCGGTCTGCCGGTCGAGCACGCTCGTCGGGCCGCGGAATGGAAACTCAACAGCCTGACCGCCGAGCCCCGTGACCTGTGGGATCTGGTCCGGCCCGAGCACTACACACCACCCCGGACGACGCGCCGCGACACCACCGAGGACGAACCGATCGGCCCGACCATGGGCACCGACTTCAGCTGGGAGGACGGCAACGGTCTCCAACATGGTTGGGCGGGCAGATCACGCCGGTGAACCAGGGCGACACACCGAGGGCTGTACACACATTTTGGCCTATAACCC
>NZ_JALPTB010000173.1 GCF_023218075.1 Rhodococcus sp. HM1 | reverse complement strand
CTGAAGCGTCCCTGGTTTCATTGAGGGTGAGCCAGATATCCCGGAAGGATCACCCCAGACTCACCATGGCGAACTACAAATACCCACAGGAACTGCGCGAGCGAGCGACCCGACTCGCAGTCGAAGCCCGCCGCGACCCCGATACCCGCACCGGCGCCATCAACCGGATCGCCGAGCAGACCGGCGTCCACAAGGAGGCCTTGCGGACCTGGGTGCGCAAGGCCGAAGACGCCGAACTCCCGACCGAGCCCGTCGATGCCGAAGCACGCATCCGCCGCCTGGAGAAAGAGAACCGCGAACTACGGCAGTCGATGGAAATATTACGTTCTGCCACAGCTTTTTTCGCGAAGGCGGAGTTCGACCGCCGACTGAGGTGATCGTCGCGTTCATCGACGAACACAAACACCGCTGGGGGATCGAACCGATCTGTCGCGTTCTGTCGGAGAACACCGAGGTCAAGATCGCCCCGGGCACCTACTACGCCTTCATCGGTCGCGAACCCAGCGCCCGTGCACGCCGCGATGCCGTCCTCAAAGAACACATCATGCG
Source organism: Rhodococcus sp. HM1 (assembly GCF_023218075.1). Lineage (GTDB taxonomy): Bacteria > Actinomycetota > Actinomycetes > Mycobacteriales > Mycobacteriaceae > Rhodococcus. The sequence continues at coordinate 786 of NZ_JALPTB010000173.1, read as the reverse complement.
CATCCACTCCCACCCACGGATGCGGGTCTACGGGATCCGCAAGATTCACGCCCAGCTGGTCCGGGAGGGCCACGAGGTGGCCCGCTGCACCATCGAGCGGCTCTGCCGCGAACTCGGTGTCCGCGGCACCGTGCGCGGAAAATGGCCACGGACGACGAAGCCGGCACCGGAAACCGATCGGCCTGGTGACCTCGTCGAGCGGGATTTCACGGCCACTGCGCCGAACCAGTTGTGGGTGGCCGATCTGACGTATGTGCGCACGCAGTCCGGGTGGGTCTACGTCGCGTTCGTCCTGGATGTGTTCTCGCGCATGATTGTTGGTTGGCAGACCTCGACGCGGATGTACACCGATCTGGCTCTCGACGCGTTGAAGATGGGCCTGTGGGCACGGCGCCGTGCAGGCCACGACGTCACCGGCCTGGTCCATCACAGCGATCGCGGCGTGCAATATCGAGCGCTGCGCTACGCCCAGACTCTGGATCAGGCCGCGGCGGTCGCCTCCGTCGGATCGAAGGGCGACTCCTATGACAACGCGATGGCGGAGGCGCTGAACTCGCTGTACAAGGCCGAGTTGATCTTCCTCGACGGTCCCTGGGCCGGTCGGGAGGACGTCGAGGCCGCTACGGCGCAGTGGGTGCATTGGTTCAATACCGAACGGGTCCACGGCATGCTCGACTATCGGACTCCGGCCGAGGTCGAGACCGCCCACTACGCACAACCGCCAGCCGCTTCTGCGGCCTGAGAACTGAACACACGCTCAGCCTCAACAAAACTCGGGACTTGACA
>NZ_JALPTB010000172.1 GCF_023218075.1 Rhodococcus sp. HM1 | reverse complement strand
GGCTCTTCGCAGTTAGCAGTGGCATTGGCGCCGGCTGGATGCGACCCGACGTGACCGTCGAGTGCAGGCCCACCGTACCCGGCGGCGTTGGTTCTCCGGGGTACGGAACCCGAACGCGATACGGCCGACGTGCTTGACGATCCGGTTGTAGCCTTCACTGCGCGCATTCGACAGGCCGGTGGTGATCGCCAGGATCATCGGTTCCTGCCACGCCGAGACGGTCGTCGCCAGCTTGCCGATCTCCGGGACACGGCATGCCGCGCAGAACGTGTAGAACCGATACAGTCTGTCCCGGATCTCATGGCGAAGGCCACCACGATCGGTGCAGCGCAACACATCGCGCAGCAGTTCCTTCGCTATCCATGCGGCGGCGATGTCCCCGTGCGGGTCGGCGGAGGTCAGCTTCTCGAACAGTGTCGATCGTTGCTCATCGGTTAGGCGCTCCGCGGCCCGCAACAACCGTCGTCGATTGATCCATTCGACATCGCTCTTGCGGCCGCGCCGACCCCGCTCGGCCTGGGTGACCCTGCGCCGGACGGTATCGACCATCTCGTTGGCCTTCTTGACCAGGTGGAACCGGTCCACCACCAGTTGTGCGTGCGGCAGTGCCTCGCGCACCGCCTTTGCGTACACCGTCGACATGTCGATCGCGACATGGGTGATCTGTGCCTTCCACGTCTCGTCGCGGGCGTCGAACCAGTCGATCACCACCGCGGAGGTGCGCCCGTTGACCTGCGCCAGCAACCCTTGATCGCCGGTCAGGTCGACCAGTCCGGTGTCCCACCGGTCCACCCATCTCCGTTCCCCGGTCTCGGGGCAAGTTTCCCATTTCGCCTTCCCGCGTCGGGTCTCATCGATCCCGAGGACGACCACCGGTTCGGGTTCGTCGCCAAGGGCGGCGTCGGCGACCACGACGAGGTGGCCGTGGACGGTGTGCCAGGCGCACCCGTAGTCGCCCGCGACCGCGGACACCGACCGGTCCCCGTCGAGGACCGCCTCGACCAGCAGCGCCTTCGCTCGTGGCGTGACCCGCGCCCGGGACGGCACCCCCGGCGTCGACTCGGTGAACACCTTACGGTCACAGGAGGTATTGGTGCACAACCATTTCCGTTTCCGCCACACCAACAGCGGACGGTCGGGTCCGACCTGCACATCCCGCGGTCTGGTGGTGACCCAACCCTTCGAACGCGTGGACTTCTGCCCGCACTGCGGGCACATCCCGACCCATTCGGGTGCCGTCGCGATCTGCACGATCCGGCTGCCCTCGACCGTGCGCTGCACCGATTCGACGATGACGCCGTCGAGATCGAGCAGCAATGAACTACCGTGGTGCATGCCCGCGTTCCTTGCTGTCCTGGATGCCTGAGAACACCCAGCTCACAAGGGCGCGGGCCCTTTTTCAATCACCGACACGGCAATGGGGTCGATCGACACCCGCCCCTACCAAGTGCGAAGAGCCG
>NZ_JALPTB010000171.1 GCF_023218075.1 Rhodococcus sp. HM1 | reverse complement strand
TCCTTACCTTTCTTTCAGGGGGTTCGAACTGGGCGACGGCCGTAGGCTTCGAACCACCCAGGGACGTCGGACATGGCTTTCATCGCTCTGCTGCCCCCGTCGATGGCCAAGGAGGATTGGCCACCCAACGTCCCGCGACGACTCGACCGCTGATTGAGAGACGCGATGTGATCGCTGTGTAAGGACACGACGGCGTGGTCGTCTGCTGGGGCCGACACCGGATCCGAGTGGGGAAAGACAACCATGGAACAACACGTGTGGGCCGGCCTGGACGCCGGCAAAACCGAACACCACTGCGTGGTCATCGACACCGACGGACACCGACTGCTCTCGCGCCGGGTGACCAACGACGAAACCGCGCTGAACGAGCTGATCTCGCAGGTCGCCGGACTCGCCCGAGACGGGCAGCTCACCTGGGCGATCGATCTGAACCACGGTGGCGCCGGCCTGGTGATCGCGATGCTGCTCGACCGCGACCAACAGTTGCTGTACATCCCCGGCCGTACCGTGCACCACGCGGCGGGCTCGTACCGCGGCGACGGCAAGTCCGATGCCAAGGACGCGGCGATCATCGCCGACCAGGCCCGCATGCGCCGCGATCTGCACCCGATCCGAATCGGCGACGAGATCGCGGTGGACCTGCGCATCCTCACCACCCGCCGCACCGACCTGGTGTGCGATCGCACCCGGGCGATCAACCGGCTGCGCGCCCAGCTGCTCGAGTATTTTCCCGCTCTCGAGCGGGCCTTCGACTACTCCACCTCCAAGGCCGCCTTGGTGCTGCTCACCGGCTACCGAACCCCCGACGGGATCCGCCGGATCGGCGCCGGCCGGCTCGAAGCATGGCTGCGGAAACATCATGCCCGCAACGCATCTCAGGTTGCGCAGACCGCAATCGCGGCGGCCGGGGCGCAGCACACGCGGGTGCCCGGCCAGCAGGTCGCCGCCGAGGTGGTCGCACGGCTGGCGAAAGAGGTGATTGCCCTCGATGCGCAGATCGGTGAGACCGAAGCGCAGATCGAGGCCCGATTTCACAGTCATCGGCACGCACGGATCATCCTGAGCATGCCCGGTTTCGGACCGATCCTCGGCGCGGAGTTCCTCGCGGCCACCGGCGGTGACATGAGTGTGTTCGAATCTGCCGACCGGCTTGCCGGCGTTGCCGGACTTGCTCCGGTTCCTCGTGATTCGGGGCGGGTGCGGGGCAATCTGCACCGGCCCAGACGCTACGACCGGCGTCTGTTGCGTGCCTGCTACCTGTCGGCGATGGTCAGTATCCGCAGTTGCGCGGAATCGAGGGTGTACTACGACCGGAAACGCGCTGAGGGCAAGCGTCATACTCAAGCTGTCCTTGCCTTGGCTCGCCGACGTGTGAACGTGTTGTGGGCGATGCTCCGCGACGAGGCGGTCTACCAGCCCGCGTCTACCGTCGCGGCGGCTTGACAACTTCATTGAGATTCCTCCT
>NZ_JALPTB010000170.1 GCF_023218075.1 Rhodococcus sp. HM1 | reverse complement strand
TCCTTAAGTTCGTAGGTGCAGTTACTTCGTGAGAGTTACGTTGTGCTGTAACCCGGGCGGGCCGGGCGAGGCTGATGATTGGTTGCCCAACTCTCGAGTGGGGCTTGAAAGGACTGGCCACCCGACCCGCTTGGAGACCTCGGGCCGCTGATTGAGATCTGCGAATGATCGCTTGTTTAAGGAAATGCCGGCGGGGTCGTCCATCGGGGCGTTGTTCGGACACAAGCGAAAACGAGGGATCCGATGACCGGTTCGCGACTGTGGGCAGGAATCGACGTCGGCAAGGAACACCACTGGATATGCGTGCTCGACACTTCCGGAGCGGTGGTGCTGTCGCGACGATGCGACAACGACGAAGCAACGATTCGCGCGGTGATCACCGAGATCGACGCCCTCGGCGAGGTGGTGTCGTGGACGGTGGATCTGACCACCGTCTACGTCACCTTGTTGCTGACCGTCCTGGCCGACGCCGGGAAACCGGTGCGGTATCTGTCCGGGCGTTCGGTGTGGCAGGCATCGTCGGTCTACCGCGGCGGCGAAGCCAAGACCGACGCCCGAGACGCCCGGGTGATCGCCGATCAGTCCCGGATGCGCTCGGACCTGCCCGTTCTGCACCCCGACGACGAGTTGATCCGCGAGCTGCAGATGCTCACCGGTCACCGCACCGATCTGGTCGCCGACCGCACCCGCACCATCAACCGACTGCGTCAGCAACTCGTCGCGATCTGTCCCGGGCTCGAACGCGTCGCGCAGATCTCCTCGGACCGGGGTTGGGTGGTGCTGCTGGCCCGTTATCAGCGACCGAGGGCGATCCGCCGTGCCGGTGTGGCCCGGCTGGCCACGATGCTCGCCGGGTCCGGGGTGCGCCATGCGGAGACGATCGCCCGGGCCGCGGTCACCGCTGCGAAGGCGCAGACGGTGCGGTTGCCGGGTGAGGACGTCGCTGCCGAACTGGTCGCCGAATTGGCGCAGGGGGTGATCGACCTCGACGCACGTATCAACGCCGCCGACGCGGAGATCGAGGCCCGATTTCGCCGACACCGGCTGGCTGAGGCGATCGTGAGCTTGCCGGGTATCGGGTTCCGGCTCGGCGCTGAATTCCTTGCCGCGGTTGGTGATCCCTCCCTGATCGGATCGGCGGATCAGCTCGCTGCCTGGGCTGGGTTGGCGCCGAGACCGAAGGATTCGGGTAAACGCATAGGGCGTCTGCATACTCCGCAGCGTTACAGCAGGCGCCTGCGCCGGGTGATGTACATATCGGCGTTGACCGCGGCACGCTGTGACCCCGTCTCGCGTGCCTACTATCAACGCAAACGTGCGGAAGGTAAGCGTCCGGTCCAGGCCACCCTCTGTCTGGCTCGGCGTCGCGTCGATGTTCTCTATGCCCTCATCCGCGACAACCGCACCTGGCAACCGAGCTTGCCGGGTACCGCTGTTGCGGCTTGACAGGATCATTGAGAGTCCTTTC
>NZ_JALPTB010000016.1 GCF_023218075.1 Rhodococcus sp. HM1 | reverse complement strand
GACAAACACCACTCGCCGAGCCTAGAACCAGCGCCGTTAGTGCGTGAAATCAGACCGATCCCGACGAGAACCAGCAGGTCACAGACGTGAGCCGTCAATCATCCCGAAAACGTGAGCCAACTCGGGTCTTGCTCATGCTGGGCGATGGTCAGGCAGCCGATCTGAAATTGCCGGAGGACAGTTTGGCCTGGCTCGACCTCCAGGTAGGTCAGATCGTGCTCGTGAAGCCCTTGGCCACAGCAGTCACCTGATCAGGAATCTCGCCTCGCACGACATCGGCGAGGGATACCGCGCCGAGAACTGCTTGTATGTTCGCCTCGAGTGCGATCCACACGGTGCTCAAAGCCTGTGCAGCCCCCAGATAGGTGGAATCGGCCGGATTGGTGCCGTGAATATCGGCGAGCGGGCCGTCGATGGCTTCGAGAACATCCGCGATCGTGATCTCCTCGGGCGCGCGCGCGAGGAGGTGACCGCCCTCCGAGCCGCGCACACTCATGATCAGCCCTGCCTGCCTCAACTCGGAGAGGATCTTGATGAGAAACGGCCTGGGGATGTCCTGCCGAGTGGCGATCGCCTCCGAGCTGACCGGCCGGTCGCCGGCATCCGCCAATTCGACAACCGCCCTGATCGCATAGTCGGCCCGAGCAGAGATGCGCACGTCCAGGGACACTATCGCATAGGACGCCCGAGGTCGGATCGGCACTGATCCGGATCCACACCCGCCCTCACCGCAACGAGGCGCAGTGCCCGAAATGCGACACATCGTGCTCACCCCGGCGCCGGAGCGCGATCCCTGCAGATGCTCGTCCGCCGACACCGTCTTCGTGTATCCGTTCGTATGCCTGCAAACTCCACGCAGTGGCATGCGATCGGCAGCGCAGCCACGACGCCTGCTGCCACCCGACGAATTCGCGAGTTCCTGCCATTCGCGATCTCCAACGAGAACCACGGGCAAGGGCCGCCCTTCGAGTTCGTCGACCTGGCGGTGGACGAATCGGAGGCGGCCCTTGCCGGGGCGGGTTGTACCCGCACTCTCACGTGAGGGTGTACGCGGACATCCGATGGCGGAGCAGCCCTGGTTCCGACTCCTCGGCGTGTCGCCGACTCGTACTACTTGTGGGCCAGCGAGTGACTTTCGGCCGACGTGCGGTCGGGGTGTTTGTCGTTGCGGACCCATCGGCCGAGGAGCAGTACCGCGCCGCCGGCTACGAGCATGGGAACCGACATCGCGTAGAAGACTGCGCTGGCGGACCATCCCATCCCGAGGGCCGCTCCGACCGCGATCGGCCCGACGATTCCGCCGATGCGGCCCACACCCAGTGCCCATCCGACTCCGGTGGAACGCATCGATGTCGGATAGAAGACCGCGGACAGCGCGATGAGGCTCTTCTGCCCACCGCTGATGCACACACCCGCAAAGAAGTTGGCTGTCAGAAGGACCCACAGCGGTGCACTCAAGGCGAGACCGGTCAGGGCGACGAATGCGAATCCGACGATGTAGACCGTTCCGAGGGTGAGATACGCACCGAGTCGGTCCATGCAGGGTCCGGTGACAAATGCGGCAGCGATGCCGCCGACAGTCGTGAGGGTGGTCGCGGTGACCACCGTACCCATGTCGTACTCCAGGCTCGTCATGATCGACGGTAGCCAGCTCTGCAGCGCGTAGAACTCCCCGAGATTGATGACGAAGACCAACCACAGCAGCAGGGTTCCCAGGACCCGGTCACGGGTGAACAGGTTCCTCAGTGCAGTGCGCTGTTCGTCGGCCTGCTTCTCGGCCTCGTAGGTGATGTCGGGGGCGGCGGCGAGGCCGGGATCCATCCTGCGGAGGATCGCCTTGATCCTGTTGGGCTCGGCACCTTGTTGGATCATCGAGGTGAGCGAGTCCGGCAGGAAGCGCAGCAACGCCGGGAGCAGCAGGAGCGGTGCTACTGCGCCGACGACGAGCACCGACCGCCAGCCGAAGATCGGGATCAGCCAACCGGAGACCAGCCCTGCGGCGACGAATCCGAGGGAGAAACCGCAGTAGATCGCCAGGACGAAGGTCGCTCGAAGGCGCTTGGGGCTGTATTCGCCCGTCAGTGCGATGGCGCTCGGCGCGGCAGCACCGAGCCCCATTCCGGTGATGAAGCGCAACGCCATCAGTTCGGTGACGTTCTGCGACCAGGCCGCAGCCAACGTGCCGAGCGCGAAAATGACTGTGCTCGTGAGGATCATCCGGCGGTGGCCGAACCGCTCGGACAACGGCGAGAGCGCCAGATAGCCGACCATGAGACCGGCGAGGGCCGCGGAGAAGATGGGCCCGAGCACCTGTTTCGACAGGCCCCACTCCTCGGCGATGTGGGGCGCCATGTAGCTGATGCTCTGGGTATCGAAGCCGTCGATGAACATGACCAACCCACACAGGGCGATCACGATGTACTGGTATCGACTCACCGGCCGCGAATCGATGAAATCCGGCAGTGTCACGCGCGATGGTGCGATGGACATGAGTGCCTCACAGTGTCTGATACCGGGGTTTCCGGATGTGGTCGTGGTAGCGGATCACGCGGTGACAACGGGCTCGCCCGACGGTACGAAGGCGTCGCAATAGAAGTTGTCCGGCGCCAGACCGGCCTCGTGGACAAAATCCTCGCGTGCCGCCGAGGTCATTGCGGGACTTCCGCATGCGTAGACCTCGTGGCTGCTGAGGTTGGCGTAGTCCTCGAGCACGGCTCGATGAACAAGCCCGGTGCGTCCGGTCCAGTCCTCGGCGGGATCGGACAGGACGGGAGTGAAGGAGACCCGATCCGAAGCCGAGGCCCATTTCTCGGGCAACTCGGGAAGGTAGATGTCCGCCTGTCGGCGTGCGCCCCAATAGAGATGCAGCGACCGTTCTCCCCCACGTTTGAGGTGGTCCTCGATGATCGACTTCACCGGGGCGAAGCCGGTGCCGCTGGCGACGAAGATGACGGGCCTGTACGAGTCGGGGTTCAGCGAGAACTCGCCGTAGGGCAGCTCGATCGTCAGCCTGGCTCCCTTCTCGAGCGTGCCGAGCACCTCCTCGGAGAATCGTCCGCCCTGCACCTGACGAATGTGCAGTTGCACTCCGTCGTTCTCGTGCGGCGGATTCGCCATCGAATAGTTCCGGCTGTCCCCGTCGTCGAGAAAAACCTTGAGGTACTGCCCGGCGGCGAATTTCGCACGCACCCCGGTGGGGAGACGCAGCTGCACGACAGCGACATCGGGCGTCGGACGGGTGATTCGATGAACCTTCGCGGTGAATTGCTTACGTACCACCCTGTCTCGTTCGGTGATCCGCTTGGGTGTGATGACGACGTCCGTGATGGGCTGCGCCTGACAGAACAGCACTCCGCTCCGGGGGCCTTGAGCCGTCCCACAGCCGTGCACCTCGAGACTGCCGGCATCGAGCGCACCTTCACAACTCGAACACACGCCTTTACGGCACGAGTACGGGATCGCGTATCCCGCGCGTTCCGCCGCATCGAGCACACTTTCGTCGGGTTCACACGGAAAGGTGATGTCCGATCCCGTGACGGTTACCTGGTAGGTCATGACGTGACTCCTGCGGTTACGTGTGATTGGAGGCGGGTGGCGGTGGCGCCGACCAGCCGCACGGCCGCGACAACGGCGTCCGCATCGGCTGTTCCCATGCCGGCGATGTCGAATCCGGCCCCGTGCCCAACGCTGGAGAACCGCACTCCGGCGCCGATCGTCATCGCGGCCGCACTGCGTCCCGCAAGGAGTTTGACGGGAATATGACCCTGATCGTGGTACATGGCGACGAACGCGTCGAAGCCGGTATCTCCGAGCATGAGGTCGGCCCCGACCGGTCCCGAGGCATCGATCCCTGCGGCGCGCAGCCGCTCCACCGCAGGCGCTGTCACCCGCAGATCCTCGTCGCCGAACAGACCCCCTTCTCCGGCATGCGGATTGATACCGAACACTCCGATACGCGGGGACGGGATGCCCTGTTCCTGAAGGGCCCGCACCAGAGCGTGTGCCGCCCTGTGCACGAGCTCCGGTGTGAGGCGCCCGAGCGCATCCTTCAACGATTCGTGCAATGTTGCGTGCACGATGCGCAGACCGGCGCCGACGAGCATCAGGAACACTTCGTCGGATCGTGCGCCGACGAGTTCGGCCAGCAGACGCGGATATCCGGCGAAGGAGATACCGGCGGCATTGATCGCGGTTTCCGAGTGCGGGCACGCGACGATGCCACGGGCTCCGCCGCCCTGCAGGCAGCGCACCGCCCGTTCGAGGTACGCCACGGTTGCTTGCCCGGCTTCTGCGCTCACCCGGCCCGGGGCGAAAGCGCCGGCCGGCAGCGAGTCGACGGGGAGCACGTCGACCACATCGGCGATGGGTGCGCGGTGGCCGTCGACTGTCTCGCGGACCGTCATGCCGGCCTGGCGGGCGAGCGGTTCGACGACATGCCGATCGCCCACCAGAACCGGATTGAATGCGGGATGTTCCTGTGCTGCCACGACGGCTTTCACCGCGAGTTCGGGGCCGATTCCGTTCGGATCGCCGATCGTGAGCAGGACCCGCGGCGGGGACCCACTCATAGTGGCAGCGCCAGCAGGGTATCGATGTTGGTGCTGTCGCACACCACGACTCGTTCGGCAATCTTCAACTGGCCGTCCACCTCCACGTACCGGTCGACATACCGTCCGCTGGTGAAGATGTCGGATTCGCCGTCACGCATCACCCGCACCACCAGGAAGCTGGTTTCGGCATGGATACCGTCACCGTTCTCGTCCAGGACCAAGGGCTGGCCCAAGATATGACGGTATGTGTGTCGTTCGTAGATGTTGGCCTCGCGCAGTGCCGACACGCGGTCCACGAGCATCCGGCGAGTGTTGGCCCACACCAGTCCTGCAGGCAGGCCTTCGCTGTAGTTCTGTGCGGTGGTAATCCGGTACATGCAGTTCTCGACGAAGAAGTCCGGCCACCGCTCGAGCGGCCCCTCGTCGATGCAGCGGGAATAGTCGGCCTGTACGCGGCCGATTCGCTGGAAGTCGTTCATGCTCATGCCTCTTCCTGTCGGTTCATCGCGGTCCGGTATGCCTTCCAGAAGCCGCGTACCGATGCCTCGGTGACACGGCTCTCGCTGGATTCGGCCAGACTTCCTCCCATTTCGAGCACCGCCGACTGGCTCGCCGCACCTGCGATTCCGCGCTGCACAAAGCCTCCTACGCAGCCGTCCTCCATCGAGATGTAGCCTGCGGGGCCCACGAGGTTGGACTGCTTGAGGCGGATCTCCCGCTGCTCGGGCGTGTCTTCTTCGAAGCCGAGGTACGTCCAGTTCAGTCGGGTTCGCTCGACCCCGGTCGGCAGGATCTGGCGCACAGCCACGGAGTTCTGGATCTGTTGCAACACGAAACCCGGGAAGACGGAGAGGATCTGCAGCGTCGTATCGTCGCCGACCTCGCTGAACCCCTCGAGCAACGTCGGATCGGCCAGTTTGTAGGCACTTTCGGACCGGATGTTCTGATCCGCGTACGCGACGTCCTTCTCGGCGTCTCGGTCGATCGCCGAGTAACTGACGTGGTGGCCGCCGCTCTCGTCGACGATGATCCCGCCGCGCTGCGACAGGCGGTTGAGTTCGAAGGTCGTGAAGAACAGGTGCAGGATGCTGGCGTGGTAGGAGTCCTTGACGTTCTCCACGTACAGCTTCCAGTTGTTGGGAAGGACCTGGGTGAAGCGTCCGATGATCTCGGGCGTGCGCCCACCGAGGACCCGGGCGATCCGACTCGTGATCTCGTCGCCGAGATAATCCTCGATGTCCGGCACGTCGTCGGAGAAACTCCCGAAGACCAGACCGTGGAGGACGGCGATGCGCATCTTGCGCGGTCCGTGTTCCTCCATGCAGAACGAATCAGGCATTCCCCCTTTGCCTTTGATCCCATCCTTGAACGCGACACCGGTCAGATCGCCCTGAAGGTTGTAGCTCCACGCGTGGTAGACGCATGTGAAGTCCTTCGTGTTTCCGCGGTTTTCCAGGGCCAGCAGGGCACCGCGATGGGCACAGCGGTTCTCGAAACCGTAGAGCTCACCGTCGCGGTCACGTGCCACGATGACCGGTGTCTCACCGACGAAGGTCGAGCAGTAGTCTCCCGGGCCGGCCACCTCCGCCTCCAGGCACAGGTAGCTCCAATACGGGCCCTGAAACAACTTGGTCTGCTCGGCGGCGTAGACGTCCTGGTCCTGGAACACCCGATACGGCACCCGGGTGAGGTCGTCGGTCCACTCCACCGGGGTATCGCGGCCTGCGTCGACAACGCTGCTTTCCATAATTTCTCCTCAGTCTGGACAACCAGTCGGGACATCAGAGAATTCGCTCGCCGGGGCTTGACAAGCCCCGTCCTTGTTCGTATAACGAACCAATGAGCAATTCTCGAACAATTAAGCCGGACAACGAAGGAAGTGTCAAGGGTGCTACCCGCGCCCCCGAAGGAATGGCCGGACTGGCGAAGGGACTGGCAGTCATCGAAGCCTTCGACATCCGCCACCCCCAACTGACCGTCACCGAGGCCGCTCAGCGGACGAATACCTCCCGCGCCGCGGCGCGGCGCTGCCTGCTCACCCTCGTCGAGCTCGGTTACCTGACCCACGACAACGGGAACTTCCGGCCCACACCCAGAATGCTTCGGCTCAGCGGCGCCTATCTGGACACCGCGCCCCTGCCGCAACTTGCCCAGCCGCAATTGACCGAGGCCCGCGATGCGTTGGACGAGTCGGTATCGCTCGCAGTTCTCGAAGACGGATGGTCCCTGTTCGTCGCCCGCGCCGAGGCCACACGGATCGTCTCGACCGGAGTCCGTGTCGGCGCCAAACTACCCGCCCACAACTCGGCAACCGGTCGAGTACTACTGGCAGGACTTGCCGACACCCAACTGGACGACTACCTCCGAAAGTGCGACCCCCGGCCGCGCACACCCCGGACGCTGACCGATATCGAGGCCATCAGGGAACGAATCCTGACGGCGAGGGAGAGCGGCGCGGCCTACACCGACGAAGAAATCGAACTCGGCATGCTGTCGATAGCCGTACCTGTCCGGACTGCCCGGGGCGAGACCGTGGCGGCAATGAGTGTCAGTGCGTCCACCGCCAGAACCACCCTCCACGACCTCCAAGACACAGCCGTGCCCGTACTGAACGAATACGCCGAAAGGCTCGGCCGGCTCCTGTGAGATCCACCCTCGCAGCGCACCCGGGCAGCACTGCGCGCGCTCCGCGAGCGCGAACCCCGATCACCGTAGTGCACGCACCCCAACGAATTGGGTCCTGTTGACGGCGTTCGAACGGTGGATGATTTCGGCGCTCGAAACATGAACGGTCGGAGGCAGTTCGATCTCCGACGTTTCCGGTGGTGGTGCGGCTGCCGATCACACTGTCGACACTTCTGCCCGCCGCAGATTCCATTCCACCCGCTGAAATGCGAGTGCGGGTGTCCCGTCCCCTGATTCGAAACCACGGGAACAGCGGACACCCGGCTCCTCGCAACATCGTGGAACGTCAGGCGTCGAGTACCAGTGTGGGCGTGCGGGAGCGTCCGACGCAGATCATCATCGTCTCGCCTTTCTCCCGGTCTGCTGGAGAGAGGATCGAATCGTGGTGTTCGGGAATTCCGTCGAGCACGCGCGTTTCGCAGGATCCGCAGAAGCCGTCCTCACAGGAGTACAGGATGTCCGGGTTCGCTTCGAGGACGACTTCGAGGAGGGTGCGGTCGGCGGGCACCTTCAACGTGCAACCGGTACGGCGCAGTTCGACCTCGAATTCGTCGGACGACTGTCCTTCCGATGCTTCGGAATCCGCAGCACGGTCGGTCCCCGCGGCGGGAGCACCGAACCGCTCGAAATGAATCGCTTCGTCACCGAGTACCGGACCGCACACCGACTTCACCGCCTGCAGTAGCCCTTCGGGACCGCAGCAATACACGGCGGTGCCGGCCGGAACGTGGGCCAGGGCGGCTGCCAGGTCGAGGTTACCGAATTCGTCTGCAGGACAGACGTTCACCTCGCCGAGACTCCAAATCTCCTCCACGAATGCCATAGTGGCGCGGCTACGGCCACCGTAGAGTGCGGACCAGTTGGCGTTCTCCCGCGCCAATTGTCGCGCCATCGCGAGAATGGGAGTGATCCCGATTCCCCCGGCGATCAGGAGGTAGTGAGAGGCGGGCTCGAGGGCGAAGTGGTTGCGGGGGCCACGCACCGCGAGGAGGTCCCCCACGCGGACACTGTCGTGGATCTCCTTCGACCCACCGCGTCCCTCGTCTTCTCTCAGGACGGCGATCCGGTAGGCAGTCTTGTCCTCGGGGTCACCACACAGGCTGTACTGCCGGACGGTCCCGGAAGGCAGCACGATGTCGATGTGTGCTCCGGGCTCCCATTCGGCGAGGGCGGCCCCGTCCGGGTGCTCGAGGGTCAGTGACAACACGCCGTCGGATTCGAGTCGTTGTTGCCGGACCAACAGGCGGCTGGTCTCTTGTGTCATTTTCAGATCCTTGGGGTCGAGAGAGCTGGCGCGTATGCACCCGGGGTGCGGTATCCCCCTTTGAGAACGTCGACGAAGGCGGTGGCGAGGGAGACCTGCGTGATGGACACCAGCATGTCGAGTTCCATCCGCAGTACCGCCATCGCTTCGGCGCCTTGTGGACTGTCCCAGTCCTGTTGGTCGATCAGGACACCGGCGAGCAGGTTGCCCGACTCGCGGGCCGCTTCGGCCATCGTGGTGGCGAAGCCTATGGGGACCTGGGGTAGTACCGAGCCGATGAGAATGACCATGTCCGATTCGGTGACCAACTCGTCGATACGACGTACCGTCGTGGTCTCGGCGTTGATGTCGCGCACGGCTGCCTCGGTGGGCGAGTGCGCGGTGACGACGTCGACATCGGTCAACCCGGCCCGAGCCATCTGCTCGACCATGTCGTCACCGGACTTTCCCAAGGGCACCAGCAGTATTCGTGCTACGTAGGACAGCCGGCGGGGTGTCGTCTCGCTCATGACAGCGTTCCTCGTTTCTGATTGTTCGGGCGGCGCAACTGTGGTCGGATCACCACGTGGGGACTCACCGGCCCCTGTCCGGTGGCCATCCGCCCCAACATGTCGTCGACCTCGTCGAGGCCGACGTCGACGGAGGGCACGATCTCCAAGCCGGATCGCCCGCCGGCGAGAAGTTCGATGCTGCGCGTGACTGCCTCGGGAGAACGGCCACGGACACCGACGATGGTGTTGGCGCCGCGCACCAGGGATTTGAGATCGAGTTCGCAGACCGGCGTCGAGCCCAGTCCGCCGATGACCAACCGGCCCCGCTTGCGCAGCACGCGGGCGGCGGCCGCAACGGCCTCTCCGCCGAGTCCGACGGTGTCGAGGAGTACATCGGCTCCGTCGCCGCCGGTTGCCCGCATGATCAGCTCGGGAAGGCTGTCATTGTCGTTGATCACCGGCACCGCACCGAGCGATTCGGCGATCTCCAGGCGGCCGGCCGACTCCGGCACCCCGATCACGACGATGCGGGCGGCGCCGACGGCCCGGGCCGCGGCTACCGCGGAGATGCCGTGGTAGCCGGGGCCGATGATGACGACGGTGGAGCCCTCCCGGGCGCCGCCCGCGTCGACCGTCCAGTCCAGCGCGTTGGCGAAGGGCTGCGTCCACGCCGCGAGATCCGCGTCGAGATGCGCCGGTAGGCGGTACACGAGACTGTTCGCGCTGAGCTGCATGTATTCGGCGTTGCCGCCGTGCAGGCCGGACCCGTCGTCCGCCGGGACCAGACCCACTCTCCGCTTGCCCACGAACAGATCGGTGTGAGGGCACAGGCGGTAGTCCCCGATGCGGCACGCCGGGCAGTCCTCCTGCATGCACGGCAGGTATTCCTCCAACGCGACCCGGTCGCCGGGCCGCACGTCCCACGCGGCCGACCGGGTCTCGTCCACCGAGACGACGGTCCCGACGACGTGATGGCCGAGCACTGTGGGTGAGTCCAGTCCGGCCCGGTAGAGACCGACATCGGTGCCGCACACCGCGGAGGATTCGACTTCGAGCCAGCCCACCGCACCGACCGCTGCATCGGTGTCGAGGTAGCGGACGGTCGTCGTCGTGTCGGGCATCGACACCGCGGCGCGGACCATCTTCGGCGGGCCGGCTACCGAGCGCGTCGGGGTGATGTCGATGTCGGCGCTGTTGGTCACGACGGACTCCTTGTATCTCGTTGTATCTCGTTGAATCTCGTTGAATCTCGTTGCCGGAGTGGTCAGATGGAGACGAAGTCTTCGCCCTCGACCATGCGAAGCGCATCCTCGGCACCCTCCTGGAAGGGCGTTGCTTTCGGCAGCAGGACCGAGGTCGACCGCACACGCTGATGTTCGGGATTCAGGCCGGGCAGGGTCTCCGCTTCGAGCTCCTCGAGGGCGGCGAGCAGTCGGCGCCGGGCCAAGATGATGCCGGCGTCGGAGGTTCCGAGCCGTTCCTTGGTGCGATCGCAGATCGCGCCCATCGATTCCTGCAGGGAAAAGTCCTGGGCGGCAATGCCCTCGATGCCGGAGAACGTCTTCTTCTGCTTCTGGGCCTCGCGGTCCATCAGATAGTCGTTGTCCTTGTTCGCCAGCGTCCGGTAGGTCCCGGGGATGTACTTGGCGTGGATTCCGTCTCCGTTGCGCATCGACGCGACTTCGTCCTCGCGCAGTTCCCGGGTGGGGTGGTAGTTGATGCTCCACGCCCAGCACGTCTCGTCGTCGATGGGCACCCAGGCATGCCCGCCGAGCGGATTGTGGGTGCCGAACGGCGGAATGATGGTGTACCAGGGCATGATCCACTGGGTGATCCGCCAGTAGTACTCCTCTTCACTGGCGTTGCGGCGAGCACCGATGACCAGACCGCCGTTGCTCTCGGCGACCTCGAACTTGGGGCGGGTGTCGGCCTTGAGGTACTTGTTGCCCTCGGTTCCCGAGTGCATCGGGTCGTCGTCGAGGTTGAAGCGGTGGGCGAACGAGACGTGACTCGAGTCGATCCCGCCCTCCATTGCCTGCAGGTAGTTCGTCTCCTGCAGTCGCTTCGAGACGAATCGGTGGCCGTCGCCGAGCATGGCCCATTCGAGTTCGGGGAGTTCGGGTTTCAGCTCGGGCGGACCCATGTAGGTCCAGATCACGCCGCCGCGCTCGACACACGGGTACGCCTTCTGCTTGATTCGGGACTTGAACTTCGAGTCCTCCGGTTCGGACGGCATGTCGACGCAGTTGCCCTCGACGTCGTACTTCCAGCCGTGGTATGCGCAGCGCAGCCCGCAGTCCTCGTTGCGGCCGAAGTACAGCGAGGCGGTGCGGTGACTGCAGAACTCGTCGAGCAGCCCGAGCCTGCCCTGGGTGTCGCGGAATGCGATCAGTTGCTCGCCGAGCAACTTGACCCGGACCGGGGCGCAGTCCGGTTCCGGCAGCTCCTCCGCCAGCAACGCCGGGATCCAGTATCGGCGAAAGAGCCGGCCCATCGGCGTATCGGGGCCCGTCTGCACCAGCAGGGTGTTTTGGTCTTGCGTCAGCATGGCAGTCCTTTCGACTTTCAACGGCTGATTGCGTCCGAATAGCGCGCACTTGCGCGGAAATTGATCGGTGGAAGCACTGTGGCACACGTCGCTTCGCAGCGTCAACCATGGGCGGCCTTATCTCTCGCCCAAAGCCCCTGGTCCTCGGTGTTCGGCCTCCGAGCCGCGCCGGGGCCCGCCACCCCCGAAAGCGCGCACTCCAGCTCGAAGCGTCCAGGAAGAACGCGCATATGCGCGCAGATCGGACTCCACTACACTCGCGGTCGTGGGATCCAATGTCGTGGGATCCAATGAGGCACTCGGTGAGTGCAGCCACCGGAGAGGGAGCAGATGACGCGAGCCAAGAGCGCGGTGGATGCCGTACCGTCGTCGACGCCCGTGCGGCCGGCACGCCCGAAGGACGCGGTCCAATCACTCGAACGCGCCATCGCGGTACTCACCACCTTCGACCGCGACCATCGCCACCTCACGCTGACCGAGGTAGCAGAACGGTGCCGACTTCCCCGCTCGGCGGCGCGGCGATTCCTGCACACCCTCGTCGAACTCGGATACATCGAGGTTTCCGCCCGCAAGTTCACCCTGACACCGCAGGTACTCGAACTGGGCTACGCCAATCTGTCGAGGTTCACCCTTGCCGACGTGTGCCAGCCGCACCTCGAAGCACTTACGCGAAACCTGGGACTCTCCGCATCCGTCACGGTGCTCGACGGCCCGGACATCCGGTACGTCAACAGGGTGGACATCGCGTCCGGCATGTCGGTGTCCTTGAAGTCGGGTAGCCGACTGCCCGCCCATCGGACCGCGGCCGGGCGGGTGCTGCTGGCCGCACTTCCCGAAGCCGAACTGGACCGGCATCTCGATCTCACCGGTACCCAGGATCCCCACTCGGCGCCCGCTCACGACGAGCGCAGCCGACTCGAGCGCGAGTTGGACATCATCCGCCGTCAGGGCTGGGCCTTCGCCGATCAGCTTCTCGACGTCGGAGTGCAAGCGTTGTCGGTGCCGCTGCGCTCCCGAACCGGCCGTGTCGTCGGCGCACTCACCGTGTCGATGTACCAAACACACGAACCTGCGCGCACCCTGGTTCCGCGCTACCTCCCCCCGCTCCTCGAAACCGCCGGTCGGATCTCCCTGGAACTGCGCGCAGGAATCGATATCTGATCGCACGCCCCACTGCGGGGCACGAACGGCTGCCCGGCGGTCGAAGCACCCCTGATCTGCCCAGCGGCGGCCCTGTACCCGTTGCCACGCTCCGATGACCCACGATGCGCCGGAGTGCGGCACAGGTAGGCGCCGCCTTCAGGTGTGCGACACTTGCGTCCGAAGATTGGCTGCTTGAACGCTATGCGGACGCCACGGTTCGAGACCGTGTTCCTCGTCGCGCAGCAAGGCGCGCAGCAATAGGACTGTCGATGGAGTGCCTGTAGTGAACAACCATGATTCCCGAGGACTGCTGCCGCTCCTGACTGCGGCCATGGCGATCGGCCCACTGCTGACCTACGGGCTGAGCGCGACGAGTGCGCTGGTCATCGACTCGCTCGGCATCACCGCGGTGCAGTTCGGGATGCTTGCCACGCTCAGCTTCCTGATGGCGGCTGCCCTGTCCCTGACCTTGGGGCGATTCAGTGATCGCTTCCCTGCTCGCGCCCTGCTCGTCACGATATTCGCGGGCGCCGGACTCTCGTTCGTCGTCGCGGCGCTGTCGACGAACTACCTGTGGTTACTCGCAGCCATGGCCTTGTCCGGGGCTGCACAGGCGCTGTCGAACCCGGTCACCAACCGCATGATCAGTGACCACGCCCCGTCGGCCAAACGATCACCCTGGATCGGAGTGAAGCAGTCGGGGGTGCAAGCCAGTCAACTCGCCGCCGGAGTCGGATGCCCCACCCTGGCACTTGCCTGGGGGTGGCGAGGCCCACTGTGGGTCGGCGCGGCCGTCGCGGGCATCTCGGCTGTCGCGGCCTGGCATTTCGCACCGTCTCGTGGCCGTTCTCAGCGGCCGGCGAGCGCCCCGGAATTCGCCGAACCTTCCTCCGGCCGTGCCGAGCACCGAGCACTGCCCCCGGCCGTCTGGCTGTTCGCCGCCTACGCCCTGTTCTCCGGCGCCGCCCTTCAGGCCACCAACGTCTACCTTCCGCTGTTCGCGCACGACGAGATGGGACTGAACCTGACCGTGGCCGGGCTGACCGCCGCGATTGCCGGCCTGATCGGTGTCACCGCGCGGATCGGCTGGGGACGCGCGCTTGCCGGGAACGCAGGCCCGTTCATCCTGCTGTCGATCCTCGCGGCAGGCTCTACGCTCGGCGCACTCGCACTGCTCGGCGCCGATCTTGTGGGATGGCTTCCCCTCCTGTGGCTCGGCGTCGGTGTTCACGGCGCGACCGCGCTCGCGGCCAACGTGGTCTTGATGGCCGGCGCGCTCCGCGTGGTTCGGACCAGCACCGTGGGGCGCGCTTCGAGCGCCATCGCGGTCGGGATGTACCTCGGCTTCGCCGGCGGGCCCGCGCTCATGGGGTTGATGACCGACTACACCGGCGGATTCACGACCGGTTGGACGGCGGCGGTGGCGCTGTACGCAGTATGTGTCGCTCTCGGCCTGTGGGGGATCCGCAGATCCCATGTACCCACTCGGTCGGCAGCATCGGAGGAAGTAGATAGGTTGAGCCTGTGAGCGAGAACGAAGCGACCACGACACCCCCGGAACAGAACCGCGACCATGTTCAAGCTCTCGGCCGGGGGCTCGAGGTGCTCAAACTGTTCGGGCGAGAACGCCGCCCCTTGTCGGTCACCGAAGTCGCGGGCCTTGCCGGCATAACCCGCACCGCGGCTCGCCGCTTCGTGCTGACGCTCGAGTACATGGGGTATCTGTCCTACGACGGCACCGCCTACGCCGCCCGCCCGGCGATACTCGAGATCGGTGACGCCTACGTCCTGAGCAGCGGACTTCCCGATATCGTCCGGCCCCACCTCGAACGCCTGGCCGCACAGACTCAGGAGACGGCCTCGCTCACCGTCCTGCACCACGACAAGATCTTCTACGTCGACCGGGTCCAGGCCAATCGGGTCCTCACGGTCGAGATAGTGGTCGGGACGAGCCTGCCGGCCTATGCCGTCGCCACCGGTCGCGTGCTCCTGGCCGACCGTACCGACGCCGAACTCGACGCCTATCTGGCGAGCGTGAACACCCACAGTTACACCGAGGCCACCACGATCGACACCGCCGAATTGCGCGAGAAGATCATCGCTGCGCGCAACGAGGGATGGTCGCTGGCAGACCAGGAACTCAGCGAGGGAGTTCGTTCGATCGCCGTGCCCGTTCGCGACGCGGACGGCCGCGCAGTCGCGGCCCTCAACGTCTCCGCCCAGTCCTCGCGGGTGTCGCTCGACCATATGAGGGGATCGATTCTCACCGTCCTTCGGAATGCGGCCGAGCAGATCCGTGAGGAGCTGGCGGCAATATGAGGCGGTGTAGGCAGTCGCAGTAGTTCTCTGGACGGCGCACTGCACGGCGCGCGACCGAAGTGTGGGGTGGCGGTCCCCGAGTCGGTCCGCGCCACGTTCCGTAGCTGCCCCATACGGCGATTGCGTCCGCATAGCGTGCAATAGATCCACAAACGGACGCACCCATTGTGTGAACGCGATCACCTTGATAGAACAGGTGTAGCGCTCGACCGGTCGAAGGGTGATTCGCCCCGAGCTTTTCTGCGGTGTGCCCACTCGTGAAGTTCACAGTCCCCTTCCACACCTCGACTGCGCCAACGCCTATTCAACTGACGGCAGCGATCCACTCCGACGAACCCCGGTTACATCAACACAACCCGACACCGGGCCATCGCGCCGAGACCAGACAGGAACCACCTCGTGCAGACGATTTCCACATCACCCGATCAACAGGCACGTAACCGATATCGGTGGGTAGTGCTCGTGCTCTGCTGGCTCGCCTTCACCATGACCTCCGTCGATCGCTCCACCTGGGGTCCGGCATCGGTCTTCGTCGGTGAGGATCTCGGCGTGCCACTGGCCAGCCTCGGCGTGTTCGCCACCGCCTACTACATCGGCTACGTCTGCTCCAACGCCCTCACCGGGGTGCTGTCCGACCGGTTCGGTGGCCGCGAGGTGGTAACCGTCTCACTCGCCGGCGCAGGCCTGTTCATGATGGTCTTCGGATCGACCACCTCCGCGATGATCGGCATCGGCGTGCAAGCGGTCGTCGGTTTCTTCGCCGGCGCGGATTACGCCGCAGGCATCAAACTCCTGGCAAGCTGGTTCCAGCCCAAGGAACTCGGCAAAGTCATGGGCCTGTTCACCTCCGCGACCTCGCTCGGCACCGTCATCGCCAACACCGTCGTCCCGTGGATGATCAACCACTACAGCTGGCATGCCTCCTACCACCTTTTCGGTGCCATCTCGATCGTCACGGCGATCGCCTGTTACGTGATCATCCGACCGGGACCGGTCACCAACAGCATCGCCACCGCAGGAAACGGCAAGCGCCCCTCCGCCTGGAAGACCCTGACCACCAACCGTGACCTCATGCTGCTCTCCCTCGCAGGGTTCGGCGGGTTCTGGGGCACATACGGATTCGTCACCTGGTCCAACGCCCTGCTCATCAAGGGACATGGCGTCTCCGGCACCACCGCCGGGCTCATCGTGGCGATCTTCGCGGGCGTGGCGGTCGTCAGTAAACCCCTTACCGGAATGCTCGGCGATCGGATAGGCAGCGCCCGAAAGCCCGCGATCGTCATTCTCGCGCTGTTCGCCGTCATCCTGATCTTCTTCGGCACGCTCGACAACGTCCCTGCACTCCTCATCGCGGCCCCCCTCCTCGGTCTGGTCGGCTACGGATACCTGCCCCTGATCGTTGCGATGATTCCCCGCCTGGTTTCGAGCGAGGTCACCGGTACCGCTGCCGGCGCATCCAACGCCTTCTGGCAGATCGCCAGCACCCTTGTCCCTCTCGCGATCGGCGCGGTCTTCTCGGCCACCGGCTCGTTCCTGGCCGCCTTCGCGGCCCTGGCCGTCGGACCGATGATCGGCGCAGTCATCCTGTACTTCGTCGACGAGAACGGCGGAAAGAGCAGCGTCGCCGCCCCGGAACGGTAACTCCCGACACCACCACACCCTGATACCCCAACCGACGACACGACGGTCTCCTGAGGGAGACCGTCGTGTCGTCGGCCGTACAGGTTGCTCCGGCGCGGTGATCGTCTGCTCATCAGATCTCCTGAGCCAGGACGTTCTCGAACTTCCTGCCTGAACGTTCCGTCCGCGCGGATTACCGCACGTTCTCGTGACACAGCGCGAATGCGAACCGAGCGCACCCGAACAACAGACCCGGACCTTTCGGTCCCGCCCGGACCGAAGCGACATCCCGAGCATCGACGGCCTACGCCACCGTTCACCCGCACGTTCGCGGGCTTCGCCGAGATCATGGTCGAGCGGCGCGGTACGGGCGAGCCAATCTCGACCTGCTCCGAAATCGTGTCATCCACCTCGAACAGTGAAGCGTGGCAGTAGCTTCGCTGAGTAGGCCCGGGGCGCGGTGACGGGATTGCTCCCGCCCCGTTTCCCGGACCTCTCGCCGAACCCGCCGTGCGCCTCTCGACGCAACGGGCTCTCCACGGTCTCTGCCGTCAAGCTGTCTGCAGGGCCGTCCACCGGTTCGGGATCGTGTGTCCGCGCCATCGGTAACGAGAGACCGTCACACTGGCCATGTCGAACAACACGGTCCCGTCCGCCGCCGAGATAGGCAACCACCGCCCGGTGCGGGTGGTGTATCGGCGGCGAATGTCGTTCCACCCCCAGCGATGCCGGGTTTGCAGCATCTTCGATCACCCGCTGCCACACATAGTGTTGCAGCGCGGTGAACCGGTCTTTCGCCACGGCATGCTTGAAGTAGTTGGACCAGCCGCGCAGAATCTGGTTGAGCCGCACGATCACGTACTCCAGACTCAGCTGCGACTGCCGATGGGTCAGGGCACGGACTTTCGTCTTCAGCGACCGGATGGGCCGGTCGCCGATGAAGGTGTAGACGTACCACTTGTCCGAGCCTCGCTTGCGACGCCACCGGATGTGGAATCCCAAGAAGTCGACCCCGTCGCTGAGGTGTCGCACGCGGGTTTTCTCCGGCGAGAGCCGCAGACCCATCGGTGCGAGAACCTCTCCTACCTGTTCACGCATCGCCTCGGTGTCGTCCTCGGTCCCATGGACGAGGACGACGAAGTCATCGGCGTAGCGGACCAGCCGCCACGTCGGTGACCCTGTGCGGCGACGGTATGCCCGCTTGCCCTCGGTGGCCATCGTGCCGCCCGGCTTCCACGGCGCCATCACGTGCTCGTCGAGCACACTCAACGCGATGTTGGCCAACAGCGGCGAGAGGATGCCACCCTGGGGCGTGCCGGTCGTGGTGTCCCGTTGGTCGCCGAGTTCGGTGAGAACCCCGGCCTTGAGGAACGCCTTGACCAGTGCCAGGACCCGCTTATCCTTGATCCGCAACCGGACACGATCCATCAATGCGACGTGCTCGATCCGATCGAAGCACGCCTCGATGTCCGCATCCAGCACCCAGCGGTAGCCGCGGGTGCCGTAGTAGTGGATCTCGGCTATCGCGTCCTGCGCCCGCCGGTTGGGCCGGAACCCGAACGAGACCGGCTCGAAGTCCGCCTCGAAGATCGGTTCCAGCACCAACTTGAGCGCGGCCTGAACCACCCGGTCGGCCACCGTCGGAATCCCGAGACGGCGCACCTTCCCCGACCCGCCCGGCTTGGGAATGATCCTCTCCCGCACCGGCAACGGCCGAAACGAACCATCCTTCAGGCTGGCACGTAGGTCGTTCAGGAAACCCGGAACTCCGACGTATTCCTCGACATCGGCGACGGTCCTGCCGTCGACGCCGGGAGTCTTCGCTCCGCGGTTGCCCGCGACCCGGTCGAATGCCGCGATCAGCGTCGCCGGGTCGTGCACCAGGTTGAACAGGTCGTCGAACCGGCGGCCCGGATCGGCCGCCGGGGGGGCGGTGAAGCTTGGCCTGCATCTGAAGATACCCGCCGAGATGATCCCATCGGGACCGACTCGGACGCGGCGTCACCATTCGGTGGCGCATCTTTCGGCATTACAGTCTCCGCCCTTCTCGAAACCGCTGCCGCCCTTCGCCATGTGAGCCCAACTGTGTCCC
This sequence comes from Rhodococcus sp. HM1, assembly GCF_023218075.1. Lineage (GTDB taxonomy): Bacteria > Actinomycetota > Actinomycetes > Mycobacteriales > Mycobacteriaceae > Rhodococcus. The sequence continues at coordinate 85,787 of NZ_JALPTB010000016.1, read as the reverse complement.
TGCGGCATCGCCACGAGTACGCCGTAGACTTTCCTCGTGGCCTCCCGGCCGGCTTCCATAAACCGACCCAGGAGTTCCCCACCGACCTCGGTGGGTGCGCACCGCGTCCTGCCCAGATCCGCCAGGTTCGAGCAGGTGGCGCATTGAGGGACGTAAGAACGCTGGTTCCTCGCGTACTCCTCTTCGTCTCGCTTGCCGGACCCGCACCATCTGGCAGTACTGGCCACGTCCCGGCGTTGTCAGGGCTGCTCCCACCCTCTCCGGCATCACCCGGATCGGGCTGCCCTCAGCTCCACCGACCTGCTACGACAGCCCGGCGGTGAAGGTCTCTCACCTCCACTCGAATCACAGCGCCTCACGGCGCAAACGGAAAGTGCGACAGATCCGCCGACCGCCCCGAAGCCGGACAGCCGATCGCGACGAGGATTACCGAGCCCAGTCGCCGCGCTCGAGCAGCCACGACACCGCGATGCCCGCGACCAGACCCCAGAACGCGGCGCCGATGTTCCAGAACGCGACATTCGAAGCGGTGACCACGAACGCGACCAGCGCGCCCATCGTGTGGGTGCGACCGAACCCGGCGACGAACGCGCCCTGCAGTGCCCGCAGCATCGCCAGCCCACCGAGCGTGGCGACGAATGCGACGGGCGCCGCGGTCATCCACCGTACGAACAGCGGTGCGAACGAGCCGAACACGATCGCCAGTACGCCGCACGTCACGGCGGCCGTGTACTGGCGGCTGCGTTCGCCGGAGGACACCAGCAACGCGTTCGTCGGGCCGGTCAGGCACGTGGACACGGCGCCGACCGCCGCTGCCGCGAAGGACCACACCCCGCACGCGACCGTCGCCACGTTGATCGGCGGGTGATGTCCGGCGCTGCGCAGCACCGCGACACCCTGCCCGTTCTGCACGACAAGCACCGTGATGGCGAGCGGAACAACGAGTTCCAGGATCGCCGTCCAGGTGAACACCGGCGCGGTGAACACGGGTGACGCGAACACCCCGGCATCGTCGCCGACCGGATCGAACCGGCCGGACACCGCGACCGCGACCACTCCCGTGAGCAGCGCCCCCAGGATCGGCGGCATCCACTTGCCGAGAGGCGGAACTGCGCTGAGCGCCAGGAACACCAGGACCATCGGCACCGCGATCGCGACGTCGGCGTCGAGTGCCCGCACGAGATCCACCCCGAACTTCAGGAACACCCCGGCCACCATGGCCATCACGATCGGCATGGGCAGCGCCGACATCACGCGCCGCACGAGACCCGAAAGTCCCAGCAGCAGAATCAGTGCGGATGTGACGACGTACGCGCCGATCACTTCGGGCCAGCTCAGGTGCGTGAGCGATTCGCCGACCACCACCGTGCCGGGGATGGTCCAGAAGAACCCGAGCGGCTGACGGTACGCGAGGCTCATCGCGATGGTGAGGATTCCGTTGAGTACGAACACCCCGAAGATCCACGACGCGAGCTGCGGTGCGCTCAGTCCTCCGGCGGCGCCGGCGGCGAGTATCACCGCGACCGGTCCGGTGCACGAGAAGATCAGCCCGACAAGGCCGTTGGCTGCATATCCGGGCCCGAGGTCGCGACCGAGCCGACGCAGAGTGGTGCGTGGTCGCGCGGGACGTTCGAACAGGACGGTATCGGCGCCGGTCCGGGCGTCTTCGTCGACTGCGGTCATTCTGAAACAACTACTCCTGTTCTCGGAACCGGGCCGCGAGTTCGCTCCGGGAACGGATGCCGAACTTCGCGTACACCCGGGTCAGGTGATACTGCACGGTCTTGACGGACAGGAACAGTTCGCCGGCCACTTCCTTGTTCGTGTGGCCGGCTGCGACGAGTGCCGCCACCGCCTGTTCCTGCGGGGTGAGGGCGACGGCGTCGACCGAACGGTCCGCGGTCTCCTCGCCGGCCTTCAGGCCGCCCGCCTTGAGTTCACGATCGCAACGTTGGACGTAACTGGTCGCGCCGAGCGTCGAATACAGTTCCCGGGCCGAGCGCATCACCGCGTCGGCCTCGCGGCGTCGACCCGCCCGGCGCATCGTCTGCCCGTAGGCGTAGCTCACCCGGGCGCGGTCGTACGGCAACGGCAGCGGCGCCAGTTGCGCGAGAGCAGACTCGAAAGTGTCACGTGCCGCGTCGATGTCGCCGCGTGAGCCCTGGATTCGACCGCGCACGTATCCGACGCGCGCCATCGCGGACCGGTGTCCGCGTGCCGCGGCGCGTTCCTCGAAGGGGCGGAGGAATACGTCGGCCTCGTCCACCCGTCCGGTCATGACGAGTGCGTTGGCGTACAGGTCCGGCCACGGCCAGAAGCCCGGTTCGTCGAGTCCCTGCCGGTGCTGCACGACGGCAAGCGGTTCGAGATGCCGCAGCACGTCGCCGTATTCCGCTGCGATCTCGGAGACCTGCGCTGCCGAGATCGCCGACGGCGCCAGCATCATCGCGTAGTCGTGGGTGCCCGCGCGGCCTCGCAGCAGGTGTTCGCGCGCCCTGGCGCGGTCCCCGCGCAGCGCATGGATCTGAGCGCCGGTCCAGTGCACCAGGGGGCGAAGGAGATCCAGTCCGGTGCGGTCGAGCTGGGCGGCCGCACGATCGACCGTGCGGATCGCATCGTCCCACTCACCGAGCGCGAACTGGGTGCGGGCCAGCCATGCCTGCGCCCACAGCGAGATGCGTAGCGAGCCTCCCCGGAACGCGGTCGGTTCGGCCGATTCGAGTTCCGCCCGCGCCCGGCCGGGGTCGTCGAGCGCCAGCGCCAGCCAGCCTTCGGCCATGCGGAAACGTTGGCTCTGGGCGCCCGATCCGACGTGGTCGGAGAGGGTCGCGTACGACGCCACTCCCTCGTCGACACGACCGGTCATGGCGAGACCGAGACCGCGGACGGCCGCGGATTCGACGGCGGCCGGCGTGGCCCGGGGTACCAGTGCGGCGGCACGGTCGGCCCACTCGACGAGTTCGTCACCGCGCAGCCCGGCCAGCGAGTGCAGCACCATGCGCTGGCAGATCAACGCAGCGAGCTGTGGATCCGCGTCGGTGTCGTCGATCGATGTCCAGGCGCGGGTGAGCAGTTCGTGTGCTTCGGCGGCGCGCCCGCGTTGGATGGCCAGGTACCCGAGCACGGCGTCACGCATGGGACCACCAGGGGCGCTTTCGATTTCGGGGACGAACGTCAGCGCCTGCGGGAGGTCGGCGGCACCGGTGAGTGCGTCGACTCCGCGGATCAGGCGTTCGGTCCGCAACTCCCGGTCCGGGGTGATCCGGCTCGAGATGATGAGGGCCTCGGCCGCATCCGACCACGCTCCGTCCGACGCGCGCGCCTGCGCGTACCGATCGAGGCGGTCGGCGAGGCCGGCATCGGACCGGTGAGTGGCGGACACCAGATGGAGCAGGGAGGCGCCCTCGTCGTCGACGATCTCCGCTGCCCGGGCGTGCAGTTCCTGCCGTCGCGCCGGGCCGAGCCCGTCGACCACGGCTGCTCGGGTCATCGGGTCCGGAAACGACAGCGTGACGACACCGCGTTGTTCCCGCATCGTGAGCAACCCGGCCGTGTGGGCGTCGTCGAGGGCGGTCGTCGGGTCGTCCAGTTCGGCGAGTGACGCGGCATGCGCGAGGGAGCTGTCGGTACCGAGGATCGCCGCCGATTCGACGAGCAGGCGAGTTTCTTCCGAACAGCCGGCGAGCCTCCGGCGCACCGTCGCGGCATGTTGCTTCGGCGCCGGGAACCGGTCCTGCCAGTGCTGCCACTGTGATCGGGGCATCTCGTCGATGACCTGCAGGGTCGGCAGGGGACTTCCGAGGGTGTGTTCGTACAGGCGTCGCGCCGTCCATGCGGACAGATCGACACCGGCACGTGTGAGAGCCAGTTGGGCGATGTCCGAGGGCGAGAGCGGGCCGACGTGGACTGTGACGCTGCGATGCATGTCGAGGATGCGGGCGACCTCCTCATCGACGGTCTCGGGCAGGACGTCGGGGACCAGCCACATCATGCACAGCGGGTCCCCGTGGGCGCGGCGGATCAACGACGACAGCGCCTGCAGCGACGCGGGATCGGACCGATGCGCGTCGTCGACGACGATCACCGTGGGGCCGGTCAGGCCGGCGAGGATCCCGTGAGCGACGTCGACGGGCTCCGTCGCCGTCACCGGCGCCTGCAGCAGCTGTTCGGCGACGGACCACTCCCGGTGTGACTCCCACTCTGCGCAGGTCGCACCGAGAACCGTCCAGCCGGACAGCGATTCGGCGAAAGTTCTTACCAGGGTGGTCTTTCCGATACCGGGCGGACCCTCGACGAGGGCGAGCCCGGGGGTACCGGTTCGCGCCTCGTCGAGGATCCGTTCGAGCTCTGCGAGCTCGCGGGTACGTCCGACCAGCATGGAAGATCCCGTCACACATCCACGGTAGCCGCGACCGCAGGCTCCGGTTCGGTGTTCGGGGCGGTCGGACGGGGCGGCACGAAGAAGGTGACGACCGCACCGGCGAGTGCGATTCCGGCGAAGATGTAGAAGTTGACGTTGTTGCTCAGACCTGCACCGATGAGCACGCCGCCGATGATCGGTCCGACGATCCCACCGAGGCGGCCGAACCCGGCGCACCATGCGACGCCCGCGGCCCGGGCCCGGGTCTCGTAGTAGTTGGACACGAAACCGTAGACGAGGACCTGGGTGCCGATCGTGCCGACACCGGCGATCGCGACCGCGGCGAGGAGCACCGGCAGCGGGAACCCGAAGGTGAGCAGCACCAGGGCGAGGGCGGCGAGACCGAAAGTGGTGACGACGACGGGCTGGGGTCCGCGCCCGTCGGCGATCCGGGAGGCGAGCACGCCGCCGATGATCGCGCCGCCGTTGAGGACGAGCAGGAACGCGAGCGAGCCCTTCGCGTTGTACCCGGCGTCCGCCATGATCTTCGGAAGCCAGGTGTTCAGCCCGTAGGTGAGCAGCAGTCCGGAGAAGCTCATCAGTCCGAGAAGTGTTGTTCCCCAGGCATACCGACGGGTGGCGAGCGCAGCGAAACCGGCCTTCTCGGCGGTCGGCGCCGAGGGTGCGGGCACCGGGATGTCGAACTTGTACCAGACCGCGGCGGCGTCGTCGGTGCGACCGCGCGAGATCAGCCACTGCGGCGACTCGGGGAGTTTCGCCAAGGCGAGGGGCAGCAGGATCACCAGCGGCAGCGCGCCGATCAGGAACAGGCCACGCCAGCCGATCGCGTCGCGCAACACGATCGCCAGCAGGGACGCGAGGACACCGCCGGCGGGGACGCCGCTGTACACGATCGCGTTGTAGAGATTGCGTTTGCCTGCCGGTGCGAACTCGGCGACGACGGCACCGGCGGTGGCCACGAGCCCTCCGACGCCGATGCCGGTGAAGAACCGCAGCGCGCCGAACATCGCGAGGTTCGTCGACAGTGCCGCGGCGGCCATGCCGACGGAGAACCAGACGATGTGCAGGAGCATCATCTTCCGCCGCCCGACGCGGTCACCGAAAGCGCCGGTGACCAGCGCGCCGACCATGACGCCGACCAGTGCGTACGAGCCGAGCGCACCGCCCTGCTCGGCGGAGATGTGCCCGAGCTGGCCCGGGTCGGCCATCAGTGTGGGCAGGATGGTGCCGTAGACGACCAGGTCGTAGCCGTCGAAGACGATCGCGAGCGTCGCCAGCGCGACGATCCAGAGGACGGAACGGCGGTGCCGCGCACTCGCCCATTCTGTGGGCTGGGTCATGATCACTCCAGTTGGTGAGGGCTGTCACAAAACAATCGGGAGAGAAAAACGGGCCTCACCGTCGGGGCCGGAGATGGCCCTGTCGGTGAGGCCCGGGGCGGCGGGCTAGCCCAGATCGCCGCCGGCGACGGGCAGAACCGTGCCGGTGATGTACGAGGCTTCCTCCGATGCCATGAACGTGATGGCGGCGGCCTGCTCGTCGAGCGTGCCGTACCGTTTGAGCAGCGACGAGTCGACGGTCTGGTCGACGATCTGCTGGTACCAGGTCTTCTCCTGGTCGGTCTGCGCTGCCGGTCCGCGCGCGACCCGGCGGGCCGGGGCGTCGGTGCCACCCGGTGCGGTCGCGACCACCCGGATCCCGTACTGCGCGACCTCGAGTGCCAGCGCCGCGGTGATCGCGTTGACCCCGCCCTTGGCCGCCGCGTACGGGACACGGTTGACGCCGCGGGTCGCGACCGACGAGACGTTGACGATCGTGCCGGAGTTCTGCGTGATCAGGTGCGGCAGGACCGCCCGGCACGTCCACAGCGTGGGGAACAACGAGCGCTGCACCTCGGCCTGGATCTGCTCGGGCGTGTAGTGCTCGTACGGCTTGGCCCAGATGGTGCCGCCGACGTTGTTGATCAGCACGTCGATGCGCCCGTACTGCTGTCGCGCCTCGTCGATCGCGGCCTGTGCGCCCTCGAACGTTTCGAGGTCGGCGGTCACGGAATGCGCGCGGGCGCCGTTCTCCCGCAGTTCCTTCGCGACGTCGTGGACGAGTTCGGCGCGGTCGATCAGGACGACGTCGCCGCCCTCGGCCGCGATCCGCGTCGCGACCGCGCATCCGATGCCCTGTGCGGCACCGGTCACGACGACCGCGCGGTCGTCGAACCGTCCGGGAAAGACGCGGGGGCTCATGCGATTTCCGCCTTCTCGTGGTCCTCGATGGCGCGACGCATGGTCTCCTTCGCGTGCTGGGCGTGGGAGACGATGAGATCGCGTGCCGCGGCACGGTTTCCGCGTTCGAACGCCTTGACGATCTTCAGGTGGTCGTGGGGGACCTGCTCGTCCACCCACTGCGCGGTGCGCAGCACGCGGCGCATCAGCTGGGTGACCTCGAGCCGGTTGTACGCCTCGAGCAGCACCGGGTTGCCGCAGCAGCGGAACAGGAATTCGTGGAACGCCGCGTTGGTGTCGGTGAACGCGGCGGCGTCCGTGAACCGGTCGCGTTCGATCGATGCGGTCGATGCCTCGGCCAGGAAGCGGAACTCGGCGAGCTGGGCGTCGGTGAGCCGGCCGATCGTCAGTTCGAGCGCGCCGAGTTCGAGTGCCATGCGGGCGTCGAACTGGGCATCGGACTCCGCGACGGGCGGGTGCTCCTCGCCGATCTCGTAGTTGTCCGCCACGGTGGGGTTCGCGGCTCCGAGCGAGACGGGCAGACCGGTTTCGGCGGAGGCCTTCTCGGCCGCGGCACGCTCGGCGTCGGTGGGCTCGGTGACCTGCACGGCACCTTGGTCGGAACCGGCCGCGGAATTGTTGAACTTCTCGAAGTAGAAGTTGGCGGGGGTGACGCCCTCGTTCCCGAAGTGGGTGCGCACCGCCTCGACCATCGGCGGCGGGCCGCACAGGTACACGTCGACGTCGCCGTCGTTGAGATGCTTCGGCTCGAACAACGAGGTGACGTACCCCTTGTTCGGTGCTGCCGAGTCGGGATCCGCGACGCAGTAGTCGAAGCTGAAGTTCGGCAGCGACTTCGTGTACCCCTCGAGGGTGTCGAGTTCGACGATGTCGCGGTCGAAGGTGCCACCGTAGATCAGGTGCACGGGCAGGTCGCTGCCCTGTTCCTGCATCGTCGCCAAGATCGCGAGGATCGGGGCCAGACCGGTGCCGCCGGCGAGCAGCAGCGCGGGGCGCTTGCGTTCGCGCAGGAAGAAGCTGCCGAGCGGTCCGGTGAACTCGAGGGTGTCGCCGACCTGCGCGCGATCGCGCAGGTATTCCGACATCAGTCCGCCTTCGGTGATCTTGACCAGGAACGACAGGTGCTCGTCGTTCGGGCCGGTGCTGAACGAGTACGAGCGGCTCTGGTCGGTGCCGGGCACCGTGATGTTCACGTACTGGCCGGGCAGGAACACCAAATCGTCGCGGTTCGGGATCTCGACACTGAAACCGATCGTGCTGTCCGAGAACCGGCGGATGTCGGTGATCGTCGCCGAGTACGTCGTGGCGGCGGTCTTCGCGACGTCGGAGGTCGTCGCGATCTGCAGCACCAGGTCGGATTCCGGTGTCATCTGGCAGGGCAGGCAGTAGCCCTGCTCGGCCTCGTCGTCGGTCAGCGCTTCCTCGATGTAGTCGCCGCCGTCGTAGCTACCGGACTCGCACAGCGCCTTGCAGGTGCCGCACGCGCCGTCCCGGCAGTCGAGGGGAATGTTGATGCGCGCCTTGTACGACGCGTCCGCGACCGTCTCGTTCGGGCCGCACTTGACGAAGCGGGTGACCCCGTCCTCGAAGCTCAGTGCCACTTGAAAGCTCATGGCATGTGCCTTCTTTCGTGAATCGGGGTGATCAGACGACGTAGACGTCCACGATGTGGTGGATGTAGTCGTTCTTCAGGACGATCTTCTTCTTCCGGATCACCGGCTCGGGTCCGGACACGTCGAGGGTGACGAAGCTCGTGCCGAAGTACGTGTCGGTCGTGTTGTAGCGGTAGTACAGCGAGAACCAGTTGTGGCGCAGGTCGATCTCGGTGCCGCGGCGCTCGAGGATCTCGACGTTGGTGATGTTGTGGCCCGTGCGGGGCTCGGGCAGCGACGTCGCCGACGAGCGGTCGGTGCGGATGCGGAACACCCGGTCCTCGAGCCCGCCGCGGTTCGGGTAGTACACGAGCGAGATCTCGCGCTGCGGGTCCTCGGTGAGTTCACCGTTGTCGTCCCACGCGGGCATCCAGTACTCGGCCTGCGGGTGGTAGCACTCGAGCCACTTCTCGAACTCGCGGTCGTCGAGCAACCGTGCTTCCTTGTAGAGGAACTGCTCGATCGCGGTCTGCGTCAATTCTGTTGCAATGGTCATTGTTTCGTTTCCCTCAGCGCTCGTTCGCGGCGGTGGACCGGGCTTCGGCCTCGGCGGCCTTGCGCATCGTCTCGAGCCAGTACCTGTGCTGGATCGGGTAGAGGCCCTCGTCCTCGGTCTTCACGCCGCTCGACAGCACGTTGGTCATGCCCAGGTCCTTCGCGACCTGATCCGGGCCGTTGAGCACGTGCGTGGCGCCGCGGCTCATGTCGTTCCACGGTGCTGCGGTCGCGAGGTAGGTCTTCTGGCAGGACCGGAACTCCTCGAGATCGTCCGGGGTCGCCATGCCCGTCGCGTTGAAGAAGTCCTCGTACTGGCGGATCCGGTTGGCGCGGGACTCGGCGGACTCACCCTTGGGGGCGATGCAGTAGATCGTCACCTCGGTCTTGTCCACCGCGATCGGCCGGAAGTGGCGGATCTGCGACGAGAACTGGTCCATCAGATACACGTTCGGGTACAGGCACAGGTTGCGTGACGCGCCGACCATGAATTCGGCCTTCTTCTCCCCGAACTCGGCGGCGAGCTCGTCCTTGCGCGGGTAGAGGGGGCGGTCCTGCGGGTTGCCCCACCACATCCACAGCAGCAGGTGGCCGTTCTCGAACGAGTGGTAGCCGCCGCCCTGCTTACCCCACGTGCCGGCGTCCATCGCCCGGGTCTCGTTGGCCGATTCCCCGGCCGTGCGACGGGCGGTGGTGGCCGCGTAGTTCCAGTGCGTCGCGGACACGTGGTAGCCGTCGGCGCCGTTCTCCGCCTGCAGTTTCCAGTTGCCGTCGTAGGTGTAGGTGGACGCGCCGCGCAGCACCTCGAGTCCCTCGGGGGACTGGTCCACGACCATGTCGATGATCTTGGTGGTGTCGCCGAGGTGGTCCTCGAGGGAGTCGACGTCGGGGTTGAGGCTGCCGAACAGGAATCCGCGGTAGTTGCCGAAGCGGGCGACACGGGTCAGGTCGTGGCTGCCGTCGGTGTTGAACTGTTCCGGGTAGCCGGCGTCGCGGGGATCCTTGACCTTGAGCAGCTTGCCGTTGTTGCGGAACGTCCAGCCGTGGAACGGGCACGTGAACGTGGTCCGGTTGTCGGTCTTGCGCCGGCACAGCATCGCGCCGCGGTGGCTGCACGCATTGATGAGGCAGTGCAGTTCGCCGTCCTTGTCGCGGGTGATGACGACGGGCTGGCGGCCGATGTAGGTGGTGAAGTAGTCCCCGGCGTTGGGCACCTGACTCTCGTGCGCGAGGTACACCCAGTTGCCCTCGAAGATGTGCTTCATCTCCATCTCGAAGATCTCTTCGTCGGTGAAGATGTCGCGCCGCACCTGGTAGCGGCCGTTCGCAGCGTCCTCGACGAGGGCGTCGTCGAGGTGGGAACGCACGTGGTCGATGGTGTCGGTCATGGGGAACTCCAATGTGGCGTCGTACCGGGGGAATGGCGATGCGGGGATCGGTCCGGGGGTTCCGGCTCGGATCCTCGGTGGGCTGGATCTGCGCCGTGATGCCTCTACGATGCCACCCTGTGTCTCCGGTCACACCGGGGAAATGCCTAGGGGTGCCTAGGACCCCCGGCGGTGATGCCGAAAGGCCCTGGACACGGCCACGCCGGCGGGTGTCTGCGCACACAAAGACAGCCGCACACGTTCAGGACGTGTGCGGCTGTCTTGCGGGGAGGTGGGTGCGGTGCTATCCGACCCACATGGGCGGGACGGGACGGTCGAAGGACAGTTCGGGATAGTCGTCGTCGGCGATCGGGGTGTGCAGGCGTCGCTCGACGTAGTCGTGGCCGTGCGTCCGCATGTGACCGATGCACCGGACCGTGTATCCGACGCTGTCGGTGCGGGTCGTGTGGACCGGACGGAACAGGTTGGGGAATCCGTACGCGGTGAGGTCGGATGCCTCGAATGCGTTGCCGTCGCGGCCTTTCAGTGGCACGTGCCCGTCGCCGTCGACGACGAACTTGGCGTGGGCGACGACCTCGCGGTCGCACCGGATGTCCCACCGGTTGTCGATCTCGTCGTACGAAGCCGATGTGGCGGTGTCGATTTCGAGGACCGAGAGGTGGAGCTCGTTGCGCAGGCGGATCGCTGCGCGAAGGGAGGCGAAGGAGCGCCCGACGACGGCTACATCGAATTCCGGGATGCAGGGGGGTCGGGAATCCGGCTGTGCCAGGAACATCGGGCGCTCCTTCGCGAGGTGGTGGTTCGATACCGCGCGCGGGCAGGTAGGGGCACTGCTGCCCGCGCGCGGCAGTCTGGGTTACTTCTTGTAGAAGGCGCTGACGTCGGCGTTTCCGATGAGGTCCGGAACCGTCCAGCCGTCGAGGTCGTACTCGCTCATGAACTGCTCGGCGAAGCCCTTCATGGAGGCGACGTCACCGCGTCCCTCGGCGGCGAACAGCAGCTCGGCCTTGACGTTCTCGTGGTTGCCGGCGTAGTTCCGCTCGTACAGTTCGTGGCGGCCACCGAACTCGGATCCGATCGAATCCCACAGTGCCTTCATGACCTTGACCCGGTCGACGGCCGTGATGCCGTCCGAGCCGCGGACGTACTTGTCCAGGTAGGGCCGGACGTCCGGGTTCTGGAAGTCGGCGGCCGAGGACGGCAGGTAGATCAGGCCGGACGCGACGTCCTGCTCGATGATCTCCTTGATCCGCGGGTAGCCCTGCATCGCGAACATCCGGTAGGTCAGACCGTATTCGAGCTTCGGGGTGACGGTGTCACCGATCCACGGCTCGGGGTTGTTGACCATCGCATCGCTCAGCGACCAGAACAGGTTTCGCCAGCCAATGACCTCACCGACGCGGGTCTGCACGCCGCGGAATCCGCCGGCGCCGGTGGCGTCGAGGGCCTTCATGAGCAGACCGGCGATGAAGTCGAGCTTGACCGCGAGGCGGGTGCAGCCCTGCAGGGTGAAGCGCTGGAGGAAGCCGGACCCGCCGAGGAAGTTGTTGATCTTCTCGACGTCCCCGTACATGAAGACGTTCTCCCAGGGCACGAGCACCTTGTCGAAGATGAAGATGGCGTCGTTCTCGTCCATGCGCGAGGAGAGCGGGTAGTCGAACGGCGAGCCGACGACGTTGGCGTTCTGCGAGTACGACGCACGGGAGATGAGCTTGATGCCGGGGGCGTCCATCGGCACCGTGCAGATCAGCGCGAATTCCTTCTTCTTGATCGGCAGGCCGTAGTGGGCGATGAAGTTGTAGTTCGTGATCGCCGAGCCGGTCGCGACGACCTTGGCGCCCGAGACGATGAGACCGGCGTCGGTCTCCTTCTCGACCTTCATGAACACGTCGCCGACCTCGTCCGGCGGCAGCGACCGGTCCACCGGCGGGTTGATGATCGCGTGGTTCCAGTACAGGACCTTCTCCTGCGATTCCCGGTACCAGCGCTTCGCGTTGTCCTGGAACGGTGAATAGAACTCGTCGTTGGCGCCGAGGGTGCCGAGGAATGAGGCCTTGTAGTCGGGGCTGCGGCCCATCCAGCCGTAGGTCAGGCGGGCCCAGGTGGCGATGGCGTCGCGGTCGGCGCGCAGGTCGTCCGCGGACTTGGGGGTACGGAAGAACGGCATGGTGACGCCGCCGTTGCCGGTGTCGGTGGGGGTGGTGAGCTTGTCCACGTGCTCGCCGGTGTGCAGCGCGTCGTACAGGCGGGCCGTCATGCGGATCGAATTGCGGAAGGCCGGATGCTCGGTGTAGTTCTTCACCCGCTCTCCGTGCAGGTAGATCTCGCGACCGTCCTTGATCGACTCGATGTACTCGTCCCCCGTCATCGGGCGGCTCGTGAAGTTCTGCTGCTGGTTGGCCGCGCAGTCGGCGGCGACGTTGACCTTGGATCGGTCGACCGTCTCGGTGGGGCGGGGCTCGGTCGTGGTCATGTCATTTCTCCTGGTGACGGGGAAGGTGATGAAGAAGTACGGGGGTCACGCCGTGGGGACGGCGATGCGCATGGGCGTGAAGCGGGTGGATGCGTCGAACCATCCGCTGTGCGGGTCGTCGAGCGATCCGTTCCATGCGGCGGACGCGCTGGGTCTGCCGAGGTCGTGGAATGTGCTGCGGTAGAAGAGAAGCGGTTGTGCGTCGGCGCGGGCGGTGGCGTCGACGATCTCGCCGATGTAGATGATGTGGTCGCCGCCGTCGTATTCGCGCCACGGCACGCACGACAAGGTGGCTGCGGTGCCGGCGAGGATCGGGGCAGTCGGGCCCTGCTCCCACACGGGTTCGGGGGACTGGGGACGTCCCGCGAAGTGCATGGCGGTGTCGATCTGGTCGTCGGCGAGGATGTTCACCGCGAACGGCGCACCGGACAGGAAGCGGCACGCCTTCGAAGTGCGCGTCAGGGTCACTTGGCACAGTCGCGGTTCGAGCGAAACCGCGGTGAATGCGGTGACGGTGGCCCCGTGCGGGGTGCCCTCGTGGTTGTTGCAGGTGATGACGGTGACGCCACTTGCAAACTGCCCGAAGATGTTTCGAAGCTCTCGCTGGTCCATCTCGGAGGCCCTTCCGGTCGATCCGTCGTGGTGTGATCCAGACCATATTCCGAGCGGAAGGGGGTGCGCGATCCGCTGAGCGCGGCGACTATCCACCTTGCGCGGCGAAGTGACCGGCGACCTTGTTTGCAGGAGGTAGTGTTGCCGGTCACACTGGGACCAAAGCCCCGAAACGTGAGCCGAGGAGGGTGAATGCGCACCGATGACGTGCAGATTCCCGACAATTGGGATGAAGCGGAAGTAGTGGTGTCCGACGCCTACTTCCCGCATTCGCTGCGTCCGTCCGATGCCGTCACCGCCCCGCAGGTGACGTTGCGGAAGGTCGATCTCGGTCCGTTACGGCTCGCCCGCGTCGGCTGGGGCGCCGAGGTGTCGCTCGAGTCCGATCACCCCGGTGCCTACGCCGTAAACATCCCTCTAGCTGGGCAGATAGAGTCGGTGAGCGAGGGGCGGGAGGTCGTCTCCCCGCACGGTTACGCCACGGTTTTCCGTCCTGACACCGCGGCGGCGATCACGCGGTGGACGGCGGACTGCGAGATCGTCGGGGTCAAGCTCGAACGGGACTACCTGCACCGGGAGATGGCCCGGGTTTTCGGGCGGCCGGGACTGCAGCTGCCTCCGCAGGCGGACCTGACGACCGAGGCCGGGAAGAACTGGTTGTCGATGCTCGGGGCGATGGTCGGAAACCTCGAATCGGGCGCCTCACCCTGGAACAATCCGCTGGTCGCCGACCAGTTGTCCGGGGCGATCATCTCGGCGTTCGTCCTCGCTGTCATGCAGGAGACCGACCCCGGCGCGGTCGCGCGGCCGCGCATCATCAAGCGGGTTCTGGACCGGTTGCACGAGGATCCGTCACTGGCCTGGACCAGCGCCGACATGGCAGAGGTCGCCGGGGTCAGCGTCCGCCGGCTGCAGGAGGGCTTCCGCGAGTACGTCGGGGTCTGCCCCCGCGAATACCTGCTCGACCTGCGCCTCGAGCGCATCCACGCGGAGCTTTCCGAAGCCGATCGGGGCGATGTCTGCGTCACCGACGTCGCACTCAAGTGGGGTATCACCCATACGGGCCGGTTCGCCGCCGCCTACCGGCGCAAGTACGGCGTCGCGCCGTCCGAGACGCTGCGTTCCTGAGCGAGTCGTTGCAGGCCGGGGCCGGCCCCGGGTCGGATTCGGTTGTGCGAACCGAGGGTTCGATCAGGTGCGGAGCAACGGTCTCGACCGGGACTTCCGACACTGCGTGAGGTCGGTACCCGCCGGACACCGGTGTCGTTGACATGGACCGGCTTTCGCAGGGTCGACCGGATCCCGGGGCGGCAGGGTGGGGACAGCACTGTGGCACTGGCGAGTTCGGCGCCGGTGGGAGTGGGGGCCGACGGTACCTCGGGCATCTACCTGGTTTCAGCTAGGCATCGACTCCACTCACCTGCGGATTTGCGGGATGTGTCTCGACATGTGGTTGACAACCGATGTGACAGCGCGCACAGTATCCAACGTACGCAGTGCGCGCCGTTGTACGCAGAGCGTATTTCGCCTCGGGCCACAGGCCAGCCCCCTGCAAAGCCCCCCAACAACTTTCGCGACTGTCGCGTCAGACCAGTTCGACCTCACGAGGAGTGTCCATGACCACCACGGAGAACCCCACCGCCTTCGGCTCGGGCAATGCCGCCACCGACAAGTTCAAGGGCGAGCGCGTCACGTCCGACACCTCGGTCGAGCGCGCCGGCGCGATCATCCAGGATGTGCTGAAGGCCCTCACCGACGTCGTTCACAAGCACCAGGTGACCTACGACGAGTACCGCGTCCTCAAGCAGTGGCTCATCGACGTCGGCGAGTACGGCGAATGGCCGCTGTGGCTCGACGTGTACCTCGAGCACGAGGTCGAGGCCGTGCACTACGAGCGCAACAACTACGCGGGCACCAAGGGCAGCATCGAAGGCCCGTACTACGTCGAGAACTCGCCGAAGCTCCCGTCCAAGTGCACGATGCCGATGCGTGAGAAGGATGCTGCGGCACCGTCTCTGATCTTCAAGGGGCAGGTCACCGACCTCGACGGCAAGGGTCTGCCCGGCGCCACGGTGGAACTGTGGCACGCCGACGAGGACGGCTTCTACTCCCAGTTCGCTCCCGGCATTCCCGAGTGGAACCTGCGCGGCACGATCGTCTGCGACGACGAGGGCTACTTCGAGATCACCACGCTCAAGCCCGCGCCGTACCAGATCCCGGCCGACGGACCGACCGGTTGGTTCATCAACTCCTACGGCGGCCACCCGTGGCGCCCGGCGCACCTCCACCTGATGGTCAAGGGTGCCGGACACCGCTCGATCACCACCCAGCTCTACTTCAAGGGTGGCGACTGGGTCGACAGCGACGTCGCCTCCGCGACGAAGCCGGAGCTCATCCTGGACCCGAAGCCGAATGCCGACGGTGTCGCCGAGGTGACCTACAACTTCGCGCTCGACCCCGAGGCCTGACCGGCCCCCGCCCCTCGTGCGTGGTTTCGGTAGCACCCCCTACCGAAACCACGCACGAGCGCGAGTCCACCGGCAACCGACCCGAATGCGAGTTCCCTCGATGTCCGACACGGACCTGAAGATCGTCTCCGTCGAGACCACGATTCTCGACGTCCCGCTGATCCGCCCCCACAAGTTCGCGACCACGACCGCCGAGGCGCAGCCGATCCTGCTCGTCGCCGTCACCACCGCCGGCGGCGTCACCGGCTACGGCGAAGGCGTCGTGCCCGGCGGACCGTGGTGGGGAGGCGAATCGGTCGAGACGATGAAGGCCATCGTCGACCGCTACATCGGCCCGTACATCACCGGCCGCGGCGTCGACGACATCACCGGCATCATGGTCGATCTCGAACGCATCGTCGCCAACGCGCGATTCGCGAAGGCCGCTGTCGACGTCGCGTTGCACGACGCGTGGGCGCGCAGTCTCGGCGTCCCGGTGCACACGCTGCTCGGCGGTGCGTTCCGCACCGGCGTCGACGTGCGGTGGGCTCTCGGTGCCGCTCCCCTCGAGGAGATCGTCGAGGAGGTCACCCACAAGATGGAGCAGCGCCTGAACTTCTCCTTCAAGCTCAAGATGGGTGCGCTCGATCCGGCGGTCGACACCGAACGCGTGGTCAAGGTCGTCGAGGCGTTCGACGGCAAGGTCGGATTCAGCATCGACGTCAATGCCCGATGGGACCGCTTCACCGCATTGCGTCACGTGCCGGAACTGGTCGACGGTGGGGTCGAGCTCATCGAACAGCCCACCCCCGCAGAGCAACTCGACGTTCTCGCCGAGATCAACCGGAGGGTTGCAGCGCCGGTCATGGCCGACGAATCCGTGCAGACCCCGCACGACGCATACGAAGTGGCCAAGCGCGGCGCCGCCGACGTCATCGCACTCAAGACGACGAAATGTGGTGGGCTGCAACGCAGCAAGCAGGTCGTCGCGGTTGCGAAGGCCGCCGGGCTCCGCTGCCACGGCGCCACCTCGATCGAAGGTCCGATCGGCACCGCCGCGTCCGTCCACTTCGCGTGCGCCGAACCCGGCATCGACTACGGGTCCGAACTGTTCGGTCCGCAGTTGTTCGCCGTCGAGTTGCTGCAGACGCCGCTCGACTACTCCGACGGCCAGGTGCACCTCCCGCAGGGCCCCGGCCTCGGCGTCGAACTCGACATGGACGTCGTCAAGCACCTCGCCCGCGACTGACCAGACCGACCAGACCAAGATCAGACAAGCCCGGATCAGGAGAATCGACCATGGCGCTGTTCCACGTTCGCATGGACGTCGACATCCCCCGCGACCTCGACCCCGAGGTCCGCGCCGACACCATCGCGAAGGAGAAGGCGTACAGCCAGGAACTGCAGCGCAAGGGCAAGTGGCCGCACATCTGGCGCATCGTCGGCCAGTACAGCAACATCAGCATCTTCGACGTGGACTCGGCGGACGAACTGCACGAGATCCTGTGGAACCTTCCGCTGTTCCCCTTCATGAAGATCGAAATCATGCCGTTGACCAGGCACGGATCGGACATCAAGGAGTAAACACGCGTCGACGGTCCATACTCGGGGTATGAGTCTGCCGCTCCGAGACGTCTACGAACAGCCGACCCTCGCGGATCTGCTGCCGTCGGTGCTCGCATCCGCGGGCGTGGCCGGGGAACGCAACCGGCTCGAACTGACCGAGTGCGCCCGGACCGTCGTGCTGCTCGTCGACGGAATGGGCTGGAATCTGCTGCAACGCAACAGCAGTGCCGCACCGTTCCTGACCGGGATGACGGGGGAGCCGATCCGCGCGGGATTCCCGACGACCACCGCGGTGAGCCTCGCGTCGCTGGGAACCGGTCTGCCGTCGGGGCGGCACGGCGTCACCGGATACCAGGCGTACCTGCGCGAGATCCGCAGCCCGTTCAACTGGTTGCGCTGGACACTCGCCGGCACCGCGATCGACCAGCGCACCCAGCTCGTCCCCGAACTCGTGCAGGCGCACCCGACCGTGTTCGAACGCGCGGAGCGGGGCGGTATCGCCGTCACCACCGTGGTCCCGCGGACATTCGAAGGCAGCGGACTGACACGGGCCGTGCTGCGCGGCGGCAGGTTCGTCGGTGTCTCCGCCTACGGCGATCTGCTCGCCCGGATCGTCACCGCCGTCGGTTCCGCCGAACGCACCCTCGTCTACGGCTATCTCGGTGAGGTCGACACCCTCGGCCATCTCTACGGTCCGGAGTCCCCGGCGTGGCTCGCGCAGCTCACCGTCGTCGACAGGTTCGTCGAACAACTCGCCGACGCGCTACCGGACGGAACACGACTCGTCGTCACCGCCGACCACGGAATGGTCGACACCACCCGGGGCCGGCGCTTCGACTACGACCACTGCGATGGTCTGTCCGAGGACGTCACCTACATCGCCGGGGAACCCCGCTGCCGCCACGTCCATACCGAACGGCCCGACGCGGTCCTCGAACGCTGGCGCAACGAACTGGGCGACGAGATGTGGGTCGGCACCCGCGACGACGTGCTCGCCGCCGGACTCTTCGGGCCGGAACCGTCCCCGGACGCGGCGAGCCGCGTCGGCGACATCGTCGCGATCGGGCGCGGCGAATCGTCGGTGATCCGCACCGACGGGGAGCTCGTCATGGCGCGGATGCCCGGCCAGCACGGTGCACTCACCGACGACGAACTGCTGATTCCGTTGCTGTCGCCGGATCCGATCCGCCTGCACAGCTGATGATCCGGGCGACGCCGGGGGTGGCTCTGTGAGCGACAGTACGTCGCCGGAGCTGTCGTACCCGACTTATCGTGGCGTACATGCGCACCCACGGAGCGACGGTCTGGCACTGGTCGATCAGCGTGAAGGCCTGGCTGATCTTCTGGTTCGCCCGGATCTTCATCAAGCCGATCATGACCTGGTGGCCCGCCACCGACCGCGGTATCTCCGTATTGAGCAGGCTCGACCGGCAGGTCGACAAGCTGCTGCCCCGGCCGCGTGGCGTCGACATCGACCCGGTGACGCTCGGCGGAGTGCCCAGCGAACGGATCGAGCCGCCGCGTCCCGCCACCGACTCCCTCGCCGGCGCGACGATCCTGTACTTTCACGGCGGTGCATTCGTGTTCTGCGGACTCGCGACGCACCGCACGGTGTGTTCGCTGCTCGCCGCCAAGGCGGGCGTGCCCGTCTACTCCGCCGCCTACCGGCAGCTGCCGGACGGATCGATCGGCACGTCCGTGATGGATGCGATGGCCGCGTACACCGCGGTTCTTTCGGTCGCCGAGGACCCGAACCGCGTCATCGTCGCCGGTGACTCCGCCGGCGGTTACCTGGCGATGAAGGTCGCGGAGATCGCGGCGCTGCGCGGCATGACACGACCGGCCGCCGTCATCGGATTCTCGCCGCTGCTCAACCTGAACCTCGAATCCCACGACCCCGACTACATGAAGCGCGACGCGTACCTGCCGATGCGCCAGCTCGAGAAGCTGCGCGACAAGTGGCTCGACGGTCCGGACCACATCGAGGGCGCCCAGTCACCGGTCGACGCCGATCCCACCCTGTTCCCGCCGGTGTTCTTCTCCGTCGCCGAATACGAGATCACCCGGCCCGACGCCGAGATCGTCACCGAGGCGATCGAACGGACCGGGCGTCCGATCGAAACCCACATCTGGGCAGGTCAGGTCCACGCGTTCCCGGTGATCGGTCAGACGTTGCCGGAGGCCCGCGCGCTGCTCGACCTCAGCATCGACTTCGCGCGCCGGTCCGTCGCCACCGATGCCACCGAGGGAAGCAGCCGCACCGCGTAGGTGCGGCTGCGCCGCCCGTGTGTCTTTGTGGCGGCTCCCACCGCCAGAAAGGCACACCGGCGGCTACGCCGCCAGGCGCGGTTTCAGCCATTCGGTGAGGTCGTCGAGGACCTTCTCCTTCTCGTACTCGTTGAAGACCTCGTGGTACAGGCCGTCGTACATCTTCAGCGTGACGTCGTCCGAGCCGGCCAGGTCCGCGACCAACCGGCTGCCCGACGGATCGGTGAGCTTGTCCTCGGTGCCGTGCTGCAGCAGCACCGGCACGGTCAGCGACGGCAGGCGCTTCGGATACGACTGCTCGCTGAGTACGAGGGCACGGACGACGCCCGCGGGCACCAGGCCGTGGTGCACGAGCGGATCCGCCTCGTACGCGGCGACGACCGCCGGGTCGCGGGACACGTGCTTGCTGTCGAGTTTCTGTACCGGCAGGTCCGGCAGGAACCGGCCGATCAGTTTGCCGGCCTCGACGACCACCCCGGGCGTGCCCGCGGTGACGACGACTGCGGGACCGGACAGCGCCAGCGCCGCCAGTTCCCCCGGATGGTCGAGCGCATAGCTCAGGGCGATCGCACCGCCCATCGAGTGCCCGAGCAGGAACCGGGGCAGCCCGGGATGTGCCTCGTCGGCGATGGCGAACAGCCGGGCGATGTCGTCGGTGTACTCGGACATGTCCCGCAGGTGCAGACGCTTGCCGCCGGACCGTCCGTGACCGCGATGGTCCGGGGCATAGACGACGAGCCCGATCTCGGTGAGCCGCTCGGCGACATGGTCGTACCGCCGGGCATGCTCGCCGAGGCCGTGGCACAACACCAGGACGCCGCGGGGATCGCCGTCGGGCGACCAGATGTCGTAGACGATCCGCGTCGCGGACCCGCCGGTGAACGAGGACTCGGAGTGCTGCATGGCGTCTCCCTGCCGTGGACTCGACGTGCGTGACGAACCGCATCCTTGCACGAGACGCCGCGGCGTGTGTCCCGTACCGGTGACCGGGCCGAGGGGAGGAGGGGCCGGGCGGAAAATGCGTGGCTCGGGACCCGTCCTCGGTGGGAGCCTGGTATTCGTGACTTCCCTCGAATCGACGACCGTGGACGCACGGCGCCTGCGTGCGTTCGCCCCGCTGCGCCGCCGCGACTACCGGCTGTTGATCGCGGCGGTCGCGTTGTCGTTGTTCGGCAGCGGCATGTGGACCGTGGTGATGGTCTTTCAGGTTCTGGCGCTTGCGGATTCACCGACCGCGCTGTCCGCGGTCGCGGCGTGCTTCAGCGGCGGCCTGATCGCGTTCGCGCTCGTCGGTGGTGTCGCAGCGGACCGCCTTTCCAAACGCGCGATCCTGGTGACGGTCCAGGGCGCGAGCCTGGTCGCGGTCGCGGTGGTCGCCGCGCTCGGAACGACCGGCGTGCTCGACCTGTGGCACATGGCCGTCGCGTCCGTCGTGCTCGGCGCCGGCGGCGCCTTCTTCTTCCCGGCGTACAGCGCCTATCTGCCCAGCGTGCTGCCCGCGGAGGAGTTGCTCGCCGCGAACGGGCTCGAAGGCGCGTTGCGGCCGACGCTGCAGCAGGCGCTGGGCCCCGCCGTGGCGGGCATGGTGGTCGGTGCGTTCGTGCCGCCCACGGGCGCCTTCGTCGTGTGCGCCTCCTTCGCCGCGTCGATGGTCCTGCTGCTGTTCGTGCGGCCCCTGCCGGTGTCCCCGCCGGAGTCGTCGACACCGGAGGCCCACTCGAACGTGTTCGCTGATCTTCGCGAAGGTTTCGCGTTCACCGTGCGAACCCCGTGGCTGCTGTGGACGTTGCTGTTCGCGTGCCTGATGGTGCTCGTGGTCATGGGTCCGATCGAGGTGTTGTTGCCGTTCCTGGTCCGCGACAACTTCGCCGACGGGGAACGGGCCTTCGGCCTGCTCCTGACCGCGTTCGGTGTCGGGGGAGCGATCGGCTCGCTTGCGGTGTCGGCGGGACGCATGCCGCGCAGGTACCTGACCGTGATGGTGCTGTGCTGGGGTCTAGGGTCGGTGCCGTTCGCGGTGCTCGGATACACCTCGTCGTTCTGGGTGATGGCGACCGCGCTGTTCGTCGTCGGACTCACCGACGGCGCCGGAATGGTCATCTGGGGCACGTTGCTGCAGCGCCGCGTGCCCGGGGAACTGCTCGGTCGCGTGTCGAGCCTCGACTTCTTCGTGTCGCTCGCGCTGATGCCGGTGTCGGTCGCGCTGGCCGGACCGCTCGCGACGGTGGTGCCGGTTCCGGTGATCTTCGTCGTCGTGGGCACGGTTCCGCTGGTCCTCGCGCTGGTTGCGTTGACCGTGGGGCGCATGCCGGCCGACGAGATCGACCACCCGCTCGACGTCGTCGAACGGGTCGACACACGCCCCTAATCCGAGGGCACGATCGACCCGGCCAGGGCCTGCATGAGGTGGTCGAACTCGCGGCTGCGGGTCGCGCCGGCGCGCACGACCGCGCACACGGGCACGCGCAACCGCTGCCGGGCTTCGCTCATGATCCGCAGTCCGGTGCGGGGCGTCGCATCGACGGTGCCCGCGTACAGCACCGTCCACGCCCGCGGATTGGTGAGGACCTCGAGCGTCGCGGTGTGGTCGCTCGCGATGGCGGGACCGAGCCGGACGCGGCGCCCGACCTCGAGGAACGCGTTCTCGACGACCCGGTGGATGAGGATCTGGCTGTGCCGCGGGGGCAGCAGCAGCGGATAGTGCGCGAGGTCGCGCAGATCGACAGTCGAGAACGCGGACAGCGGATGCTGGCTGGAAGTGACGATGACGAGGTCCTCGACGCCCAGTTCGATCGCCTCGAGTTCCGGCCGGTCGATGTCGCCGCGGATGAGGGCGAGGTCGGCGTCGCCGGCCGCCACCGCGTCCACGCGGTCCGCGAAGTCCCGGATGACGAACTCGATGTCGAGGTTGGGGTGCTGCTCGCGGACCCGGGAGATCGCGTCGAGGCTCTGCGCGGCGAAGCTCATGTTCGCGCTGATCCGGATGCGGTCGCGGGGCGGCTTGCCCACCTCGAGGGCGCGTGCCTCGAGGGCGAGGACCTCGGCGGCGATCGGCATGAGACGGCGGCCCGCGTCGGTGAGCCGGACGACGCGGGTGGATCGCTCGAACAGGCTCGTTCCCAGCTCGTTCTCGAGTTTCGCGATCTGGTGGCTGATCGCCGACTGCGAGATGAAGCAGCGCTGCGCGGCCCGCGAGAAGCTCGACTCCTCTCCGACGGCCACGAAGTACCGCAGTTGCCGGAAGTCCATCGCCCTCCTATTTATGAGCAAACCAGATAACAGTATTTCGAATATCCCAGGTTAGTGGACCGCGCCCGGGGAGATACATACGGTTGAACTCATACATCGACATCAGAAGACTTCAGCGTGGAGGTTTGGCAGGTTATGGCCGATGCAGAGTTCGACCGGACGGACGTAGTCATCGTGGGTTCGGGCTTCGGTGCCCTCGCGGCCGCGAAGAAGCTCGGCAAGGCGGGTACCCCGTTCGTGCTGATCTCCGAGACCACCGAACACCTCTTCCAGCCGCTGCTGTACCAGGTCGCCACGGGCGTCATCTCGCCCGGTGAGATCGCCCCCTCGGTCCGCGCCATCCTCGCCAAGTATCCCAACGCCGACGTCCGGCTCGGTCGCGTCGTCGACGTCGACCCCGACGCGAACACCGTCGTCTACGAGGCCGCCGGCAAGCGGCACACCCTCGGCTACAAGCACCTCGTCGCCGCGACCGGCGCCCGTCAGGCCTACTTCGGCCGCGACGAGTTCGCCGAGCTGACGTACGCCCTCAAGACCGTCGACGACGCCGAGAAGCTGCGCCGTCAGATCATCCGGTGCTTCGAGGAAGCGCACATCACCACCGACCCCGAGCTCCGCAAGAACCTGCTCAGCTTCATCGTCGTCGGCGCAGGCCCGACCGGCGTCGAGCTGGCCGGCCAGATCAAGGAGCTCGCGCAGCGCTACTTCGCGGAATCGATCGGCAACATCAATGCCGACGACGTCACCGTCACCCTCGTCGAGGGCGCGGACAAGGTGCTCCCGCCGTTCGGGGGCAAGCTCAGCGACTACTCGAAGGAATCGCTCGAGAAGGCCGGTGTCGACGTCGTGCTCAACACGATGGTCACCGACATCGACGAGCACGGAGCGACCCTGACGACGCCGTCGACCGAGGAAACACGCCGGCTCACCGCCGAGACGATCATCTGGTCGGCCGGTATCCAGGCAAACGACTTCGCCGGCGTGCTCGCCGAGCGCACCGGCTGCGACACCGTCCGCGGTGGCCGTCTGCTCGTCGACAACGACTTCACCGTCGGCCGCGCGGACAACATCTACGCGATCGGCGACATGGTCACGCTCGACAATCTGCCCGCGCAGTCGCCGTTCGCGATGCAGGGTGGCCGCCACGTCGCGAAGATGATCCTCGGCAAGATCCCCGCCGGCACCCCGTTCCAGTACCGGGACAAGGGCAGCATGGCGATCATCAACCGCTTCCGCGCGATCACTCGCATCGGCAAGATCGAGCTCACCGGCTTCATCGCGTGGGTTCTGTGGCTTGCGGTCCACCTCGTCTACCTGGTGGGCTTCCGCAACCGCTACATCGCGGTGATGTCGTGGTGCGGTTCGTTCCTCGGCCGCCGGCGTCCGCACTTCTACTACGCGCAGACCGCCGAGCCGGTCCCGGCCGCGATCGAACCGGCCGCGGAAGTGGAGGAACCGGTGGCCACGGATACGCCGGACGACGAACGCGAACCCGCACCGGCCATCGCCTGACCGAGACCGACCGCCTGACCCGATACCGACCAGCTGCGCCCCGGACGATCACCGTCCGGGGCGCAGCTCGTTGTGGGGCCGGCGCCGCGTAGACCCTGTGTGGGTGAAACATGGGGTGAAAATCCAGAATTCGTTGGCGGACAGTCCGATCGGGCTTCACAGCGCCCCGCGACCTGCGGTTACAGTGTTCGGCACACTCGGTGCGTTTCCGGCGGTGTCCTGTACGGCAGACGCCGGTGCCGCATCGGGCCCGGAAAACCGCAGGAGGCCCGTGACCGTCGACGACCGCCGTCCCACGTGGACCCCACGGATCGGGTGCGACCTGGTGACCGTGCAGGACGTGGCGGACAGCATCGAAATCTTCGGAGATCGTTACCTGACCCGCACTTTCACGCCTCACGAACTCGAGACGTGCACGGGCGCACACCGGTCCCAACGCCTCGCCGCGCGGTTCGCGGCCAAGGAAGCGGTGCTGAAAGTGCTGCGCCCGGGCGACACCGCGGTGCCGTGGCGTTCCATCGAGATCCGGCGCGCCGAGTGGGGCGGGTGCACCGTCGAACTCAGCGGTAACGCTGCGGCACTCGCCCGAGATCAACAGGTGATCGATATCCAGGTCTCGATCTCGCACGAACCCCGGTATGCCCTCGCGACCGTGACGGCGGTCGTCGCAGGAACGTAGAACAGGAAGTGACCCAGCATGACTGAGCAGGCCATCCGCAAGATCCTCGGCGAGCACGGGCGGCTGTCGGTCGATTCGACCACCGTCGAACGGTCCGCGGATCTCTACGAACTGGGTCTCACCTCGCATGCGAGCGTCAACGTGATGCTCGCGCTCGAGGACGCGTTCGACGTCGAATTCCCCGACGAATTGCTGCGCAAGAGCACGTTCGCGAGCGTCGATGCCATCCACGTGGCCCTCACCGAACTGGGTGTGTGATGAGCCTCCTCGACGAGCGCAACGCCGAAACCGATGGGCCCCCGCCACTTCGCGAGCGTGCCGAGAGCGTCGGTCGTGACATCGCGGCACAGTGGGCCGACGAGGTGGATCGCGACGCCAGGTTCCCTCACGAAGCCCTCGCGGCACTGGGCGCCCACAAGCTGCTGTCGTGCGGTGTGCCGCCGGAGCACGGCGGCGCCGGCGCCTCCCTCGGCGAACTGTGCGAGATCACCCGGATCCTGGGCCGCTACTGCGCGTCCACCGCCATGGTCTTCGCGATGCACCAGACCCAGATCGTCTCGCTCGTCCACCACGCCGACAGCGCCGCGTTGGTCGACTTCGTCCGCGACGTGGCCGCCCGCGAGCTTCTCCTCGCGTCGGCGACCACCGAACTCGGAACCGGCGGCGACGTCCGCAGCAGCCTGTGTGCGGCCCGGGTCGACGGGGACACTCTGACCCTGCGCAAGAACACCCCCGTCGTCTCGTACGGGGAGTACGCCGACGCGATCCTCGTGACCGCACGGCGGACCGAGGACAGCCCCGCGAGTGATCAGGTGCTCGTGGTGTGCCGCCGCGACGATGTGACGCTCGAGCGCACCGGGGACTGGAACACCCTGGGAATGCGCGGCACGTGCAGCCCCGGCTTCGTGCTCGAGGCCCGCAGCAGCGCCGACATGATCGTCCCCGCGTCCTACGCCGACATCTCGTCCCGCACGATGCTGCCCGTGTCCCACTGCGTGTGGTCCGCGGTGTGGCTCGGCATCGCCGACGCCGCAATGGACAAGGCCCGCAGCTTCGTTCGGGCCGCGGGACGCAAGCAACCCGGTGTGACGCCACCCGGCGCCCTGCGCCTGGCCGAGGCCGCCGGCGTGCACCAGCAGTTCTCCGATCTCGTCTTCGCGTCCGCGGCCCGGTTCGACGCCGCGATCGTCGAGCCCGAGAACCCGAGCGGCCTGGGATTCTCGCTGGCCATGAACAACCTGAAGGTGACCGCGTCGACACTCGTCGTCGAACTCGTCACCAAGGCCCTGCTCATTTGCGGCATCGACGGATACCGCGAGGACGGCCGCTATTCCCTGGGACGTCACATGCGCGACGCTCTCGGCGCCGCGGTGATGGTGAACAACGATCGCATCATGGCCAATTCGGCCCAGATGTCACTTGCCTACCGAGGAACGATATGAGCACCGCATCGATCGACGACCGCACCGAACTGGATCGGGCGCGCCGGGAATTCCAGCAGCAACTGATCGCCGCCGGCCTGCTCGTCGAAACCGGGGTTCCCGGGTTGTACGGGCGCTCCGGCGTTTTCGAGGACATCGTCGACGGCATCGATCGGGTCGTCGTCGCGGCGGGACCCGGCCGGGCCGCGACCCGGTTGCGTTTCCCACCGGTGTTCCCGCGCACCAGCTTCGAACGCACCGACTACATCGCGTCGTTCCCACACCTGACCGGGGCGATCAACACCTTCGCCGGGAGCAACGCCGAGCATGCCGAACTGCTCGCGGCGCGGGCGCGCGGCGAGACGTGGGATCCGTGGCTCGAACCGGCCGAGACCGTCCTCGTCTCCGCGGCCTGCCATCCCGCCTATGCGCGGTACAGCGGAACCCTGCGGGACGGTGGTGAACTCCTCGACGTGTACGGCTACTGCTTCCGCCACGAACCGGCCGTCGACCCGGCACGCATGCAGGCGTTCCGGATGCACGAGTTCGTGCGCATCGGCACCGCGGACGATGCTGCCCGGCACCGCGATTCGTGGATCGAACGGGGACTCGAGGTGCTCGCGGACCTGGGTCTCGACGCGACGGCGGAGGTCGCGAACGACCCGTTCTTCGGGCGTGCCGGGCGGATGCTCGCTGCGAACCAGCGGCACGAGAACCTCAAGACCGAACTGACGGTGCGGCTCTACGGCGACCTCGGGGACGGTACGGCCGTCGTGTCCTGCAACTGCCACCAGGACCACTTCGGCGACACCTTCGGTATCACCACGGCCGACGGGGACGTCGCGCACAGTGCGTGTGTGGGATTCGGGATGGAACGCATCGCGCTAGCGCTGCTGCGTACCCACGGTTTCGACCCGGAGCGCTGGCCGGTCGCGGTGAAGGACAGGATGTTTCCGTGACGGTCCGGCTGCTCGGGGTCTCGGCCGACGACTACGTCCCGCACCCGATCCACGGGGGCAACCGTATCTGGACCGAGACGAACTGCTACGCCGACCTGTGGATCGAGATCCTGCATTCGCTGGGTCTCGACCCGGTGCCGGTGGCGGTGTGCGCGTTCGGCGCCCGATTCGACGGGGCGCAGTGGACATTCCTCAAGTTCAAGCCCGAGGACCTGTTCGCGTTGTACGGCATCGAGGTCGACGAGATGAACGTGTGGCGGCGACCGATCGAGCACATCGAGGACAACGCGACCGCGGGCATCCTCTCCACCGTCGAGGTCGACTCGTTCTGGCTGCCCGACACGGCCGGCACCGGATACCGTGAAGCGCACGGCAAGACGACGATCGTGCCGGTGCTCGTCGACCGCGACCGCGAAGAACTGCAGTACTTCCACAACAGCGGCTGCCATCGCCTCACCGGTGCCGACTTCCGCGGTGTCTTCGGCCTCGACGAGCCGGAGCCACCGGCGTGGCCTCCGTATGTCGAACAGATCCGGTTCCGTCCGGGTGCGACACTGAACGTCGACGCCTTCGATACCGCACTGCGCCGACATCTGCGTGCCCGGCCTCGGGGGAACCCGGTGCGCGACCTCGCGGCCCGTGTCCTCGCGGACGTCGAATGGCTCGGTGCCGCAGGCGTGGACGGATTCCACCGGTGGTCGTTCGGGGTGCTGCGTCAGTGCGGTGCGACCGCCGAACTCGCCGCCGACGTGTGCGCCTACATGCAGAACGCCGGATATCCGGACGCGGGCCGTGCGATCGACGATTTCCGTGCGGTCGCCGAGGGCGCCAAGGCCGTGCAGTTCCGGATGGCCCGCGCGGCGCGGGGACGTGCCGTCGACCCCACCGAACAACTCGACGCGATGGCCGACGCGTGGCAGCGTGCGATGACCGTCGTCGCGGCGGCCGCGGGACAGGCCGTTCCGAGCCGGGTGTCCGGGCCGGCCTGATGGATCTGTTCGACGGAGCCGTCTGGCATTGTGTCGCAACGCCTCCGGGGGCGGTGCTCTCTCCGGATCAGTTGCCGGACGAGGTCGGCCTCCGGCTGGTGGCCGAGGTGCCCGGTACCGCGGCCGGAGCGATCCGCACCGCGCACGGCGCGACGGCCGCCCGCGAGGCACACACGGACGCCTCCGACTGGTGGTTCGTCACGCAGGTACAGCGATCCGGCACCGGGCCGTGGCGACTGGAACTGGACGGTCTCGCCACCCTGGCCGAGGTGTGGGTCGGAGACGAGCGGGTCGCCGTGTCGGAGTCGATGTTCGTTCCGTTGGTGGTCGAACTGGACTCGATTCCCGAGAACTTCTGTTTTGCACTGCGATTCGCGTCCCTTGATGCGGCGCTCGCGAAGAGGCGCCCGCGCGGACGGTGGCGGTCGTCGATGATCCGGGCACAGGGATTGCGGTGGATCCGCACCACGATGCTCGGTCGCGCCCCGGTGTTCTCCGGGGTGCCGGCTCCCGTCGGGCCGTGGCGTCGCGTCGCGCTGGTGGATGCGAGTGCGCCGCGCCTCGTCGACCGCCGGATCCGCGTGACGGTCGACGGCGACAGCGGTGTCGTGGATCTGGACGTGACGTTGTCCGGTGTTGCGGTGGGTGATTCGGTGACGGCACGGGTCGGCTCCGCGGTGGCGTCGGCGACGATCGAGGACGGCAGGGTCCGCGCCCGCGTCGAGGTGCCCGACGTGCGGCGCTGGTGGCCGCACACCCACGGTGAACCGGCGCTGTACCCGGTCTCACTGGAGGTGGGCGGCGACCGCGTGGATGTCGGTGAGGTCGGGTTCCGCGACCTCACCGTGGACCGGTCCGACGGCGGATTCTGGTTGCGCATCAACGGTATCGGCGTATTCTGCCGCGGTCTCGTGTGGACGCCCGCGGACCCCGTCGCACTGACCTCCCCGGAGGAAACCCGGCGCATGCTCGAGCGGTGCATCGACGCGGGTGTCAACCTGATCCGCATTCCGGGCACGATGGTCTACGAGGACGACGCCTTCTGGTCGGGGTGCGCCGAATCGGGAATCCTGGTGTGGCAGGAGGTGATGCTCGCGACGACCGACCCGCCCGAAACCGACGAGTTCCGAGCACTTCTCGTCGACGAGGTACGAGGTGTGCTGCGGTCCGTATCCGGCAACCCGGCGCTCGCCGTCGTGTGTGGGGGCAGCGAGACCGAACAGCAGCCCACGATGCTCGGTCTCGGGCGTCCGCCCATGGCCGCGCTCGACGAGTGGCTGCCCGCGGTCGTCGCGGCGGAGGCTCCGGCGGCGGTGTGGGTGTCGTCGTCGCCGTCGGCCCCGCCCGGGTCGCAGGCCCTGCCCACCCACGTCGGGTCGGGGATCGCGCACTACTTCGGTGTCGGCGGGTATCGGCGTCCGCTGACCGACGTGCGCTCTGCGGGTGTGCGATTCGCCGCCGAATGCCTCGCGTTCTCGATCCCGCCGGGCAACGACGCGATCGAGGCGGATTTCGGGACGGTCGCGGTCGCGGGGCACCACCCGCGGTGGAAGGCGGCCGTGCCGCGCGACCACGGCGCGTCCTGGGACTTCGAGGACGTGCGAGATCATTACGTGTGCACGGTCTTCGAGCAGGATCCGGCGACTGTGCGATGGTCGGACCCGGAGCGGTATCTGGATCTCGGGCGGGCCGCGGTGTGCGAGGCGTTCGCCGCGACCCTGGCATTCTGGCGTCGCCCCGATTCGCGATGCCACGGCGCGCTGATCCTCGCGGCGCGCGATCTCGAGCCGGGCGCCGGCTGGGGCGTGCTCGAGCATTCCGGTGTGCCGAAGGCCCCGTGGTTCGTGCTGCGCCGCATCTGGGCGCCGGTCGCGGTGCTCCTCGGCGACGACGGGATCGACGGTCTGCGCATCGACGCGTTCAACGACACCGCGGTTGCGGTGGAGGCGCGCCTGGAGTTGCTGGTGCACACCCGCAGCGGCGTCGTCGCGCACGAGGAGACGCTGTCGGTGGAACTCGCCGCGCACAGCGCGTCTACGTGGTCGTTCGACGAACTGCTCGGTCGCTTCACCGACGTCACCCACACGTACAGGTTCGGACCGCAGACCTACGAATCCGCCACGGCGCGGCTCGTCGCGGCCGACGGCAGCGTGCTGTCCGAGGACGTGTACCTGGTCGGGGAAGCGGTGCGCCCGTACGAACGCAGCATCGGATTATCCGCCACCGCAATCGAATCGGAGTCCGGTGAGTGGTCGCTGGAGGTCGCGACCGACGGTGCCGCCCAGTACGTGTCGCTCGAACTGCGCGGATTCGAACCCGCCGACTCGTGGTTCCACCTGCCGCCCGGCGGCCGCCGCACCGTCGCACTGCAGCGGACAGGTGAGGCCCGAACGGTCTCGGGTCGCGTGCGCGCGCTCAATTCGGCCGCGACCGCCGCCGTGTCCACCGGGTGAAGGGAACCGGCGCATACGTACCGCTTCGGGCGGGCACACTGAGGGGCATGAGCGACTCCACGAACGTCCAGAGCACCCGGATCGTCCTTGCCTCCCGCCCGGTCGGTGCACCCACCCCGGAGAACTTCCGCACCGAGACCGTCGACGTTCCCGAACCCGGGGACGGTCAGATCCTGGTGCGGGTGGTGTACCTGTCGCTGGACCCCTACATGCGGGGCCGGATGAGCGACGCGAAGTCCTACGCGCCGCCCGTGGAACTCGGTGACGTGATGGTCGGGGCGACGGTCGCGCAGGTCGTCACGTCGCGTCACCCGGACTTCGCCGAGGGTGATTACGTGCTGGCGGGAACTGGTTGGCAGACGCACGCGGTCGTCGACGGGCGGGCCGTACGGAAGCTCGATCCAGAGGCGGCGCCGCTGTCGACGGCGCTCGGTGTGCTCGGTATGCCGGGTTTCACCGCCTATTCGGGCCTGTTGAAGATCGGGCAACCGAAGGAGGGCGAGACCGTCGTGGTCGCGGCGGCGAGCGGTCCCGTCGGGTCCGCGGTCGGGCAGATCGCGAAGATCAAGGGCGCACGCGCGGTCGGGATCGCCGGCGGCCCCGAGAAGTGCCGGCATCTGCTCGACGACCTCGGGTTCGACGCGGCCGTCGACCACCGTGCCCCCGATTTCGCGGAGCAGTTGCGTGAGGCCGTGCCGGACGGCATCGACGTCTACTTCGAGAACGTCGGCGGAGCGGTCCAGGCAGCGGTGATCCCGCTGCTGAACCTGTATGCGCGGATGCCGGTGTGCGGTCTGGTGGCGCAGTACAACACCCTCCCGACCGAGGGGCCGGACCGATTGCCGGCGTTCTTCTCGACGGTGCTGGTCAAGAGCCTGACCGTCCGCGGGTTCATCCAGTCCGAGTTCGTCCGCGAGATGCACGACGACTTCCTGCGCGACGCCTCCGAATGGGTCCGCAGCGGCAGGCTGCGGTACCGGGAGGACATCGTCGACGGTCTCGACGCCGCACCGGAGGCGTTCATCGGGCTGCTCGAGGGGAAGAACTTCGGCAAGCTCGTCGTGAAGGTCGCTCCGGAGTCCTGACCGGGTGCCGGGAACCATCATCCGGTCAGGACCGATGGTTCCCGCCACCGGGTTCAGTAGATCCGGTGGGTTCAGGCGAGGCGCTCGAACACCGCGGCGAGACCCTGGCCGCCGCCGATGCACATGGTTTCGAGACCGTAGCGACCCTCGCGACGGTCGAGTTCGCGCAGCAGGGTGGCGAGGATGCGGCCACCGGTCGCCCCGACCGGGTGCCCCAGCGAGATGCCCGAGCCGTTGGGATTCAGCCGCGGATCGTCCGGTTCGAGACCCCAGGTGCGGGTGACGGCGAGCGTCTGGGCGGCGAACGCCTCGTTGAGTTCGATGACGTCGAGGTCGGACAGGGTCAGGCCGAGGCGCTTCAGGACCTGTTCGGTCGCCGGGACCGGGCCGATGCCCATGGTGCGCGGCGGCACTCCCGCGACCGCCCAGCCGGCGAGGCGGGCCAGCGGTCGCAGACCGAGCTGTGCGGCCTTTTCCGGGGTGGTGACGATGGCGAGAGCGGCGCCGTCGTTCTGGCCGCTGGCGTTGCCGGCGGTGACGGTGGAGTCGGGGTCGATCTTGCCGCGGATGGGACGGAGTTTCGCGAGCGATTCCATGCTGGTGTCGGCGCGCGGGTGCTCGTCCGTGTCGATCACCACCGCATCGCCCTTGCGCTGCGGTACCGCGACCGGGACGATCTCCTGCGCGAATACGCCGCTGCTCTGGGCGGCGACGGCACGCTGGTGGGACTGCACCGCGAGCGCGTCCTGATCCTCGCGGGAGATGGAGAATTCGGCGCGCAGGTTCTCGGCGGTCTCGATCATGCCGCCGGGGACGGGGAAGTCGCGGCCGCCGGCGGTGACGCGGGCGCGGGCGAGCCGGTCGTTCAGCGCGACCGCTTCACCCTTGACGCCCCAGCGCATTCCGGTCGCGTAGAACTCGGCCTGGCTCATCGATTCGGTGCCGCCGGCGAGAACGAGGTCGCTGCCGCCGGTCTGAACCTGCATGGCGGCCTGGATGATCGCTTGGAGGCCGGAGCCGCATCGACGGTCGACCTGGAGACCCGGAACGTCGACGCCGAGCCCCGCGTTGAGTGCCGCGACGCGGCCGATCGCGGGGGCCTCGCCACCCGGGGACGCCTGACCGAGGATCACGTCGTCGACGTCCGAGCCGGAAATTCCGGTGCGCGTGATGATTTCGCGGATGACGGTGGCTGCGAGGTCCTCCGGGGCGATGTCCTTCAGCGCGCCGCCGAAGCGGCCGACCGGGGTGCGGAGTGGTTCGCAGATCACTGCGTCGAGCATGTTATTCCTCGGTTTTCGTTGATTTCTAATGGGTTTGGGTACGTGCGAGGTCCGTGGAGATCGCAGCGGCGGTCGCGACGACCGCGGGGACCAGTTCGCCGCGAACTGTGTCGAGCGTGTAGCGGGCGGCGTGGGTGGAGATGTTCACGGCGGCGATCACCGTGCCGGAGGCGTCCCGGATCGGTGCGGCCAGCGACCGCAGCCCTTCCTCGAGTTCCTGGTCGACGATGCAGAAGCCGTCGCGGCGGATGGTGTCGAGCTCGGCGCGCAGCTGGTCCGGGGTCACCACGGTTCGTCCGGTCAGCGGCCGCAGGTCGGCGCGGTCGAGATAGGCGTCGAGGTCCTCGGGGGACAGACCCGCGAGCAACACGCGACCCATCGACGTCGCGTGCGCCGGAAAGCGGGTGCCGAGCGTGATGGACACGGTCATGATCCGGCTGACCGGCACCCGCGCGACGTACACGATGTCGTCGCCGTCGAGCACCGACACCGACGTCGATTCGTGCACCGAAGCGGCGAGCGCTTCGAGGTGCGGCCGCGCGACGTCGGGCAGCGTCAGGCTGGACAGGTAGCTGTAGCCGAGCTCGAGCACCCGCGGGGTCAGCCAGAACAGCGACCCGTCCGTCCGGACGTAGCCGAGTTCGGCGAGGGTCAGCAGGAACCGGCGGGCGGTCGCGCGGGTCAGGCCGGTGGCCTTGGCGACGTCGCTGAGGGTGCGCCGCGGGTGCGTCGCGTCGAACGCCTTGACGACGGCCAGCCCGCGGGCCAGCGACTGCACGAAGTCGGGTGAGGCCGCGGGAGTGTCGTCGGCTGACGGGTTCTGCTGCGGCGCGGTGGCGGCGTCGATTTCGCTCATGGTCCGGAAATCCCCTCGGTGTCGGTGTGCCCGAATACTTCCACGTGTCCGCGGGTGTGTTCAGCGACCGTCCGGGGTGCGGGCGATGTGGGAGAGCACCAGTTCCGTGATCCGTTCGGCCTGTTCGACGTTCGCGAGGTGCGCGCCCGGGTCGACGACGTGGAAGGTGGCGTCCGCGATGCCGTCGGCGAGTGCCCGCATGGTGGCGGGCGGTGTCGCGGGGTCCTGCTCGCCGGCGACGACCAGGGTGGGTGCGGTGATGTGCGCGAGGTCGGCGCGGCCGTCCCAGCCCGCGAGTGCTTCGCAGCACGCGGCGTAGCCCTCGTCGGTCGTCGACTTCACCATGTCGACGTGCCGGGCGACGAGTGCCGGGTCGCGGTCGCGCAGGCCGGGGGTGAACCAGCGGTCGACGATCGATTCGGCGATGGAGGCCAGACCCGCGGTGCGCACGGTCGCGGCCCGCTCGTGCCACGGTCCGGGCGGGGCGAACGCGGCGGAGGTGCACAGCAGGGTGAGCGTGCGCACGCGCTCGGGGTGGTGCGCGGCGAGCCACTGTCCGACGGCCCCGCCCAGGGACAGCCCGACGAAGTGCACGGAGTCCAGGCCGAGGTCGTCGAGCAGCGCCAGGATGTCGCCGCCGAGGTCGTCGAGGGTGTAAGGGCCTTGGGGTGCAGGGGATTTCCCGTGTCCGCGGTGGTCGACGGCGACGACGTGCGCGACGGCCGACAGGGCCTCGATCTGGGGTGCCCACATCGACAGGTCGGATCCGAGCGAGCCGAGGAGCACCACGGGTGCGGCGGCCGGGTCGCCGTGCCGTTCGTGATTGAGCGTGACGGTCATGTCCCCCAGCATAGCCGTTGTTCGCGATACGTACGAGGGTTCACATTGCGTACGGAACGCGCTACTCTAGGGTCATGGACAAAGTCGTTGCCACCGCCGCCGAGGCCGTAGCCGACATCCCGGACGGCGCCACGATCGCTGTCGGCGGATTCGGCCTGGTCGGCGTCCCTGAAATCCTCATCGATGCCCTGCTCGAGCAGGGCGCCACCAACCTCGAGACGGTCAGCAACAACTGCGGAACCGACGGTTTCGGTCTCGGGGTGCTCCTGGAGAAGGGCCGCATCCGCCGCACCATCTCCTCGTACGTCGGTTCCAACAAGGAATTCGCGCGCCAGTACCTCGCCGGTGAACTCGAGGTCGAACTGACCCCGCAGGGCACTCTCGCCGAGCGCATGCGCGCCGGCGGCGCGGGCATCCCGGCGTTCTTCACCCCTGCCGGTGTCGGCACCCAGGTCGAAGAGGGCGGACTGCCCCTGCGTTACGACGGCAACGGCGGCATCGCGGTCGCGTCCCCGCCGAAGGAGACCCGCGAGTTCGACGGCGTCACCTACGTGATGGAACGCGGCATCGTCGCCGACTTCGCCCTCGTCCACGCGTGGAAGGGCGACCGCCACGGCAACCTCGTCTACCGGCAGAGCGCCCGCAACTTCAACCCTCCGGCCGCGACCTCGGGCCGCATCACCATCGCCCAGGTCGAATACCTCGTCGAACCCGGCGAGCTGGATCCCAACGAGATCCACACCCCCGGCATCCACGTGCAGCGCGTCGTGCCGGTCGGGCCGGTCACCGTCGGCATCGAGAACAGGACGGTCCGTTCATGACCCAGGCAGCCACCCGGAAACTGACCCGCGAGGAAATGGCCGCGCGCGTCGCACAGGAACTGTCCGACGGCCAGTACGTCAACCTCGGCATCGGTATGCCCACGCTGGTCCCGAACTACCTGGACCCGGGCATCGAGGTCGTTCTGCACTCGGAGAACGGTGTGCTCGGTGTCGGCCCGTACCCGTACGAGGACGAGATCGACCCCGAACTCATCAACGCCGGCAAGGAACTCATCACCGTCGTGCCCGGCGCATCGTTCTTCGACTCGTCGCAGTCCTTCGGGATGATCCGCGGTGGCCAGATCGACGTGGCTGTCCTCGGTGCGATGCAGGTCAGCGCGAAGGGTGACATCGCGAACTGGATGATCCCGGGCGCCATGGTCAGGGGCATGGGCGGCGCGATGGACCTCGTGCACGGCGCGCGGCGCGTGATCGTGATGATGGAACACGTCACGAAGAAGGGTGAGCCGAAGATCTTCGAGGAATGCACGCTGCCGCTCACCGGCAAGCGCTGCGTCCAGCGGATCATCACCGACATGGCCGTCATCGACGTCACCGACGAGGGTCTGAAGCTCGTCGAGACGGCCCCCGGAGTGAGTGTCGAGGAGGTCGTCGCCGCAACTGCCGCGACGCTGACCGTCTAGCGCTCGACCGCGTCGTCCGCCGACCTGCAGGGGGGTCGGCGGGCGGCGCTGTGTTTTCCGCGGCGGGCACCCGCCCGGGTAACTTCCCGCCCAGTAGGACATTCCGTCCCGCGAGCCGTCGGCTGCGCCTACCGTGATCAACCATTCAGGGAACGGTCTTCGGGAGGCAGCGTGGTGGATTGGGCGGAAGAATGCGACGTGCTCGTCGTCGGGTCGGGAGCAGGTGGATGCTGCGGCGCCTACACCGCCGCCCGTGAGGGCCTGTCGGTGATCCTCGTCGAAGCATCGGAGCAGTTCGGCGGCACCACTGCCTACTCCGGTGGCGGCGGCATGTGGTTCCCGACGAACGCGGTGCTGCGCCGCGCCGGCGACGAGGACACGATCGAGGACGCCCTCACCTACTTCCACGCGGTGGTCGGCGACCGCACCCCCCGCGAACTGCAGGATGCGTTCGTCACCGGGGGTGCCTCGCTCGTCGACTATCTCGAAATCGACGCGGACCTGGAATTCCAGGTCCTGCCGTGGCCCGACTACTTCGGCAAGGCGCCCAAGGCCAGCGCGACCGGCCGTCACATCATTCCGTCGCCGTTGTCCGCGAAGGGGATCGAGGACCTCAACGAGTCCATCCGCGGCCCCCTCGGCCGCGAACGCAACGGCGAACCCCTCCCCGGTCACCTCATCGGCGGCCGCGCACTGGTCGGCCGATTCCTGGTGGCGCTGAAGAAGTTCCCCGGTGTCAGCACCCATCTGAACACGCCGCTGGTCGATCTCGTCGTCGAGGACGGCGCGGTCGTCGGAGGCATCGTCGAACACGACGGTGAGCGTCGCGCGATCCGTGCCCGTCGCGGTGTCGTGCTCGCGGCCGGTGGGTTCGAGCAGAACGACGCCATGCGCGCCGAGTACGGCGTGCCCGGCGAGGCGCGGGATTCGATGGGGCCGTGGTCGAATCTCGGTAAAGCACACCAGGCGGGCATCGCCGCCGGCGCCGACGTCGATCTCATGGGCGAGGCCTGGTGGTCGCCCGGTATGACCCACCCGGACGGGCGCTCCGCGTTCGCGCTGTGGTTCACGGGCGGCATCTTCGTCAACCAGGGCGGCAAGCGTTTCGTCAACGAGTCGGCGCCCTACGACCGACTCGGCCGCGATGTCATCGCGCAGATGGACGCCGGTTCGCTGACCCTGCCGTTCTGGATGATCTACGACGACAAGGACGGCGGTGTTCCGCCCGTCCAGGCGACGAACGTGCCGATGGTCGAACCCGAGAAGTACATCGCGGCCGGCCTGTGGAAGACGGGGGAGACCCTCGAGGAACTCGCCGAACAGATCGGGGTCCCCGCCGACGCACTGGTCGCGACCGTCGCCCGCTACAACGAGATGGCCGCCGAGGGCGTCGACGAGGACTTCGGCCGCGGCGACGAACCGTACGACCGCGCGTTTTCCGGCGGGCAGTCCCCGATGGTCCCGATCGAGAAGGGCCCGTTCCACGCGGCGGCGTTCGGGATCTCCGATCTGGGCACCAAGGGCGGGTTGCGCACCGATACGTCGGCGCGGGTCCTGACCCCCGCGGGTGAACCGATTCCCGGCCTGTACGCGGCGGGCAACACGATGGCCGCGGTCAGCGGCACGGTGTACCCGGGCGGCGGCAACCCCATCGGCGCGAGCATGCTGTTCGCGCACGTGGCGGTACGGGACATGGCGAAGCGCTAGGCGGCTTCGCCGCCCGTGTGCCTTTGTGGCGGTGGGAGCCGCCACAAAGGCACACGGGCGCCGCAGGCGCACTACTCGGCTTCGGCGCTGTCGGTGTCGGTGTCGCCTGGTTGGTCGATGTCACCCGGCTCGACGACCAGTTCGTAACGGTGACCGTATGTTTCGACGAGAGCCTGCAGCACCGCCACAACCGGGACGGACACCAGCGCACCCATCGCGCCGAACAACGACGCTCCGACGATCACCGAACCGAACGCGACCGCCGGGTGGATCGAGACGGTCTTCGACGTGATGCGCGGGTGCAGCACGTAGTTCTCGACCTGTTGATAGCCGGTTCCGAACAGCACCACCCACAGCCCGTCGATGGGCTGGTTGGCGGCGGCGATGATCGCGGGCAGGGCGATCGCCAGATACGTGCCCAGGGTCGGGACGAACTGCGACACGATGCCCGTCCACAGCGCGAGCGGCAGCCAGTAGGGCACACCGATGATCATCAGGAAGATGCCGGTACCGATGGCACTGATGGCTCCGAGGATCAGCCGGGAGACGACGTATCCGCCGGCCTTCTCGACGGACGTTTCCCACACCGTCGCGATGATCTTCTGCTGCCGGGCGGGGAACCAGCTCGAGATGGTGCGCCGCAGGGCGGGACCCTCCGCCGACATGTAGAACACGAACAGCAGCATCGTCAGGGCCTGGAACACCACGCTCACCACCGAGGACACCACGCCGAGCACTCCGGGCGTGAACCGCTGCACGAGATCCCTGATGGTCTCCGGCGTCAGCTTGATCAGTTCGTCGCCGGTCGAGAAGTTCGTGTCGAACGTGCGGTTGGACCACTCGGTGACCGTGGTGATGGCATCGGGCAGTGCTTTGAGCAACTGACCGAGCTGTTCGACGAGCAGCGTCCCGAACAGCGCGACGAACCCGATCAGAAACGCCAGCAGGCCGAACAGCACCAGACCGGTCGCGGCGCCGCGGCGCATCCCGAACCGCTCCAGCCAGTCGACGACCGGCTCGAGGGTGATGCTGAGCAACCACGCCAGAAACAGCAGTCCGAGGAAGTCGCGGAGGTTGAAGAACAGCCAGCCCGAGAGTTGGTAGGCGGCGACGGCGAGCAGGACGTAGAAGACGGCGGGCCGCAGCCAGCGGGGTGTGGTGCGCTGCCGGGGCGGGTCGCTCGGATGGTCCTCGCTCATCGCACCCTCCCGGTTGTCTGCCTGACGGGTCTAGGCGGAATCTACCCCGGGAACAACAACTGGTCCTCGTATCCGCGTGGTCGCCGGTCATCCGCCGACGCAATCGCCACAGCGGATAACTGGCGGCCGAGCGGATTCGTCGCGACGCCTTCGCGCGGGCGAAACGAAACCGGCCCGGACTCGTGAGAGTCCGGGCCGGTGGTGGTAGCGGGGACAGGATTTGAACCTGCGACCTCTGGGTTATGAGCCCAGCGAGCTACCGAGCTGCTCCACCCCGCGTTGCACGAACAACACTACACCACCGGCGGGGGTGCTCCGTTCAGGGGGTTCGACAGGCTCTCGGCGTAGTAACCGCGGATGTGGTCGCCGATGCGCTGGCGGGCCGCCTCCACGTCCCCGGCCCGCACCGCCGCGACGAGGCCGTGATGTTCGTGGCGCAGGCGGCTGCAGGTCTCCGGCCAGGTGGCGAGGGGTGCTCCGGCAAGCACATAGCTTTCGATCGATTCGCGCAGCGCGGCCATCATCGAGGCGATGACCAGGTTTCCGGCGGCGTCGGCCAGGGCGATGTGGAACCGGGAGTCGAGGACCAGGAACTCGTGCGCGGACAGCTCGGGAGAGTCCATCGCGATGAGCAACTCCTCGGCGTGGGACAGGTCCGGGACCGGGCGTGTACCGGCGAGCGTCTGCACGACCTCGGTCTCGAGGACCAGCCGGGTCTGCACGACGTCGCGGACCGGAAAGTTCTGGGCCGCGACCTGCATGCGCATGAGCATCGACATTCCGCCCACCGGCCGGGAGACGATCATCGCCCCGGCGTTGGGACCCGACCCGGTGTGCGCGGTGAGGAGGCCGAGCGCCTCCATCACCCGCAGCGCCTCACGCACCGACGACCGGCCCACGCCGAGTTCGGCCGCGAGGATGCGCTCACCCGGGAGCCGCTGCCCCGGCGCGAGTTCACCGGAGATCAGCTTCTCCTCGAGGCGGGCGAGTACCTGCTCCCAGGCGCGGGGTGCGGACGGCGACGACATGTCAGCAGAGCCTAGGCCGCCTCTTTCTCGTGCGTGGCTCCCGAACGTGGGTTAGTGTGGTCAGACCACACAGATTCGATGCGGAGATCCACCATGCGAGTCGCGTTGTTCGCCACCTGCCTCGGCGACACCCTGTTCCCCGGCGCGGTCAAGGCCACCGCCCTGCTCCTGGCGAGGCTCGGCCACGACGTCGTGTTCCCGCCCGGCCAGACCTGCTGCGGGCAGATGCACGTCAACACCGGATACCAACCCGACGCACTGCCCCTCGTCCGCAACTACGCCGACACCTTCGGCGACCCCTCCATCGACGCGGTCGTCGTCCCGTCCGGATCGTGCGCCGGATCCGTCCGGCACCAGCACGAGATCGTCGCCGGCCGCTACGGCGACGCCGCGCTGCGCGGGAAGGTCGACACGGTCAAGGCCAAGACGTACGAACTGTCCGAGTTCCTCGTCGACGTCCTCGGCGTCACCGACGTCGGCGCCCGCTACCCGCATCGCGTCACCTACCACCCGACCTGCCATTCCCTGCGCATGCTGCGGGTCGGCGACAAACCGCTGCAGTTGCTGCGCAACGTCCGCGACATCGACCTCGTCGAACTCCCCGAAGCGGATTCGTGCTGCGGCTTCGGCGGCACGTTCGCCATCAAGAACGCCGAAACGTCCACCGCGATGCTGTCCGACAAGCTCCGCAACATCGCCGCCACCGGCGCCGAATACTGCACGGCCGGCGACTCGTCCTGCCTGATGCACATCGGGGGCGGCATGTCGCGCCTGAAAACCGGCGGCCGCACCGTGCACCTCGCCGAGATCCTCGCCTCCGTCGACGCCCCGGTGGTGACCGCATGAGCATCACCGCGCTCGGCACGCCCACCGTCCCACCGCGCGGCTCGGGAAATCTGCGCGGCGTCGAAAAGTTCCCGGACGCAGCGCATCACGAACTCGCCGACAGTCAGCTGCGCCGCAACATCGGCAAGGCCACCCACACCATCCGCGCCAAGCGGCTCCGCGTGACCGGGGAGGTCCCCGACTGGGAGGCGCTGCGCGACGCCGGTGCCGCCGTCAAGAAGGACGTGCTCGCGCGCCTGCCCGAACTGCTCGAACAGCTCGAAGCCGCCGTCACCGAACGGGGTGGCATCGTGCACTGGGCCGCCGACGCCGACGAGGCCAACGCCCTCGTCGCACAACTGGTGCGCGACACCGGATCCGACGAGATCGTCAAGGTCAAATCCATGGCCACTCAGGAGATCGGCCTCAACGAGTATCTCGAAGCCCAGGGCATCGTTGCGCACGAGACGGACCTGGCCGAACTCATCGTCCAGCTCGGCCACGACCGGCCGTCGCACATCCTCGTCCCGGCCATCCACCGCAACCGTTCCGAGATCCGTGAGATCTTCCTGCGCGAAATGCCGGGCGTGGACCCGGATCTCGACGACAATCCTGCGCACCTCGCGGAGGCGGCGCGAAAGTTCCTGCGCCACAAGTTCATGACCGTCCCGGTCGCGGTATCGGGCGCGAACTTCGGGATCGCCGAGACCGGCACCCTCGCGGTCGTCGAATCCGAGGGCAACGGCCGGATGTGCCTGACGCTGCCGCAGACCCTCATCACCGTCATGGGCATCGAGAAGCTGCTCCCCACCTACCGCGACCTGGAGGTGTTCCTCCAACTGCTACCGCGGTCGTCGACGGGGGAGCGGATGAATCCGTACACGTCGATGTGGACGGGTGTCACCCCGGGTGACGGACCGCAGGCGT
Source organism: Rhodococcus sp. HM1 (assembly GCF_023218075.1). Classification (GTDB taxonomy): domain Bacteria; phylum Actinomycetota; class Actinomycetes; order Mycobacteriales; family Mycobacteriaceae; genus Rhodococcus. The sequence continues at coordinate 43,788 of NZ_JALPTB010000016.1, read as the reverse complement.
TCCACCTGATCCTGCTCGACAACGGCCGCACCGCCGCGCTCGCAGATTCGGTGGGACGCGAAGCGCTGCACTGCATCCGGTGCTCCGCGTGCCTCAACGTGTGCCCGGTCTACGAACGCACCGGCGGCCACGCCTACGGCTCGACCTATCCGGGTCCGATCGGGGCCGTGCTCACCCCGCAACTCGCGGGCATGAACGAACCCGGCGACCCGAACGCGACGCTGCCGTTCGCGTCGAGCCTGTGCGGCGCGTGCTTCGACGCCTGCCCCGTCAAGATCGACATCCCGTCGCTGCTCGTCGAACTGCGGCACCAGAAGGTCGAACAGGCGGGACTCACCGTCGAAGCCGCGGCGATGAAGGCGGCGTCGCTGGCGATGTCGTCCTCGCGGCGGTGGACCGCGGCGCAGAAGGCCGGCGGTATCGGCGGCCGGATCGTCGCGGGGAAGAAGGGCGCGATCTCGGCGCTGCCCGGCCCGCTCGGCGGCTGGACCGCGGCCCGCGACATCCCGGCACCGCCGAAGCAGACGTTCCGGCAGTGGTGGGATTCCGACGAAGGTCGCGCGGCGATGGCCGCAGCGCGGAAGGAAGGGGGCGAACGATGAGCGCCCGCGAGACGGTGCTCGGCCGCATCCGCGACGCCCTGGCGCTCGCGCCGTCCGCGCCCACGGAGATCCCCCGCGCCTACCGCACCGGCCGAACCCTGCCGGACGACGAACGCTACGAACTGTTCGCCGACCGGTTGCTCGATTACAAGGCCCACGTGCACCGCTGCACCGCAGCCGAACTACCGACGGTCCTCGCGCGGGTGCTCGCCGACCGGAAGGTCGCGCGGGTGGGTGTGCCCACCGGTCTCGACGACTCGTGGCTCGCCGCGTTCGACGGGGAGATCGTCGTGGACTCGGCCGACGTGCCGGCGCCGGAGCTCGAAGCGCTCGACGGGGTCGTCACCGCGTCGGCGGTGTCGTGCGCCGAGACGGGCACCATCTTCCTCGACGGCAGCGCCGACCAGGGTCGCCGGGCCCTGACACTCGTGCCGGATCTGCACGTGTGCGTCGTGCCGCTCGGCACCGTCGAGGTCGGGGTGCCCGAAGCTCTGGCCCGGCTCGTGCCGGAGCGGCCCACCACCCTGATCAGCGGGCCGTCCGCGACCTCGGACATCGAACTCGAACGCGTCGAGGGGGTGCACGGTCCGCGCAATCTCGAGGTCGTGATCGTCGGCTGAGCGGCAAGATCGACTCACAGGCGATTGCCAGCTTCCTTCCAGCTTCCCGGAAACGTCGTCGGGTGTACTCGGAGCGTTCACCCGTTCGCCACCGATCAGCCGGGAGCTGCCGCCGCCATGAGCCTCATCGATCGATTCCTGAAGCGATCCTCGTCGGATGATCCAACCGAATCGGTCGAGGACGTTCCGGCCGGTCCCGTCGGCTATCAGCGGACGGCGAGCAAGCTGCACGCCTTCAACCGGTACGAGATCAAGTACCTCGTCGACGAGATGAAGGTCCCGGAGCTGCGGGCCGAGCTCGCCGCCCGCATGGACGCCGATCCGTTCTCGCCGCACGGTGGATATCCGGTGACGTCGCTGTACTACGACACCGCGGATCTGCGCTTCTACTGGGAGAAGATCGAGGGCCTGAAGTTCCGGCGGAAGCTCCGGATGCGGCTGTACGGCAATCCGGCGGACTGCACCGACGACACCTCGGTGCAGATCGAGATCAAGCAGCGCGTCAACCGCGTGACCCAGAAGCGGCGGATCGCGCTGCCCTACGGGCAGGCGCGGCGGTGGCTGGACGGCCGCGAGGAGATCGAGTGCGATCCGTCGCAGCGACCGTTCGTGAACGAGGTGACCACCCTGATCGGCAATCTCGATCTGCGGCCGGTCGTCACTACCGGCTACCTGCGGGAGGCGTTCGTCGGCCGCGAAGCCGATCTGGGCCTGCGGGTGACGATCGATCACAAGGTGCACGGCCGCGACCGCGACTTCCATTTCGCATCCGGCGCCGAGAACCGCTTCATCATCCCGCCGAAGCTGGCGATCGTGGAACTCAAGGCGAACGAACGGGTTCCGTACTGGGCGACGGATCTGACCGCGCGACTGAACATGTCGGTCATCCGGATCTCGAAGTACTGCCAGTCGGTGCAGGCGTTCGGGTTGGCACCGCGCTCGATCACCGGCGCACCCGAACCGATCCTGCCCGACGGGTTCGACGAGCCCGTCCCGCCGGATCTCTTCGGCGAACCCGCTCCGGTCGTGGGTTGACCACGCACGCAGCATTTTTCATAGATTTCCAACCATTCGGACACCAGGACAACCATGAATTTCGATCTTCAGGACCTCAGCGGGACGTTTTCGACATTCGACATCATCGTGTCGCTGTCGTTGTCGTTCGTGCTGTCCGCCGTCATCGGCTGGGTCTACCGATACACGCACAAGAACGTCTCCTACAGCCAGTCCTACGTGCAGACCCTCGTGATGGTCGGCATGATCATCTCGCTGATCATGCTCGTGGTCGGCTCCAACATCGCCCGGGCGTTCGCGCTCGTCGGCGCGCTGTCGGTCGTGCGATTCCGCAACGCCATCAAAGAAACTCGTGACGTCGGGTTCATCTTCCTCGTGATGGCGATCGGCATGACCACCGGCACCCGCTTCTACATCCTCGCGGTGGCCGCGACCGTCGCGATCTGCCTCGTGCTGCTGATCATGAACAAGTTCAACTGGTTCAAGCTCGACGTGCAGCGTCAGGTCGTGAAGGTGCAGGTGCCGCCGGAGCCGGGGTTCGAAGCGCTCGTCGAAGACGTCCTCATCGAGTTCTGCGCGGAATTCGAGCTGGTCTCCACCGAATCCGTCCGTGCGGGAGCACTCAACGAGCTGTACTACACGGCGCAGTTGCGCAAGGGTAAGAAGGCATCCGAGCTGATCGCGGCATTGAGCGCGGTCAACACCGGCCAGCGCGTCACCGTCCTGACCGGATACGACCAGACGGACATCTGATGAGCGGGACGAACACCGCCGGCGAGCCCCGACCGCGGCGTCGGCTCAGACATCGGATCCCGACATCGCTGCGTCAGCACTGGAAGCTGCTGGTGGTGTTCGTCGCGTTCGTCACGATCATGGCGACCGTGTTCGGCAGTGCCCGGATCCGTCCCTACATCGTCGGGGACACAACGGTTATCGCCTCGGAGATCACCGAGAACATCGCCGGAACCGTCGACCTGTTCGACAGTTCTGTGCAGCACGAGGTATCGCTGGAAATCACCGATGCCGAATATCGGGACATGATCACCACGTTCCAGAAGACCGGCGACAAGAAGTGGGTCACCGCAGACCTCACCATCGACGGCACGTTCGTCAACGACGTGTCCGTCCGGCTCAAGGGCAACTCGACTCTGATGGGCGTGCGCGGCGACGACGCCAGGCCCGGTGGTTCGGGCTTCCGGCCCCCGGAAGGTATGGAACTACCGGAAGGATTCGAATTCCCCGAGGGTTTCGATCCCGGACGGATGGGCCCCATGATGTCGTCGGCGTCGGAGGACGATCCGACGTCGCTGCCCCTGCTCATCAGCTTCGACGAGAACGCCTCGGGCCGTGCCTATCAGGGCATGACCGAGTTGTCGGTGCGGCCGGGCACGCCGGTGCTGAACGAGGCGATGGCGTTGTCGCTCACCGCGGAGACCGGCCAGCCGACGCAGCGGTACGCGTACACGGTGTACTCGATCAACGACAGTGCCACCACGACACGACTGTTGCTCGAGCATCCCGACGACGGCTACGCCAACTCGCTGTTCGACGGCGACGGCTATCTGTACAAGGCCGATGCCAGTTCACGTTTCGAGTACGTCGACGACGACCAGTCGTCCTACGCCGATCAGTTCAAGCAGATCAACGCGGTCGGCAGCGGCAACCTGCAGCCGATCGTGAACTTCCTGAAGTGGATGAACACGGCGAGCGACGAGGAGTTCGACGCGCACCTCGGAGACTGGGTCGACGTCGAATCCTTCGCCCGCTACGTCGCGACGCAGAACCTCCTCGTCAACGGCGACGACATGGCCGGCCCGGGCCAGAACTACTACCTCTGGTACGACCTGGGCACCGAGAAGCTCGCCGTCGTCTCGTGGGATCTGAACCTGGCGATGCAGGGCGGTACGAGTGCCGGACCGCACGACTCGGTCGGCATGATGGGACCGGGTGGGCCGGGTGGTGGCATGCCGCCGGGCATGAACGGCACGGGCGCAGCACCCGGTGAGGGCACGCCGCAGGCCGGGGGCACGGCGCCGGAGGGCATGACGCCTCCGGAGGGGATGACACCACCCGAGGGCATGACACCACCCGAGGGCATGACACCTCCCGCAGGGGTGACCCCGCCGCAGGGTGGCGGTGGGATGCCTCAGGGAATGCCGAACGGAGTGCCTGCCTTCCCCGGCGGGCCGGAAGGCGGACCTCCGGGCATGTCGATGGGCAATCCGCTGAAGACCCGCTTCCTCGAGTCGGACGCGTTCACCGCCGTGTACGAGAGCGCGTACTGGGATCTGTTCGAGCAGATCTACGGCAGCGGACGCGCGACTGCATTGCTGGACGTGATCGCCGAGACCGTCCCGGTCACCGACGGTCTCACGCAGGAAGCCCTGCAGGTGAGCATCGATTCGATGCGCACGTGGATCGACCAGCGAACCGAGGCTCTGGCAGCCCTGCGCGATCGGTGAGCGATCCGGGAAGCGACGGTGCGGCGGCGCGGTGTTCACACACCGTGCCGCCGCTTCCGTATCACCCCTTCTTCGGAATCACTGGTCCTTCAACTGCCATTCGGCGAGGTCGATGGCCGTGGCGATCGCCTCGGTGAGCACGGCCAGTCGTTCGTCGGGTCCCGGCGCGGCGAGCAGGGCGTGTCTGTCGGCCTCGCCCATCGGCACCCACCGCGACAGCGCGTAGAGCCGGGCACCCGGGTCGTCGGGCAGGTCGTCGGCGCGCGGTGGGTTCACGCCGTTCTCGACGAGCCGGTCGAGTAGTCCGTACAGCTTCCCGAACAGTCCGGTCAGACCGGACAGGTCCGTGCCGTCGGACGGGGCGTCGGGCCACGGCTCGACCTCGGCGCGCGGATACGGATCGTCCGGCAGCCACTGCAGGATCCGGATACGTTCCTCGGCGATGCATTCGAGCCGGTGGTGGCCGCCGCCGAGTTCGGTGTCGACGACGATCCGCGCGACCGTCCCGACGTCGTGCCGCACGTCGCCGCCGCCGACCTCGTGTCCGCGCGCGATGAGCACGACACCGAAGCGCGGTCCGTCGGGTGCGGCCATGCAGTCGTGGACCAGCTGCTGGTAGCGGGGTTCGAACACCCGCAACGGCAGGTGATCGCCCGGCAGCAGCGCTGTTCCCAGCGGGAACATCGGCAGGATCGGCATCACCGCATCATGGCATCCGCAGGCGCGGTACGGGCGGTTCGGGGATCGGATCGCCGCGCTCGATCTCGGCGAGCAGGTGGTCCGCCCACACGGACAGGCCGTCGATGTCGAGGCCGTGCGGCGGTGCGTCCTCGTAGTGCCGCACCCGGGCCTGCCCCTGCCGGAGCAGTGACGCGGCACCGGACGGATTGCCGCGCAGCAGGTGGGTGAGCCCGACCGCGAGCTGCGCGAGTCCCTGCCACAGGGTGCGTTCCTCGACCGGCGCCGATTTCCACGATCCTTCGAACACCTCGTGTGCGTGGAAGGGGTATCCGTGGTCGAACAGTCGCTGGGCCTCGGTGATGGCCTCGTTGGGGGACAGGTCGAGGTCCTCGGGGATGGGTTCGACGCCCTCCTCGCCGTAGGGGAGCGGGCGGCCCAGCGCGTCGCGGGGCCGGGCGTTCTTCGGTTTGCCGTCGGAGTCCCGATCACGCTCGGTCATGTCGTCGAGCCTACTCCCGGACAACCGCACTCCGTTGCAACATCCGCGCGCGGGTGGCGACATCCGCGCGCCGGAGGATATCGGCGGTTGTCCAGTGGCCGTGCGGATTTCGCTACTCAGTGCACGGCACCGACGAGTCGCAGCGCGAGATCGGCGTAGAGCGCGCCGATGGTTTCGGGGTCCTGGTAGCGGCCCGACGGATACCAGCGGCAGATGTCGACGCACAGCGACATCAGGGCGAGGGTCACGCCCTCGGCGTCGGGCACGGTGAACTCGCCGGAGGCCAGGCCGGCGTCGACGACGTCGCGGACCACCTGCGTCGTCCGTCGTCGCAGTCCGGTGATGACGCGGTAGTGCTCCGGCGTGAGGGCGGTGAGTTCGTACTGGACGACGCGGGCACGGCTGTGGTTCTCGGCCTGCCATTCCGCGAAGCGCCGGATGATCGTGGTGAGACGTTCGGTGGCGTCGGCGTCGGGAATGTCGGCGTCCTGCACGACCCGCAACGCCAGGTCGTGTCCCTCGTAGCCGATCGCGTAGAGCAGTTCTTCCTTGGACTTGTAGTGCGGATACATCGCGGCCGGGCTCATGTCGAGGCGCGCGGCGATCTGGCGGGTGGTGGTGCCGCCGTACCCGTTCTCGGCGAATACCTCGATGGCGGCTTCCCGCAGGCGGGCCGCCGCCTTGGATCCGCTGATCACGTCGTCTCTCGATGTGGCCACTGTCTTCTCCCTGTGTTCCGGCAGTTGACAACTTGCCGCATCGGGGCCACTATAAGCAAACGCTTAGATTATAAGCGCGTGCTTAGATTAGGAGCGGTTGAATGCGACGCACCCTGTACGGTCCCGATCACGAGGCGTTCCGCGAGTCGGCTCGCGAGTTCGTGAACCGGTTCGTGCTGCCCCGTGCCGAGGAACTCATCGAACGTCACGAGATCCCCCGCGACATCTGGATCGAAGCGGGCAAGGCGGGCTTCCTGGGGCTCGAGATCCCCGAGCGGTTCGGTGGCATGGAAGCGAACGACTACCGCTTCAACGCGATCGTCGCCGAGGAGTTCGCCCGGGCGAACATGGCGCTGTCGTCGTCGATCGGCATCCACTCCGACATCACCGTGCCGTACATCGTCCACCTCGGTAACGAGGAGCAGCGCGAGCGCTGGCTGCCGCGTTGCGCCACCGGTGAGCTCATCTGCGCGATCGGCATGACCGAGCCGTCCGGTGGTTCGGACCTCGCCAACCTCAAGACCACCGCGGTCCGCGACGGCGACGACTGGATCCTCAACGGCGCGAAGACCTTCATCACCAACGGCTACAACTGCGACCTGGTTGTCGTCGCGGCCCGCACCGATCCGTCGAAGGGCGCCAAGGGCATTTCGCTGCTCGTCGTCGAGCGCGGCATGGAGGGCTTCGAGAACGGCCGCAAGCTCGACAAGGTCGGCCAGCCCGAGGCCGACACCGCCGAACTGTTCTTCAAGGACGTCCGCGTCCCGGGCAAGAATCTCCTCGGTGAAGAGGGCATGGGCTTCATCTCGATGATGAAGCTGCTCCCGCAGGAGCGCCTCGGCTCCGCCATCAACAACGTGCACCACGCCAAGCACATCCTGCTCGAGACCATCGAGTACGCCAAGGAGCGCAAGGCGTTCGGCCAGGCCATCGGCACGATGCAGTACAACAAGTTCCTGCTCGCCGAGCTCGTCACCAAGATCGAGGTCGCCGAGGCCTACGTCGACCAGGCCGTCGAGGCCCACGCCGACGGTGAGCTCAGCGCGGTCGACGCCGCCAAGGCCAAGTGGTGGACGGCGCAGACGCAGTCCGAGGTTCTCGACGCCTGCGTGCAGATTCACGGCGGCTACGGCTTCATGAACGAGTACCGTGTGGCCCGTGCCTGGAAGGATGCCCGCGTCACCAAGATCTGGGCCGGCACCAACGAGATCATGAAGGAACTCATCGGCCGCGACCTCGGCCTGTAGTCCCCGATACTCCACTCTTTTCGAAGGAGCTTCCGATGCCCGAAGCAGTGATCGTCTCCGCAGTACGTTCGCCCATCGGCCGCGCGATGAAGGGCTCGCTCAAGTCGTTGCGCCCCGACGACATGGCCGCCCAGATGGTCGCCGCCGCACTCGCGAAGGTGCCCGAACTCGACCCCACCGAGATCGACGACCTTCTCCTCGGTTGCGGCCAGCCCGCCGGCCAGTCGGGTTTCAACATCGCGCGGACCGTCGCGGTGCAGCTCGGCTACGACTTCCTGCCGGGTGTGACCGTCAACCGGTACTGCTCGTCGTCGCTGCAGACGACCCGCATGGCGATGCACGCGATCAAGGCCGGCGAGGGCGACGTGTTCATCTCCGCCGGTGTCGAGTCGGTGTCGAGCTACATCACCGGCAACGCCGACGGGCTGCCGAACACGAAGAACCCGCTCTACGCGGACGCCGAGGCCCGCACCGCGAAGCTCGCCGAGGGCGGCACCGCGTGGACCGATCCGCGCCGGGACGGCCTGCTCCCCGACGTCTACATCGCGATGGGCCAGACCGCCGAGAACGTCGCCTCGTACACCGGGATCTCCCGTGAGGACCAGGACCGGTGGGGCGTGCGGTCGCAGAACCGCGCGGAGGATGCCATCAAGTCCGGGTTCTTCGAGAAGGAGATCACCCCGCTGACCCTGCCCGACGGCACCGTCGTCTCCACCGACGACGGCCCGCGCGCGGGCACCACCTACGAGGCAGTCAGCCAGCTCAAGCCGGTGTTCCGCCCGGACGGCACGGTCACCGCCGGCAACGCGTGCCCGCTCAACGACGGTGCCGCGGCGCTGGTGATCATGTCGGACACCAAGGCGAAGGAGCTGGGTCTGACCCCGCTCGCCCGGATCGTCTCGACCGGCGTGTCGGGTCTGTCGCCCGAGATCATGGGCCTCGGCCCGATCGAGGCCGTGAAGAAGGCGCTGGCGCTGGCCGGTAAGTCGATCTCCGACATCGACCTGTTCGAGATCAACGAGGCGTTCGCCGTGCAGGTGCTCGGTTCGGCCCGCGAGCTGGGTATCGACGAGGACAAGCTCAACGTCTCCGGCGGTGCGATCGCACTCGGCCACCCGTTCGGTATGACCGGTGCGCGCATCACGAACACGCTGATCAACAACCTGCAGGCCCAGGACAAGCAGTTCGGCGTCGAGACCATGTGTGTCGGCGGCGGCCAGGGCATGGCGATGGTCCTCGAGCGCCTGAGCTGACGCCCGCATAGGCAAGGGCAAACACACCATTAGGCCGTATGTCTGAAAAGGCATGCGGCCTAATGTTTTTCGGGCGTGTCCATTTGAATTCCACCACCTCTCCGGGCTATACACATCGGTAGCCCCGTACTTTCCGAGGAGACAACTGTGTCCGCTCTCGACAGGTTCCGCCTCGACGATCGCGTCGCGATCGTCACCGGCGCATCGTCCGGTCTCGGTGTCGCGTTCGCGCAGGCGCTGGCAGAAGCCGGCGCCGATGTGGTGCTCGCGGCTCGCCGCGCCGACCGGCTCGCGGAGACCGCCGAACTCGTCCGCGCCGCCGGCCGTCGCGCCGTCACCGTCGAAACCGACATCGCCGATCCGGACCAGGCGCAGCGCATGGTCGACACCGCCGTCGAGCAACTCGGCAAGGTCGACATCCTCGTCAACAACGCCGGCATCGGCACCGCGGTCCCCGCCACGAAGGAGACCCCGGACCAGTTCCGCCGCGTCATCGACATCAACCTCAACGGCTCCTACTGGGCCGCGCAGGCCGCCGGTCGCGTCATGCAGCCGGGCAGCTCGATCGTCAACATCTCCTCGATCCTCGGCATCACCACCGCGGGCCTGCCGCAGGCCGCGTACGCCGCGAGCAAGGCCGGAGTCATCGGGCTGACCCGCGACCTCGCGCAGCAGTGGGGTCTGCGCAAGGGCATCCGCGTCAACTCGATCGCCCCGGGCTTCTTCGCGACCGAGATGACCGACGAGTACCCGGACGGCTACATCGACAGCATGAAGTCGCGGATCGTCCTGGGCCGCACCGGTGACCCGGCCGAACTCGCCGCAACCCTCGTGTGGCTCGTGTCCGACGCGGCCGGGTATGTGACGGGGCAGACCCTCGCGGTCGACGGCGGCCTTACCATCAACTGACCGTTCCACCATCTACTGGAGGTTTCGTAGTGAGCTCGACAGTCCGCACCGCCATCGTCACCGGAGCCGCCCGCGGCATCGGTGCCGCCGTCGCCAAGCGTCTCGCCGAGGACGGCCTCCAGGTCGCCGTGCTCGATCTCGACGCCGACGCCTGCGCCGACACCGTCGCCGCCATCGAGTCCGTCGGCGGCAAGGCCCTCGCGGTCGGCGCGAACGTCGCCGACGAGCAGTCGGTCGCCGCTGCGGTGGAGAAGGTCGCCACCGAACTCGGCGAGCCGACGGTCCTGATCAACAACGCCGGCATCACCCGCGACAACCTGCTGTTCAAGATGACCGTCGAAGACTGGGACGCGGTCATGGCCGTGCACCTGCGCGGCGCGTTCCTGATGACGCGTGCCTGCCAGAAGTACATGGTGGACAACAAGTTCGGCCGCATTGTCAACCTGTCGAGCACGTCCGCGCAGGGCAACCGCGGTCAGGTGAACTACTCCGCTGCCAAGGCCGGCATGCAGGGCTTCACCAAGACCCTCGCGATCGAGCTCGGCAAGTTCGGTGTCACCGCCAACGCGATCGCCCCGGGCTTCATCGAGACCGAGATGACCGCCGCGACCGCCGAGCGTGTCGGCGTCCCGTTCGAGGACTACAAGAAGGCCGCCGCGGCGCAGATCCCGGTCGCGCGCGTCGGCAAGCCGGAGGACATCGCCCACACCGCGTCGTTCCTCGCGTCCGAGGGTTCCGGTTTCGTGTCCGGCCAGGTCATCTACGTTGCCGGTGGTCCGAAGGACTGAATCGAGCCGAACGCGGCGCTGCGGTCCCCGGTGGGGGCCGCAGCGCCGCTGTCGTTCAGGCGTCTAACCGAGCGGGGGAAGCTTCACGACCTGCCCCGCGTACGCGAGCCCGGCGCCGAACCCCACCAGCAGTGCGGTGTCGCCGGGTTTCGCCTTGCCGGACCGGAGGAGTTCTTCCATCGCGAGCGGAATCGACGCGGCGCTCGTGTTGCCGGTCTCGGCGATGTCCCCCGCGACCGCGACCGAATCGGGCAGGGCCAGCGCGCGAACCAGCGCGTCGGTGATGCGGCTGTTGGCCTGGTGTGGCACGAAAGCGTCCAGGTCGTCGACGGTGACCCCGGCCTTGCCGAGAGCGTCGCGGCACGCCTTCTCCAGGAACGTGACGGCCCACCGGAACACCGCGGCACCGTTCATGCGGATGTAGGGCCGTTCGGGCACGGTCCCGCTGCCGCCCGCCGCCTCGACTTCGGCGAAGTAGCGCGCGAAGTCCTTGTCCTGCTTGATGGCGTCGGTCTGGGAGCCGTCGGAGCCCCACGCGACCGGTCCGATGCCCTCGGTGTCGGAGGGTCCGACCACGGCGGCGCCGGCCCCGTCGGCGAAGATGAACGCGCACGTGCGGTCGGTGGGGTCGAGCAGATCCGACAGTCGTTCGACGCCGATCACGAGAACGTGACGGGCCTGTCCTGCCCGGACCAGGGCCGCCGCGTTCCCCAGTGCGTAGCAGAAGCCCGCGCAGCCCGCGGAGATGTCGAACGCCGCGGTGTCGTGCATACCGAGTTCGGTGGCCACGACCGCCCCGGCGGAGGGGCCGAGCACCATCTGCGACGACGTGGCCAGCACGACCGCGTCGATCTGGTCCACGTCCAGCCCGGCTGCGGACAGCGCCTCGCGGGAGGCGGCGACGCTCATCGACACGATCGTCTCGTCGGGTTCGGCCCAGCGGCGGGTGGCGATGCCCGAGCGGGTCCGGATCCACTCGTCGGAGGAATCGATGCGGTCGACGATCTCGGCGTTGGGTACCACCCGGCGGGGGCGGTATGCCCCGATTCCGAGCAGTGCGGCGTGCGTGACCGCGGGTGCGGTGTTGATAGCGGTGGGCATGGTGTCCTCTCCGGCCGGTATCGATGGATTCCGGCCGGATCCATCATGGAACCGGACGGCGGGTTTCGGCACGGACTTCCCGTATTGCGCACCCTACGAGCTTTCCGGGGCTCCCGGCACTACCCCTTGGGTGAGGTTTCCAGCCGCCATGCGGACGCGGCGTCGCGCTGTCGCCAGAACTCCGCGAAGCGACCCCCTGCGGCGAGCAGCTCGTCGACGCCGCCGTCCTCGACGCCGCGGCCGCGCTCGAGGAACACGACCCGGTCGGCGGTGCGGATGCCGGCCAGCCGGTGCGTGACGATCACCCGGGTGCGCGGCGTCGGGTCGGCGGTCAAGGCCTGCACGACCGCGGTTTCGTTCTCCGTGTCCAACGCGCTGGTGGCCTCGTCGACGAGCAGCACCGGTGCCGGTTTCAGCAGCGCCCGCGCGATCGAAACACGTTGCCGCTCAACTCCGGACAGGGCACCACGGCGTCGTGGTCGCGGGCACCGAACCCACGCATCATCGCCCCTGAAAACCTCGTTCGGTCATCAGATCCCCATTCCCATCGCCGCCAGCTCGGCCATGACCTGATCGAGCGGCCGCCCGGGAGGCGCGACCGACACGACTCCCCGGACCATCGCTGCCAGAACGAGTCTCACGAACTGTGTGTGTTCGACCGACGGAAGGTTGCGGTGTGCCTCCGCCAGGTCTTCGTCCGTCTTCAGCTGGGCGGTAACCTCCTGGCGCTGCGCATCGAGTTCGTCGGCGTGCTCGCGCTGGGAGTCCTCGGCCACCGCATAGTTGATGGAGACACCGGCGATCACGCTGGACAGCGCGATCGCGACGTCGGGGCTGTATCCGCGTTTGCTCAACGCTTCGATCTGGTGCGCCATCAGGAGGCGACCGGCCTCGCCGCGGGGAAACAGGATCTGCATGTACACACCGAGGCCGGGGTGCCGGACGATGAAATGCCACATCTGCAGGCCGAAGGACAGCAGGTGCTGCTCGATGTCGTGATCCGGATCGTCGTGGAGCTTCAGGTCGCCGAGCAGGCTTTCGCCGACGAGCCGTTCGAGCCCCCACCGTCCGTCGACCGCCCGGTACAGGGCGGTCGAGGACACACCGAGCTCCGCCGCGACGGCGTTCATGCTCAGCCTGCGCATCCCGAGTTCCCGGCCGACGCGAATGATGTCGTCGACCTCGAACATGCGCGGACGTCTGCCGATCACGTGCCTGTACCCCTGCTTCTCGTTAAGTTATGCCCTATAACTTAGGTCAGTCTAAGTTCCGCCCCACTGCGGTGCAACACCGTCGTCCCAGATGGGGATCGTGCTTGTGGGGTTTCAGCGCGGCCCTCGCGCCGCCGGTGACGGTCGGTCGGGGGTGACGGTATCGGCGCGTCGCAGTCGGCGTACACGGTCAGCAAGCACGTCGTCCGGGTCCTCGCACAGTCGCTGGCGGCGGACCTCGAGTCCGTCGACGCGAACATCGGTGTGTCCGTACTCCTGCCCGGCCCCGTGCGCACCCGCATCTTCGACGACGCAGGCACCGCCGGAACGGAAGGGGCCGAAGGTTATCGGCAGCAGATGGCTGCATACCTGGCCGGTGGCGGACTCACACCCGCGGAGGTCGCCAAGTTGGTCTTCGAACAGATCATCGCGGGCGCTCGGTGGATCCATCCTCACCCGGAGATGTGGTCGGCCAACCTGAACCAGCACGTGGCGGAGTTGGTCGCGGGGCTGCCGGAAGCCTGAACCTCGCTGTCGGTGACGGGAATCTTCACTCGAATGGACCGAATGATGGTTCCGTCACCGGGTACCGACAACAGGGCACATCTGCCCTATGCGCGATCGTCTCGATTCTCTCCAGTAGATTTTGCTGCGAGTTCGGCAAGGGTCGCCGACACCAGGGAAAGGGGCCGACAACGCTATGTTCTACAAACCGGCCCCGCTGGCACACGACGCGGAGATGCGGGTCGAGGAAGCACTACAGCAATGACGGATTTGGCGAGTCTCGGGCTCGAAGATCGAAGTGTCAGATTGATTGCAGGGCAACGGGTGTGGGACGAACTCGCCCCACTCCTCGAGCCACGCTCGTGCGCCATTTTGGCGGCGGTCGCGTACGTCGGCTCGCATGGTGGTGATCTGACCAAGCTCTAGCGGGGCTCTTCGATCATCGTCGATGCGAGCGCGTCAGCGGTGCGAGCCGGATCGACCGACCCCCTTGTACTTGCAAGGTGGATCGAGGCGGGCGTACGTGTGTATTCGCTGGAGGGCGTGCACGCCAAGATGATCCTTGCCGAGTCTACCGGCGAATCGCACCCGCCCTTCTTGCTTGTCGGGTCCGCGAACCTCTCGGGATCCTCGGCGACGACGCTCACCGAGAGCGTCGTGCTGACCGACAGTCGCGACTGCGTCGACGAAGCCCGAAGCAAATTGCTCGCGTGGAAAACACGCGCGGAACCACTCACGCTCGATCACGTACGTGCGCTCATCGAGCAATGCGGTGTGGATCGGTCACCGGACCACATGGAATCCGAGCCGACCGAGACTCTCGACGAGTCGTCGTCGAGCGCGGGCGAGACGATCCCTGACGAGACGGGTGCTGCGTCGAGACCGCGCCCGACGCAGCTTCTGCTCGTTCGGATGGCGGAAGAGTTGGATCCTCCGGCCGAAGTCTTGCACCTCCGAGAGCGCCTTTCGGCCGAGTTGGGCTGTGACGATCCGGATTCGGATTCAGTTCTGTTCGTGTTCCGCGAGATCGAGGAACCCGAGTACCGCTTACCGCTCTCCGTGGGGGCTTGCGTGATCGCCGTAGATGCGAGTGCGAAGGGGAAGGTGACAAAGGGGAGCCAGGTAGTGCCGCCGGGGCCCGTCGTCTACCTGTACGACGATGACAACGGGGACAGATACTGCTACTTGCACCTCACGGAGTCATCGCGTGACGTGTCGTGGGCAGACGTCATCGGGGTGTTCGAGGCGCTGGGAGAGAAGCCTGAGTTCGAGCGCAACTACTTCCGCAAGTCTGCAGTGGACGCGCTCCTCAGCCTCTGGCCTGAGTACTGAGAGACGATGAGTGTGGGTACGCCGCTGGATTCCGGGGCGAACCCACACCGTCGGTACGGCCAATCACTCGGGGGAATGCGGTGGATCATCACTGAGGATCTCGACGTACCCGTCCGTCCCGTTCACCCGTATCCGTTGCCTGTCCCGAATGAGCCGTGTTGCATTCTCGACGCCCACGATCGCCGGCAGCCCGTACTCTCGCGCGATCACCGCACCGTGGGTCATCAGACCGCCCACTTCCGTCACCAGGCCCTTGATGGCGACGAACAGGGGTGTCCAACTCGGATCGGTGTAGGCGGTGACCAGGATGTCGTCGGCCGCGAGATCGGCGTGCGCGATGTCCAGGACGACGCGGGCACGGCCCTCGACGGTCCCGCTCGACACCGCCATGCCGGCGAGCGCACCTTCCGGAAGGTCCTCGCGACGGTAGGCCCCGGTGAGGGCTTCACCGTCCGAGGTGAGCACCCGGGGCGCCGTCAGCGCCTTATACGTGCGGAACTCGTCCCGTCGCTCGTCGATCAGGTCGTTGCGCTCACGCTGTGTCGCAACGAGATCGGCGAGTTCGTCGAACCTCAGGAAGAAGATGTCCTCCCGATCGCTGACTACACCGTTCCGGACGAGGCGGTCGGCCTCGCGCAGCAACGCCTGCTTGTACACGAAGTAGCGGCACACCATCCCGTACTTCGGATACTCCCGGTACCCCGCGAAGTCCCGGACACGGTCGATCATCCGCTTCGTCTCTTCGGCCTTGGTGTCCCCATCGGGTAAGGCGCGCAAGCGTTCCAGAACCTCGCGTTCCTTCTCGTCGGAGTTGCGTCGACCCTGCTCGAAGCGCTGATTGGCGGCACCTGGACCGAAACCCTTGATATTTCCCAGGATCGGCGGGACGAGGGTCGTCGGAGCTTCGCTCCAGCGGGGCCGGGTGATGTCGATTTCGCCGACGCATCGCATGCCGTACTTGTCGAGGTAGTCCTCGACGGCGGCGCGGGCTTCGCTGCCCCCGTCGAACTTTTCGAGCTCGTCGAGGAAGGCGTCGTCGTCGAAACCCGAGTCCTCGACCTGCTGCAGGAAGGCCACCACCTGCGGATGCGGGCGGATGGCGTCGGCCACGTCCAGCAGCGCCAGCCCCATTTCCGAGGTCGCATTGTGCGGAACCGATTGGGTGAGCGTGTCGGCTGCATTCCGTTCGCCCAGCCGCTCGTCGAGCCGGTCGTTCAGCCAGTCGGCAGCACCCATCCCGGCCATGATCGCTTGGAGACCGCGCGGATCGAACAGGACCCGCCTGAGTTCCTCGATATCGTCCCGAATGAAGTCGATCAGCTCCGTCCCGGTCTTGGTTGCGATGTCACGCTTCAAGACCTCGAGGGAAGCCTCGCTCTGCGCGATGAGTTCGGTGACGATCGCCGGATCCGGCGCGATCGGGTCAGGGGCGCCCACCGCTGCAGGGATGGAACCGTCGTCCGGACCTTGCGGGACGAAGCCGCGGTCCAGAATCGTCTGCAGCGCATCGCCGATGAGCGGATCGGACTTTCCGAGCGCGGCAACGATCGCGGGCCCGGCCGTCGCCGACGCAAGCCGCTCGGTGACGTCGACGAACAGCCGGCCCCCGGCGTCACGCATTGGTGCCCGACTTGTCATCTGCCAGAAGGAAAGTCCGAGTGGCTTCATGGCATCGGTCATCATCTGCTGATGTCCGACCGAGACGTACACGCGATTCTCGTCGTCGTCGGATTCCGGGATCGGGAACAGCGTGGTGATGGGCCGGCTCTGAACGACCCGGAAATCGCCGTCGCGCAGGCACCATTCGATGTCCTGCGGGCAGCCGAAGTGCGTTTCGATCCGGCGGCCCAACCGCGCGAGCTGGAGGATCTGTGTGTCCGTCAGCACCGGTTGGGTCTGCCGCTCCGGCGGATTCTCCCGCATCTGTGTCCCACCATCCGGTGTGGCGTACAGAGCGCGTGGCTTGGTCGCGATCGTCCTGCCGACCACGGCACCGTCGCGCACCGTATAGACATCCGGGTTCACCTGGCCGGACACCAACGCCTCCCCGAGACCGAATCCGGCATCGATGGAGGTGACCGTCCGGTTGGAGGTGACGGGGTCGGCCGTGAACATGATCCCGGACGCCTCCGGGACCACCATCCGCTGCACGACCACGGCCATGTGCACCTTGCGGTGGTCGATCCCGTTGCGCATCCGGTAGGTGACGGCACGTTCGGTGAACAGCGATGCCCAGCACCTGACGACATGCCGGAGGACTTCGTCGGACCCCACGACGTTCAGGTACGTGTCCTGCTGACCAGCGAACGACGCGGACGGCAGATCCTCCGCGGTCGCGCTGGACCGCACGGCACAGGCTGTGTCGTCACCCAAGCGCGACAGTGCTTGCCTGATCGCCGCTGCCACCTCCTCCGGGACGACGCAGTCCTCGATCGTGCGACGAACCTGCGCGCTCACCGCGCCGATCTGCTCCCGATCGTCCGGAGTGAGGGGTGTGAGCTGCTCGAACAGGGCGTCGAGCGCCGGCGTTCCTGTCGTGACTCGGCGATAGGCGTCGGTTGTCACGCAGAAACCGTCGGGGACGAGGACGCCGTCGATGCGCGACAACTCTCCGAGGTTCGCGCCCTTGCCGCCGACCAGCGCGATCTGCGTCCGGTCGATCTCCTCGAAGCCCAATACGTAGTGCATGCTGCCGCCCTTCCCTGCTGGTCCCGCATTCTGCGGGCGATTATGAGCCGAAAATCGGGGCCTCATGAGGCTCGCCATTCGTGTATAGATTGGAAGTGGGAGCAAGCCGCACGGAGCGCAATTCCCGCTCTCTCACTCTCCTCTTCGAACAGTGGCCGAACCGTCGAGGTCGTGGACCATAGGCGTCGGCAATGAGTTCGATCGGCGATGCGTCCTTGCGCCGCTTCCCGGCAGGTGTTGAACTGCACATACCGCTGTCTTCTCGGGGAATCGACCTCGGATCCGTCAGCAGCACCGCACAATTCGACGGGAGTGCCTCGATGCGCATCGGAACCATGATCACCTACAGCGGCGGGTTCGCCGAGACCGTCGCCGAGGTCGCCGATCTGGAACGCGCCGGTCTGGACGTCGTCTTCATGGCGGAGGCCTACTCGTTCGACGCTGTCAGCCAGCTCGGATATCTCGCCGCGAAGACGTCGCGGGTGCAGCTCGCATCCGGGATCTTCCAGATCTACACACGCACCCCCTCACTGATGGCGATGACCGCCGCCGGCCTCGACTACGTGTCCGACGGACGGTTCGTACTCGGCATCGGTGCGTCGGGGCCGCAGGTGATCGAAGGATTCCACGGCGTGCCCTACACGGCGCCGCTCGGACGCACCCGCGAGCTCGTCGACATCTGCCGGCAGGTGTGGCGCCGGGAACCGGTGCGCTACGACGGCAAGTACTACCAGATTCCGCTGCCTCCGGAGAAGGGCACGGGCCTCGGGAAGCCGCTGAAGATCATCAATCATCCGGTGCGTGAGCGCATCCCGATCGTCATCGCCGCACTGGGACCGAAGAATGTCGCCCTCACCGCGGAAATCGCTGAGGGCTGGCAGCCGATCTTCTACAACCCGGAGCGCGCGAACGACGTGTGGGGTGAGGCGCTCGCGAAGGGTAAGGCCAAGCGCGATCCCTCCCTCGGCGACCTGGAGGTCTACGCAGGCCCCGCGCTCGCGATCGGTGACGACGTCGATCACCTGCTCGACCTGGTCAAGCCCCACCTCGCGCTGTACATCGGGGGTATGGGTGCCCGCGGCAAGAACTTCTACAACGACCTCGCCTGCCGATACGGGTACGAGGCCGACGCCAAGATCATCCAGGATCTGTATCTGGACGGAAAGAAGGACGAAGCTGCCGCGGCGGTGCCGGACGAGCTGGTCCGGGCGATTTCGCTGATCGGCCCCGAGGGCTACGTGCGCGAGCGGGTCGCGGCATTCGCGGAGGCGGGTGCGACGACCTTGAACGTGAAGTTCCTCAGCCCCGACCCGGCAGGACGCGTCGAGCAGCTCGAGAAGCTGCGCGCCATCGTCGACGCGTGACGTCGGCCGGGTGCCGGTAACGGCAGGATCGCTACGCTCGATCTGAGCAGCGAGGTCACGGCACGACACGTGCCCCCGGATCGGTGAAGGAGTGCACGTGAAGCCCTACCTGAGGGTGCTCGCGGGGATGTTCGCGGGCATCACGTTGTGGTTGGCATTCGTGGAGCTGATCCACGGCAAGTTCTCGGCCTCTTTCACCCAGCTCGTGTTCACCGCAATCCTTGCGTACCTCGCTGTCGGCAAACCCATTCGGGACTACCGGGCGCGGAAGCAGGCCGAGTATGCGGGCCTGGCTGCCCGCGCGGAGGCCGGGCACCTCGCATACCTGGCCGGGGATCCGGCGGCCTTCGCGCCGCCACCCCCGGCACCGCAGTCGCCGAAGGTCCGCCGAGGCGTCGTCATTGCGGCGCTCGTCGCCGCCGCGTTCGTGATCTTCGGGATCATCTCCGACATCTCCGACGGGCTCGAATCCCCGTCGGACGACGATGCCATGACCACGCCCACCGCACCGCCCAACACTTCGGGCGCTGCGCCCGTGACGGCAGCCGCGGCGGCCACGGCACACACACCCAGCCCATCGGCGACGGCGATCATGCCGGATGTTGTATGCATGAATCTTCAAGAGGCGCAGGACACGATCCAGACCGCTGGCGTCTTCTATTCGAAGAGCGTCGATGCGACGGGCGCGGGCCGCGCTCAGTTGTTGGATCGGAACTGGGTGGTTGTCGAGCAGACTCCGAAGGCCGGTGTCGTCATCGGCGAAGGGGATGCGGTCCTGTCGGTTGTGAAAGAGGATGAGCCTCATAGCTGTTGATGCAGGCTGACAGTTCTGTGGACGGGCAACGCGTAGGAAACGGACGCCCTGCGGGCGGCTGCTTTGAACCGATCGGAGACCCTACGGGTCGCTGAGTCTGCTCGGCCCCTTCCCCAACGCTGCCCGGTCGCCATACCCCGATAGACCGTCTCGGCCAGCACTTCTGGCCCCACGTCGGGTGGTGACGTGTGGCTTCGGCTGGACCCGGTCGTTCGTGTCGACCCGTGCGATCGGGTGCTCCGCCACCAGCTGCGGAGGCTGAAGGTACTGGTGCCCTGTCGGTTTCGGGTTCGGCTCCGTGGCCGGAGACCCGCAGCGGCGATGCGCTGACGTCGGACTACGGGAGGGTAGCGACGGGCACGGTCATGCCTCGGTTACCGGAACGGCCCTCGTGCACAACCGTGTAAGTGGAACGCCTGTGGCCCCTCGACCGGCGGGGTCGAAGGGCGGAAGTGTTAGGACGTCGACAGGGGATCGAGCGGAGTCGCTCGCCGATGCGCGCCTCGATCGGGCGCGTGGATAGAATCCAGCCTACGGTGCATGACAGCTTCCTTCTGTCGTGTGCCCAGACCCCGGATCGGTGTTGGCGCACCGGCCGGGGTCGACCTGTTTTCAGGTGATCTTGAGATGGTGCCACGCGCGGTGAGGGTGGTCAACTCGAACGGGTGTTCTATCTTCATCGGCGTGTCGCTGTCGCGAGAGCCGCGTCCGAGCGAATGTACCGCTCGTCTTCTCAGATCGACTGAATGTGCCGCTCGCTCGGAAAACGGGTGCGCCACCTGCGGAAAAACGGGTGCGCCGCCTGCGCTCGTTGTTTCCGGACACAGAAACGCGACGCCCAATCTCCCCGTCGTCACGGTGCTCGTCACAGATACTGCTGATCATGAAGCCCGTTGGAATCCGCGCCGCCGTCACCGCCGCCGTCGTCGCGACCACCGCCGCTGTCTCGTTCGCGCTTCCGGCCACGGCATCTGCCGTCCCTGCGAACGGTGGTGTGCGGTACGTCGCGCTCGGAGACTCCAGGGCCGCCGGCCCGTCCCTGGACCCGGCTACGCAGACCAATGCGTGCGAACGCTCCGACCTCGGCTATCCGACGCTCGTCGCGCAGGGAGTGGGCGCGGCGTCGTTCCTCAACCTGTCATGCACCGGAGCGCACACCGAGCACGTGACAAACACTCCGCAGCACACGTCGAAGGGGCCGGTGCCGCCGCAGATCGAGCAGATGCCGTCGGACACCACACTCGTGACACTGAGCATCGGGGGTAACGACATCAGTTGGCCCACACTGGTTTCCCCGTGTTACGCCACTGCGCCGGGTGGTGATGCCGGATGCCGAAACAATCCGGCGGTCACCGGCCGGGCGCTGTCCGCACTCGCCGGACTCGGTCCGAAGGTGTGGTCGACGCTCACCGCGATCAGGTTGAAGGCCCCGGCTGCGCGCGTCGTGCTGGTCGGGCACGGTGGAATCTTCGGTGATCGCGGATGCTGGCCCAACCTGCCGATCAGCGACGCCGACGCGGTATGGGCGAAAGGCTTCTTCGCGATGATGAACGGCGTCCTCGCCACGGCGGCCGCGACCGCCGGTGCCGAGTTCGTCGACGTCACCGCAGGGGCGGAAGGGCACGACGCGTGCGCCGCTCCCGGGCAACGGTGGTTCGAGGGGCGCCAGGCCGGCCCGTCGTCGAGCGCGCTGCACCCGAACGCCGCAGGCATGGCGCACATGGCGCGTCGGGTGCTCGGCACGGTGCGTCGTTGAACCTCCGCGTCGTTATACGGAAGTTCCGGGCGCGGAGGCGCGTTGCGTACGGTCCTTCCTGACGATGGCGTCGCCGACCTCGTCGATGGCGGCCCGAATGGTATCGCCGTACGGCCCGTCCGGCAGGTTCGGCGCGTGCTTGCGGGCTGCGGTGACGTGATCGGTGGCGGCATCGAAGGAGCCGAGTCGACGGAAGTTGTCGGCCAGGTTCAGGTGCAGTGACGGATAGAAGCCGGCGATGTGCAGATCGGCGTGGTGTTCTTGCACTCGTTGCTCGGTCACGGCAGCGGCGGCGTCGAGGGCGCGAATGTCCCAGGCCAGGGCTTGGGCGGGATCGGCGTAGAGGTCTGCCAAGTAGTGCGCGAGCGTGCAGCGGTGCAGTGGATCACCGAGGACGCCGATCTCGGACCACAAGGCCAGCAACTGTTTCCGAGCGTCTTCAGGGTCACCGGATCGTCCTTCGGTGACGGCTTGTGCGATGGCATCCATGGTCGGGTCGGGATCACCGGAGACGGTCATCGGGATGCTCCTCGGGGTCGATGGGCATGGCGAGGGTCGTGAGGTCGCCGCGGTCGGCGGACCGCACCGTGACGGGCAGGTCCTGTCCCCGTAGGTCCAGCATCACGTCGGGGCCGATCGCGGTACTGATTGCCGGGTAGAACGTCGTGAGCTGGAACGAGATTCGGATGTCGGATCCCGTCGCCCCGGCGTCCAGTGATCCGAGGGATTGTTCGTCATCGGTGAGGAATTCGGGAACGCCGTCGGTCACGCTCAGCGCGACTTGCTCGCCGGCGTCGTCCTCCAGGGCCCGCAGGAGCAGGTTCTTGGCGACGGTCACACGAGTGCTGGGTTCCGGTAGGTTCGCGAGCATCGCCCGATAGTCGGGGAAGGGCTCGGCGACGAGTCTGCAGTGCAGATCGTCGCGCTCCGCGACTCTCAACCGGATTCCGTGCGTCGACGCTTCCACGTGGACCGTTGCGCAGCGGCGCATCTCGTTTGCCGCGGCACGCAGGTCTCCTGCATCGACCGTCGCGGACCAGGTGGCAGCCGTCGGTTCGTCGGGCACCAGGGTGCGCGTCGAGAGCCGGTACCGATCGGTTGCGGTCAGGGTGATCGCGTGCGGACCGGCCTCGATGTGGATGCCGTCGAGCACCGGCATCGATGGCTCCCGCGCTGTCGCGCTCGAGACCTGTTCGACCGCGTCGGCCAGCACCGGTCCTTTCAACGTGGCGATCGGAATGCCGGGTGCATCGGTCAGCGCCGCGGTAAGGCGAGCGGCTTGCCGTCGGGCTGCGGCGGCATCCTCGAGCACCTTCGCGACGTGTTGGTCGATCATCCGGGCCGCCTCGGCCGGTCCCGCGTCCAAGGCTGCTCTGACCGCCGCCAGCGGCATGCCGATCTCGCGGAGCTGCCGGAGCATGTCCGCGCGGGGCAGCTGGTCGGGACGGTAGAAGCGGTAACCCGATACGGGATCGACCTCGGCCGGCACCAACAGCTCCGAGTCGGCGTAGAATCGCAGCGCGCTCGGGGTCAGGCCGGAACGCCCGGCGAAGACCCCGATCGACATGAGATCAGAAGGTTGCACCACGCCATCATCGGGTTTCAACCAACGTGAAACTCAACTCCGATCAGCCGACGGTTGCGAGTTCCTCGGTCTCGTCGACGACCTTCGATTCCCGCGCGGCGGCGATGCATGTCAACAGCACGCCGGCTGCCGCCCACACGGCCAGGACCGTCCACGGGAACGCGGTGTTCGCGTCGGGGAAGTACGACAGTTCCCGCAGCAGGGTCGCGCCCGCGCCCGGCGGGAACCACTGGCCGATCGCACCCCACGGGGCGAGGATGAACTCGACCGGAATCGCGGCGGCGGAGATCGGATTCGCGATCAGCATCATCAGCACCGCGCCGACCCCGATGCCGGGCATGCCGAGGAGGCTGCGCAATCCCACGATCGGTGCCGAGATCGCCACGATCGTCAACCCGATCGCGGTGGCGTTGACCCAGAAACTGCCGTGAAGTCCCCCGAACCAGGCGTGGAGAATACCGGCAAGCAGCAGCCCACCGGCGACCGCGTACGCCACGAGTGCCACGACGCGGGGGAGGGCCGTGCCGATCGCGACCGAGATGATCACGGCGCCCGCCATGCCGCCGAGGACCAGCGGGAACGCGGCCGCCGAGATCTTCGCGCCGCGCGGATCGGCGTCGTCGAAAGGCACCACGTCGGTCACGGTGACGGCCGCACCGATCCGTTGACCCAGCTGCGCTGCTATCGCTTGAAGCATCTGGGCGACTTGAGGATTCGCGGCTGTTGCAATCAGGACCTCGGGTGCCTCGCCGGGCGCTGAACCGAGCACGATCGCGCCGTAGACCTCTCGCTGCTCGATGGCCTCGACCGCAGCCGCGCGGTCGCTCACGGGCGTGGGTGCGAGCGCCTCGCCGGCCTGCGCCGCGACGACACCGGTGACCTGTGCGACCGCGGCTTCCGGTCCCGCGACCGCGACGGGGAGGTCGCGGGGTTCCGACGTGACGGCAGGCCACGTGAAGGCCAGCAGAACGATTCCGACGATCGCGGCGGCACCGACCGCCAGTGCGATCGCGCGCGCAACGGGGGTGCTGCCCGATGCTGCCGGGGTGTGGCTCATGGGGACCCTCCCATTGAAAACGAATATTCGTTCTCTATGGAAGACCTCGGATAAGGTGCTTGTCAACAGCTCGAGAGGATGGAAGGAAAACCGGTCGTGCCCAGAGTCAGTCAGGCGCATCGTGTCGCGCGGCGCGCGGAGATCATCGATGCCGCCCTGCGCTGCTTCGCGCGCTCGGGATACCAGCGCACGACGATGGCCGACATCATCGCCGAATCCGGTTTGTCGGCCGGCGCGATCTACGGCTACTTCGGCGGCAAGCAGGAGCTCCTCGTCGCCGTCGCCGACCACGTACTCGGCGATCGGGGCAGTGCACTCACGGACGACAGCGGATTCGCGGTCGAAGGGCCCGGCGACATCATCGCCGCACTCCTGCACAAGCTCGACGAAGGCGGACTCGGCAGCGCCGTCCTCCAGCTGTGGGCGGAGGGCACCATCGACCCCGAAATCGGTGAACTCGTCCGCGCGGTGTTCGGCCGACTGCGCGCCTTCGTGACGGACCTGCTCGCCGCGTGGGCCGAGGAGAATCCGTCCGCGATCGGAACCGCCCCGCGTACATGGGCCGCCGAACGCGCGCCGATCGTTCTGGGTCTCGCCCAGGGATTCATCGTCCAGAAATCGTTGATCGAGGATTTCGACGCCGACGCGTACATCGCCGGAGCGCGCGCGGCGCTGTAACGGCGGTGTGCCTTTCTGGCGGCCCTGACCGCCAGAAAGGCACACCGGGGCCGAAGGCCCACAAAGTCGTGGGAACATCAACAGGTTCAGAACATTCGGCCCGGCGGATTCCAGTACAACGCTCCCGTCGAGCAGATCCGCCCGGCGCTGCCGCCGCAGAACACGGGCTGGGCGGTCGCGGCACTGATCTTCTTCTGGCCGCTCGCATTCTCGGCGCTCTCGCACGCGGCGAAGGTGTACCCGCTGTGGGCGATGGGCGACTACGCGGGTGCGCAGGCGTCGTCGGACAGCGCGAAGCGACTCGGCAGGATCGCGTTGCTCGTGTGGGCGATCTTCGTCGTCGCGCTGATCGTGTTCTACGTGGTCATCTTCGCCGCTGCCATGTCGGCGATGAACGATCTCCCGTCGTACTCGGACTACTCGTACCGCTGACCGTCGGCGGGTCGGCGTCGACGTCGAAACATCCGTATCGACAGCGTCCGGCCGGCCGGCTGATCCGGTCGGGAACGTCAGAGGTTCTGTAGCCCAGCAGGATTCGTGCTCGAGGAGGGGTGAGCACGAACCGGGTGTCACTGGGCTCACCGAGTTCCCGACCGGATCGAACTCACTCGACTTCCATCGTTCCGAATTCGGCACGCCCTTCCCGCCGGTACACCGCGATGATCACGCCCGTGCTCGTGCTGCGCGACTCGACGAGCGACATCCGGGTATCGAGACCGCGTTCGGCGAACAGCCGGCGACCCTGACCGACGACGACCGGGAACGTCAGCAGGTTGTACTCGTCCACGAGATCGTGTTCGTGGAGCGTGCGCACGAGCTCGAGACTGCCGTGAACCTGTAGTTCACGACCGGGACGGGTCTTCAGCTCGGCCACGGCAGACACGATGTCGTCGTCGAGTACGGTGGTCGGTCCCCACTTCGGGTCGGTCAGCGTGGTGGAGGCGACGAACTTGGGCAGGGTGTTGAGCCGGTTGGCGACGATGTCGTCGGGGTCGGTGGCGTTCGGCCACGACGCGGCGAAGATGTCGTAGGTCTTCCTGCCGAGCAGGAACGCATCGACCCGGCCGAACACTTCCTCGATGAAGGCGCCGGTGTCGTCGTCGAACAGCGGCACCACCCAACCACCGCGCTCGAAGCCACCGCTGAGATCCTCCTCG
This sequence comes from Rhodococcus sp. HM1, assembly GCF_023218075.1. Taxonomy (GTDB): domain Bacteria; phylum Actinomycetota; class Actinomycetes; order Mycobacteriales; family Mycobacteriaceae; genus Rhodococcus. Next base: position 17,747 of record NZ_JALPTB010000016.1, on the reverse strand, counting down.
GGTCCGCCCGGACCCTGTGCGACTCCGTCGATCGAGACGAACGTGGTCACCGTGAGTTTCATCCGCTTCTCCCTTCGGGGGTTCCACAGGGATCAGACCGCCGGGCGGAGCGGAATTCATCGGGGCGGCGATAGGCGAAAGCAGCCGCCCGCGGCAACTTCTGATCAGACCAACTGGCCGAGGCGCGTGCGCAGCGCCTGCTCGGTCTGGCGGACCGCGGTGCCGACGACCGGTTCGATGAGCATCCCCAGCGCGCGCCCGGCGAGGCCGCCGGGCAGCTCGTACCCGAAGTCGACGTCGAGCCGGGAGGAGTCGCCGAGGTCGGTGAAGGTCCAACTCGACGACGTGCGGAAACCCGCGACCGAGTTGAGCACGATGATGCGGTCGCGTTCCCATTCGACGACCTCGAGGCGGGTGTCGAGGCTCTTCGGGCCGATCTGCATCGCGGCGTCGAAGACCGCGCCGAGCCCGCTGACCTGGGCCCCGACCGGCTCGAACCGGCTGACCCCGAACATCCACTCGGGGACCGTGCGGTGATCGTCCACGTATGCGAACGCGATATCCAGAGGAACTGCGGCGACGGCGCTGTGCCGGACGTGGAACATCGTCGAACCCTTCGTGACGCAAATTACTGTTACCGACTGTAGCGGGAAGTTGGACGGAGGAAAACGGTTCGGCGATTTTGCTGCCGAACCTCTGTCCGCCTGTTTCACTCGCGGTGACGCGTGTCACACAAGCAACCGATGGAGGGGTTCGTGAAGATCAAGGCCGCAGTGTTGAAGGGAATCGGTCAGCCCTGGGAAATCGACGAGATCGACCTGGGTGACCCGGTCGCCGGTGAGGTGCAGGTCCGCCTGGCCGCGTCCGGTCTGTGCCATTCCGACGAACACCTCCGCAGCGGAGCGACGCCGCTGCCCTTCTACCCGATCCTCGGTGGCCACGAGGGCGCCGGCGTCGTCACCAAGGTCGGGCCCGGCGTGACGAACCTCGAGGAGGGCGACCACGTTGTCCTCGCGTTCATTCCCGCGTGCGGCCGTTGCCGGTCGTGTGCGAAGGGCCTGCAGAACATCTGCGACCTGGGTGCGGGTCTGCTCACCGGTCAGGCCATCTCGGACGGCTCATATCGGGTGAGCCTGCGCGGCGAACCGGTCATCCAGATGTGCCTGCTGGGCACGTTCGCGCCGTACGTCACCGTCAACGAAGCCTCCGTCATCAAGATCGAGAAAGATATCCCGCTCGAGAAGGCGGCGCTGCTCGGCTGCGGTGTCGCCACCGGGTGGGGATCGGCCACTGCGATCGGTGGCACCCAGGTCGGCGACACCGTCGTCGTGATCGGCGTCGGCGGTGTCGGTATCAACTCGGTACAGGGCGCGGCCCACGCGGGCGCGCGGCACGTCGTGGCGATCGACCCGGTGCAGTTCAAGCGCGACAAGGCCGTCGAATTCGGCGCCACCCACACGTTCGCGTCGATCGAGGAGGCAGCCCCGGTCATCAGCGAGATCACCTGGGGCGCAATGGCAGAGGTCACGATCATCACCGTCGGCGAGATCCACGGTGACATGATCGCGCCGGCTCTGGGGCTGACCGCCAAGGGCGGCCAGGTCGTCGTGACCGGTATGGGTGCGGCGACCGACACCCAGGTCACGTTGAGCCTGTTCGAGCTCACCCTCCTGCAGAAGCGCCTGCAGGGTGCCATCTTCGGTGGCGTCGGACCACGATCGCAGATCCCGAAGCTGCTCGACCTGTACCGCAGCGGGCAACTCGAACTCGACGGCCTGGTCACCACGACGTACAAGCTCGAGGACATCAACCAGGGCTACGCGGACATGCACGACGGGAAGAACCTGCGCGGGGTCGTCCTGTACGGCGACAACGACTACTGATTCCTGCGCGGACGGTCGAACGGGGCTGCCGGCGTCGCCTACGGTGTCTCCATGGACACCCGAGAGGAAACCGACGCCGGCAGTCCCGGCTCGTGGCGGACGTACGAACCGGCGGTGCTGCCGAAACCGCTGGTAGCTGCGCTCGAGGCGTTCGCCGAACGTGGCTACGACGGCACCTCGATCCGTGAGATCGCCTCGCGTGCAGGACTCTCGGTTCCCGGGCTCTATCACCACTATCCGTCGAAGCAAGCGCTGCTGATGTCGCTGACCACGACGGTGATGAACGACCTGCTCGACCGCAGTCGCCGGGCTCTCGCCGAGGCGGGCCCGACACCGTCGGAGCGGTTCGATGCGGTCGTCGAGTCGCTGCTGCGATTCCACATGTTCCGGCGCAACGAGGCATTCATCGCATCCACCGAGATGCGCAGCATGGAACCCGAGAGCCGGGAGGCATTCGTCGCACTGAGGGACACCCAGCAGCGCATGGTCGACGAGATCGTGCGTGACGGCGTCGCTGCGGGAGAGTTCACGACGCCCTATCCGGAGGACGCGAGCCGGGCCGTGACGACGATGTGCGTGGCGGTGGCCAGTTGGTATCGGGCCGACGGTCCGTTGCCGCCGGACGAGATCGTCGAGCGGTATCTGGCCATCGCACGCAGCGCCGTCGGCGCTCGCTGACTTCGCCCCAGGGTTGACCCTTCCGGTGTCGATGTGTCACCGTGGATACGACCGAGCGATCGATCGGTCGGTGACGGAAGGAGTGCGCGATGGCTGTCGATTTGTCGTATCCCGATCAGGTGGTCGACCTGGTCGCGAAGACCGAGGACTTCATCCGCGACGTGGTATTGCCCGTCGAGGATGCCCACGGCGGTGACATCGCCGCGGCCGGCGGCGAGGCTGCCCGCATCGAGCTGCAGAAGGCGGCCAAGGAAGCCGGTGTCTTCGCCCCGCACGTGGCGGTCGAGTACGGCGGTCACGGACTCGGCATGGTCGATCGTGCCCCGGTGTTCGAGGCGGCGGGCTACTCCCTGTTCGGGCCGATCGCGCTGAACATCGCCGCGCCCGACGAGGGCAACATGCACATGCTCGCGCACATCGCCACCGACGAGCAGAAGCAGCAGTTCCTGGCACCGCTCGCGGCTGGTGACACCCGCTCCGCGTTCGCCATGACCGAACCCGCTCCCGGCGCGGGTGCCGATCCCAATGCGCTGCGCACCCGGGCCGAGAAGGTCGCTGGTGGATGGAAGATCAACGGCCACAAGCACTTCATCACCGGAGCCGACGGAGCCGGATTCTTCATCATCATGGCCCGCACGTCCGGCGAGCCCGGCCAGCGCGGCGGCGCGACGATGTTCCTCGCCCCCGCCGACACCCCCGGACTGAAGGTCGGCCGCCACATCAACACCCTCGACAAGTCGATGATCGGCGGCCACTGCGAGGTCTTCTTCGAGGACGTCTTCGTTCCGGATTCCGCGGTGCTCGGTGAGGTCGACCAGGGCTTCGCCTACGCACAGGTCCGCCTCGGACCCGCCCGCATGACGCACGTGATGCGCTGGCTCGGCGCCGCCCGCCGCGGCCACGACGTCGCCGTCGGCTACGTCGCCGAACGCGAGGGTTTCGGTTCTCGTCTCGGCGACCTCGGCATGATCCAGAAGATGATCGCCGACAACGAGATCGACATCGCCGCCACTCGCGCTCTGCTCGTGCAGGCGTGCTGGGCGCTCGACGGCGGATCGCACGCGGGGAACGAGACCTCCATCGCCAAGACCTTCGCGGCCGAGGCCATCTTCCGCATCGTGGACCGTTCGGTGCAGATGTGCGGCGGGCTGGGCGTGTCCGAGGACCTGCCGCTCGCGCGCCTGTCCCGCGAGGTCCGCCCGTTCCGCGTGTACGACGGGCCGTCCGAGGTGCACCGCTGGGCCATCGCCAAGCGCACCGTCGGCGCCGCCCGCAAGGCCGCTGCCGCGAAGGCGGCGCAGTCGTGACGGCCGTGAAGCACGAGGGACTGGATCTTCCTGCCCTGCAACGCTTCCTCGAATCCTCCGGAGTTCCCGTCGGCGGCGAATTGCGCGCCGAACTGATCTCCGGCGGCAAATCGAACCTCACCTACGGCATCTCGGACGGCGTGTCCGACTGGGTGCTGCGTCGTCCCCCCACCGCGGGGCTCACCCCGTCGGCGCACGACGTCGCCCGTGAATACCGCGTCGCGGATGCGCTGCAGAACTCCGCCGTCCCGGTCGCGCGCACGGTCGCGCTGTGCGAGGACGACGCGGTGATGGGTGCTCCGTTCACCGTCGTCGAGCGTGTCGACGGCCAGGTGATTCGCAGCAAGGACGATCTCGACGCCCTCAGCGATGCCGAAATCGAGTCGTGCACCGACGAACTCGTGCGCGTACTCGTCGCACTGCACAATGTCGACTACCGCGCCGCCGGGCTGGGTGAGTTCGGTCGCCCGGACGGCTACGTGACCCGGCAGGTGAAGCTGTGGGCCGGGCAGTGGGAGCGGGTCAAGTCCCGCGACCTGCCCGACATCGACCGGCTGCACGCGGCGTTGGCCGACTCGATCCCCGAATCGCCCGCGCCGTCCATCGTCCACGGCGACTACCGCATCGACAACACCATCCTCGCCGGCGACGACGTGGGAAAGGTTGTGGCCGTGGTCGACTGGGAGCTGGCGACGCTCGGAGACCCGTTCACCGACCTCGCGCTGATGTGCGTGTACCGCAATCCCGCGCTCGACCTGGTGCTCGGCATGCCCGCCGCGTGGACCAGTCCGCGGCTGCCGTCCACCGACGACCTCGCCCAGAAGTACGCGGTCGCGACCGGACGCGACATCCCGCACTGGAATTTCTATCTCGCCCTTGCAAACTTCAAGCTCGCAGTGATCGCCCAGGGCATCGACCACCGTTGGCGCGCCGGCGCGACCATCGGTGACGGATTCGACAAGGCCGGGGACTCCGTCCCCGCGTTCGTGGCCGCCGGCCTCGCTGCGCTGAAAGGACAGACGTCGTGAGCTCCGATAGCAAGCTGAACCGCAGCGCGCTGATCACCGGCGCTTCCCGCGGAATCGGACTCGGGGTCGCCATCCGCCTCGCCGAGCAGGGCTACGGGCTGACCATCAGCGCCCGTGACCCGGAGCGCCTCGACAAGGTCGCCGCGCAACTGCTCGAAGCGGGTGCACCTGAGGTGCGGTCCGTCGCCGTCGATCTCACCGACCCGGCCGCCGCCGTGCAGGTCGTCGGTGCCCACGAGGAAACCTTCGGGACCATGCGGGCTCTCGTGCTCAACGCGGGTGTGGGCACCGCCGGCAACATCGCCGAGTTCCCGATGCGCCGCTTCGACAAGACCCTCGCGGTGAATCTGGCCGCACCGTTCGCGCTGCTGCAGGCATCGCTGCCGCTGCTGCGTTCCGCCGCCGCTGCCCAGCCGGATCGTGGTGCGAAAGTGATTGCGCTGTCGTCGATCACCGGCGTGTATTCGGAACCGGGGCTGTCCGTCTACGGTGCGACGAAGGCCGCGCTCATCTCCCTCGTCGAAACTCTCAACGCCGAGGAATCGGCCAACGGGATCAGCGCGTCGGCGATCGCCCCGGCCTACGTCGACACCGACATGTCGGATTGGATCAAGGAGAAGATCCCCGCGAACGAGATGCTCGAGGTGAACGACGTCGTCGAAATCGTCGACGCGTTGCTCAAGCTGTCCTCGCGAGCGGTCCTGTCGCGGCTCGTGCTCAGCCGGGCCGGGACGGACGGCTACCGGGCATAGATCCCCGAACCGACGGTGAACTTCAACGACGCCTGACCGCGCACACGGTCAGGCGTCGTCGCCGTTCTCCTTCTCCTCGCCGCGTCGGCGCAGGAAGCTGAATCCCGGCACGCCGACGATCGCCTGCCGCACGTCCTTCGCGACCCCGAGCAGTTCGTGGATCTCCGGGGCGACGGTCTCGAGGGTGCCGAGGATCGGCATCAGTGCCGTCATCCGATCCGCGAGCTCGGGCAGCTGATCGAGCAGCACGACCGCCGCGTGCACTTCCTCGGCGCTGAGCTCCTCGATGAACTGGGTGGCGAGCGGAGCCGCCTGCCGGGCCACCGGCGCGTAGGTGTCGAGCAGCTCGCTCGCCGTTTCGGACGTACGGGCAACGGAGGCCACCACCTCCTGCGCACTGTCCGCGACGGCGGTCACCTCCACGACCACCGCGGAGCTGCGGTCGACGACCGCGTCGACCCGACCGACGGTCGCGCGGGCGTCGGTGACCACATCGTCGATCCGCGCGACGATCTCGCGCGCATCGGTGACCACGTTGTCGATACGTGCCACCAGGGCCTCGGTCGTTTCGAGCAGATTCACGACGCGGCCCGGGACGGACACCGCGAACTCGGCGACCTCCACGGTCCTGTCCAGAACGCCGCGGGCGGCACCGAGGGGAACGGCGAAAAGCGACAACATGCGCTCATCCTGCCGGACGGCTGTCACGCCCCTTGCGGAGGAGTCGGGAAGGACGCCGAGCAACCGGTGCGGGCCGGGCCTCTCAGTGTCCCGGCACCGGATCGCGGAGGATGCTCGCGTCCACGAGCCGGGTTGCGCGTCCGTCACGGGCGACGACGACCGCGCCGTCGTGGTCACCGATCCTGTGCAACGCGGCGATCGCGGACTCGGTGACACCCACCACGGGAAGCGGCGGTTCGAGGTGGTCGCCGATCGGATCGTCCACAGGAGCAGCGGCCAGCGTTGCCGCGGAGACGGAACCGAAGACCTCCGCGACGACCGTGCCGCCTGCGGCCGGGCGAGCCAGCACGACCGGCAGTGCCGGGGCATCGGCAAGCACGTCCCGCGCCTGCGCAACCGTCGCGTCGGACGGCACGGTACGAACAGGGGTGCCGAACCGTCCGAGGATTTCTTTCACGGTGGGTTCCGACACGCCGTGGAACAGGGTGAATCCGAGTCGGCCGAGCCATTCGTCGTCGAAGTACTTGGACAGGTACGACCGCCCGGAATCGGGCACGATCACGACCACCACGTCGTCGGGTCCGAGCGTCCTCGCGACACGGAGGGCCGCTGCGACCGCGGTGCCGGCGGAGCCCCCGACGAGCAAGCCTTCCTCCCGGGCCAGCCGGTGCACCACCGACAACGCCTCGGCGTCCGGGATCCGCTCGATCCGATCGACGACGTCCGGCCGGTACGAGTCCGGCCACTCGTCTACCACCGTCTGCGGATGCAGGAAGTGACCGACCGCTTCGACGTACCAGGCGCGTCCGTCGCCGCCGCCGTAAACGGAGGTCTCGGGGTCGGCGCCGACAACCGTGACCGCGCCCTCGGATACCGCAGACAGATATTCACCTGCGCCCGTGATGGTTCCGCCCGTTCCGATACCGGCGACGAAATGGGTGATGCGGCCACGGGTCTGGCGCCAGATCTCCGGGCCGGTCGTCGCGCGATGCGCGCCCGGGTTGGCGGGATTGGCGTACTGCCCGGCGAGCCAGGCTCCGGGGATTTCGGAGGCCAACCGGGCCGCCACATTGCGCACGAAGTCCGGATGGTGACTGGGTCGGCCACCGGGTGTCACGTGCACAGTTGCACCGTGCGCACGGAGGAGGGCGATCTTCTCCGCGCTGGTCTTGTCCGGTACCACGACGACCGAGCGGTAGCCCCGCGCGGCAGCGATCAGGCTCAGTCCGACACCGGTGTTGCCGGATGTCCCCTCCACTATCGTGCCGCCCGGTCCGAGTTCACCCGATTCCTCCGCGGCTCGGATCATCGCCAGCGCTGCCCGATCCTTCACGCTCCCACCGGGATTGAGGAACTCCAGTTTCGCGAACACGGCGGCCTCGATGCCCTCGGTGACCGCATTCAGCCGAACGAGGGGCGTGTTGCCGACGGCATCGGCGATCGAATCGAAGACACCGAGCGTGGAAGGATCCTCCACCTGCCCCTCGAGGATTGTCATCGTCGTCCACCCTTCGGATCGACCACAGCGGTCGGTGTGCTGTTTCCGTCGACGAGGAGCGTGTCAGCTTCCCTTCACGGGCGACAGGGTTCGCCTCACCGTGGTCGGATTCCGCTCTGGGTGCCCGACCGGCCGTTGCCCGACCGGCCGTTGCCCGACCGGCGTGCGCACCCGGTTGCGCAGCTATACGACGGAATAGCCTCCGGGCAGGGAGATCCGACCGGTCAGCGCCCTCAGTACGGTCGCCCCGTCACCGAGCGCTACGGCGATTCTCGCCGCCAGCAGCGTGGACTCGACCAGGACATCGTCGGGAGGCGTGTAGGGGACACCCGCGGCGGCGGCGATATCGAGGCCGTGGACGGCGAGCTCGAAGGTTCGCGTGGGGAGATAGGAATGCAGCCGGATCCCCAACCCTCCGATCACCCGGATCCGCCGATCCTCACCGGCACCGAGCCGCTCGAGCACCGCCTTCGCAAGAGCATCGACGGACGCCACCGGGTCGTCACCGAGGTCGGCACCTGCCTGCCGGCCGCGTTCGAGTATCTCGTCCGCGCCGAGAACCGAGGACAGCTCCTTCACGCGTTCGTAGTACTGCTCCGGGCTCGCGATGTCCTCGGCGTCGGCAGAGTTGTCGATGTACGTCATGACCGTCGTCAGTGAGCGCGAGGCGTGACCGATCAGGGAGCGAAGGTCCCACTCGCCGAGCCCCGGTCCGCTCCAGCGGTTCTCCGGAACGGTGCGGATCAACTCCGAGATACTGCGTACCGCAGACACATACGTCGCTACCGGTGATTCCATGTCTTCTCCGTCGAACAGATCGAACCCGACGGAAGAATGAAACCACGCATGTCCTCTACCGGCAGACCATCGGCCGCTCGGCTGGTGTGCGCACCCGCGTCAACACGGATCGCTTGCGCAGGGTGAACCCCAGGTTCTCGTAGAGCCGGATCGCGGTCGTGTTCGCCGCCGACGCGTGGAGGAACGGGATCTCGCCGCGTGCGCGGATCCCGGCACCGACGGCCCTCACGAGGCGCGCGCCGAACCCGCGCCCACGGAACTCGGCATCCGTGCACACGGCGCTGATCTCGGTCCATCCCGGCGGATGCAGACGCTCCCCGGCCATCGCGACCAGGCGCCCGTCCACCCTGATGCCCAGGTAGGTGCCCATCTCGACGGTCCGCGGAAGGTACGGTCCCGGCCGGGTGCGGGCCACGAGATCGAGGATCTCCGGGACGTCGGCGGTGCCGAGGACCGCGAGGTCGGGGTCCGGTTCGACGACCAGATCCGTGCCGTCCATCTGGACGAGACCGAACGAGCCGAGCGTCTCCCAGCCCTGCGGCGGCTCGTGTCCCGGTCCGCGAACCGCCACCTCGGTGCTCGGTCCGACGAGCGCGGCGAGATCCGCCCAATCCTCGTCCCGCATCACCGCCGGGTGCCCGATGTGTCCCGCGACGTCCGGTTGGTAACCGCCGATCCGACCCGACCACCGCGCGAAATGCGCGTGAACTCCGCGCAGCGACTGCCGGATGGGATCGTCGAGTGGGTGGACGTCCTCGTCCACCGTCGTGTCGATCGTGGTCGAAGAAGCTGTGGTCACCTCGGGCACGCTCGATACTCGATCACGGGAACTTTCGCCTGTCACCGGTTCTGTTCAGGCTGCGCGCAACGGGCCTGCGGCCGAAGGACGGCTCGGGGCGAGCGGGAAATCGAGCCGGTAATCTCACGTTTGCATCCGTCGATGCGTCTACCCGGTATACGACGGATGGAAGGATCGAACCCGTGAACGCGACGCGAACCCACACGTTCATCGACTCACCGATCGGACCGCTGACATTGGTGCAGACGGACGGAGCACTCAGCGGCCTGTACCTCGCCGAGCATCGGCATCGTCCCGATCCGGCGACCTTCGGTTCGCAGACCGAACGCGGCTTCGAGCAGGTCCGCGAGCAACTCGACGAGTATTTCGCCGGGGACCGCACCGAGTTCACGATGCCGCTCACGCTCGTGGGAACGGAGTTCCAGCGCAGCGTCTGGGCCGCGCTGCGCGCGATCGAGTACGGCTCCACGTGCACGTATGCGGAATTGGCAGCGGCGATCGGTCGCCCCACGGCGATCCGCGCGGTCGCCGCGGCCAACGGCCGGAACCCGGTGAGCATCGTGGTGCCGTGCCACCGTGTCATCGGCAGCGACGGCACCCTCACCGGTTACGCGGGTGGGCTCGATCGCAAACGGTTCCTCCTCGACCGCGAGTTCCGGACCGTTCATGCCCCGGCCTGACCGGCTACCGCCGTTCGAACGGGTGGTCGCGACGCACGGCGCGACCGTGCTGCGGGTGTGCCGGGCACTGCTCGGGCCGGTCGACGCGGACGACGCCTGGTCCGAAACGTTCCTCGCGGCATTGCGGGCCTACCCGGACCTCGAGCCCGGCCGCAATGTCGAGGCGTGGCTCGTGACCATCGCGCATCGCAAGGCGATCGACGTGCACCGCGTCCGCGCCCGCATCCCGGTGCCCACCGAGACCCTGCCGGAGCGGCCGGCTTCCACCGGTATCCCAGGCTCCGGCGACGACGAACTGTGGCAGGCGGTCGCGGCGCTGCCGTTCACACAGCGCGCCGCCGTCGTCTACCACCACGTCGCGGGTCTGCCGTACGCGGAGATCGCCGAGATCCTCGGGAACAGCACCGACGCGGCCCGCCGTGCCGCAGCCGACGGACGGGCCGCGCTGCGCCGTCACTACCAGCTCGAGACAGGAGCCCGGCGATGAACCTTCCCCGCCCCGAGGTGTCCACGACGGATCTCGCGTGGCTGCACACCCGCCTCGTCGTCGACGCCGAAGCCGCCGGTCTGCTCGACCTCGCCTATCGTGTCGTCGATTCGCCCGTCGGACCGCTGCTCGTCGCCGCGACCGGCGCCGGAATCGTGCGGGTCGCGTTCGCATCCGATGGATACGACGACATCCTCGACGACCTCGCCGCCCGGATCAGTCCGCGCATCCTCGAAGCACCCGCGCGGCTCGACTCCGCGGCACGACAGCTCGACGAGTACTTCCACGGCCGTCGCCACACCTTCGACCTTCCGCTGGATCTGCGGCTCGCCACCGGTTTCCGACGCGATGTCATCGTGCACCTACCGACCATCGCCTACGGGCACACCGCGAGCTATGCGGAGATCGCCGCAGCCTCGGGCAGCCCCCGCGCGGTCCGGGCCGTGGGCACCGCATGCGCGAAAAATCCTCTGCCGGTGATCGTTCCGTGTCACCGGGTGGTGCGCAGCGATGGCGGAATCGGACAGTACGTCGGCGGTGTCGACGCCAAACGCGCACTGCTGCAGTTGGAGTCGTCGGCGTGAGCGCCGTCGTCGACCTTCCGGTGACCGGGCCGTTCGCGACGGCGCCGCTGCTCGCGGCGCTGCGCGGTCACACCGTGCCCGGTCTCGAACGACACGACGCGGCCCTCGGCACCCACACGCGGGCGGTGCGCGGCGAACTCGGCCCGGCCGTCGTCACCGTCACGCTGGGCGACACCGCTACCGTGCGGGCGGAGATCGATGCGACCCACCGCGGCGACGTCCCGGCACTCGAGCAGGCTGTGCGCCGCTGGCTCGATCTCGACGCCGACCCGGTCGCTGTCGACGCCGCGCTGAGCGTCGACCCGCTGCTCGCGCCGTTGGTGGTGGCCCGCCCCGGTTTGCGGGTGCTCGGCTCCACCCACTGGTTCGACACGGCGGTGCAGACGGTGATCGGCCAGCAGGTCAGCGTCGCGGCCGGGTGCACCTTCACCGCGCGGCTCGTCGCGGCCTACGGCGACCCCGCGCCGCAGGGATACACGTGCTTCCCGCTGCCGCACCGGCTCGCCGATGCCGACCCCGACGAACTGCGCGCCGCGGTGGGCCTGACCCGGTCTCGCGCACGGACCGTACAGGTCCTGGCCCGCGCGGTCGCCGACGGACTGCACCCGTCGTTGCCGGAATTCCGGACCGCGCTGCTGGCGCTGCCGGGAATCGGGCCGTGGACCGTCGACTACCTGTCGGTGCGTGCCCTCGGCGACCGTGACGCCTACCCGTCCGGCGACCTGGTGCTGCGGCGCGCGCTCGGAGTCGCAACGGCCCGTGAAGCCGAAGCCCGCGCCGAATCGTGGAGCCCGTGGCGTGCTTACGCCGCGACACACCTGTGGACCGAAGCCGTCTATTCGGCGTCCTCCGAGTCGTCCGGTGCCGGTTCGTCGCCCTCGGCGTAGGAGGTCCGTACCGACATCTTCATCGGGAATCGGACGGCGGTGTCGCCGAACAACAATCGCGTTGCGACCGCGACCGACGCCTGGAGGTGCGCGGCCGCAGCATCCGGGTTGCGGGTGTGTACCACCAGCTCGTCGTGCTGGAAGAACACCAGTTCGCCGACGGTACGATCCGGATCCGTCATGAGCCGCCGGCGCAGTTCCGCGAGCACGCACAGTGCCCACTCTGCCGCGGTGGCCTGCACGACGAAATTGCGAGTGAAGCGACCACGCGCCCGGGCATCACCGTGCTCGTGGAAACCGTCCTCCGGCGGTGGGCACGCCCGTCCCAGCCAGGAATGCACCACCTCGCCACGTTCACCGGCGCGGGCAGCCCGCTCCACATAGTCGACGGCGATCGGAAAACGACTGCGCAGCAAGGGTAACAGCGGGCGCGCGTCGCCGGAGGTCCCGCCGTACAGGACCGCGAGAATCGCGACCTTCGCCTTGCCGCGGTCGCCGCCGAACACGTCCGCCGCGACCGGTGCATACAGATCGTCGGCGCCGGCCGCGGCGACCATGCGGGGATCACCCGAGATCGCCGCGAGGATCCGTGGTTCGAGCTGCCCGGCGTCGGCGATCACGAATGTGTGCCCCGGGTCGGCAATCACACTGGACCGCAATGATTTCGGAATCTGCAGTGCGCCGCCACCACGGCTGGCCCACCGGCCCGACACCACCGCGCCCGGCACGTACACGGGCCGGAACCGCGACCCGCGTACCCAGGTGTCGAGCCACTGCCACCCGTTGGCGCTGAACAGCTTCGACAGGTCGCGGTGTTGCAGCAGCAACGGCACGGCGGGATGGTCGATTTCCCGCAGCACCCACTTGCGGGTCGACGTCAGCTCGATTCCGGCGCGGCGGAACGCGTCGATCACCTCGGCGGGGGAAGCGGGATTGAGCCGACGGCCGAACGCGTCCCCGATCCGCTCGTTCAACTCCGCGATCCGCACGGGCAGGTCGTATCCGAGCGGCCGTGGCCCGAGCGCGTCCTCGAGTAGCCGCCGGTGTGCGTCGGCGGAGAACGGCAGTCCGTCGAATCCCATCTCGGCGGCCGCGAGGGTGCCCGCCGATTCCGCCGCCACCAGCAGTTCGAGCCGGGCGTTGCCGGCCAGCGCCGCCCGTTGCTCGGCGAATTCTGTGATCACCGCATTCGGGTCGGCGGCGGGTGCCGCGTCGAACAGGCCGGGACGGTCGTCGATCGGCTCGTCGCCCAGGGGAACCGGCACACCCGCGCGCATGCCCAGGATCGCGCGGGTGGTCGCGAGGTCGTGGCATCGCTGAACCCGCACGCCGGCGCGCAACAGCGCCGGATACACGGCGGCGGTGTTCGACCAGACCCATCGGGGACGATCCGCGGCCTCGATGTCGCGCACGGCCTCGGCGAGATCGCGATGCCGGGTCACCGCGCCCAGCGGACCACCGGCGTCGTCGACGGCGACGATGCTCGCGCCCGGCGTCTCCCCGCCCGCAGCGGCGTCGGGGACCACGACCATTCGCATCGGTCCAGTGTGCCCGCACCCTCCGACATTCCCGCCGGCGGTCGCTACCGGTAGCAGTAGGAATCGGACGAAGCGTCGCCACCCTGGAGGCGAACCTGGTGCGCCCGCAGGCCCCGAAAGTCCTCGCCGTGTGGGAAGAAGCGCTCGTCGATGGCCATCCCGCCGCGAGGGTCGGTGTGCAGCAGTGCCATCCAGGCGCCGACCCCGTCCGGGTAGAACTGGTCGTCCCAGGCGCCGTACAGGGAGTTGGTGACGTAGACCCGCTTACCGTCCCGGCTGATCTCGACCATCTGTGGACCGCCGGACAGCGGCTCGCTCGGTACCGCCGGATGTGCGCCGCGCCCGACGATTCCGCCGAGCCGGACGGATCCGCTCTGCCTCGGGTGGGCGGGGTCGCGCACGTCGAACTGCTTGAGTTCGCCGGTGCCCCAGCACGAGACGTAGAGGAACGCGTCGTCGACGGATAGGTCGATGTCGGTGATCAGCGGAGGCACCGCTCCGAACGGCTTCAGCGCCGGCGGCAGCAGGTCCGGCTCGGCCGGCTCGGCGGCGATGGTGATCACCTTGTCCACTGCCCAGCCGCCATCGTCACGGTGCCAACGCCATACCGACGCGGACAGGTCCTCGGTCGAGACGACTACGCCGACGAAACCCCACGTGGCCTCCGGGTCGTGCGAGGGGCGCAGCTCGAGCGGCATCTGGTGCTGCGCGCCGAGGTCCACTCGCTGCTGGTGCGCGCCCGTGGACAGGTCCCAGAAGTGAATCGCATGGCCGTACTCGTTCGCCAGCAGCAGCTCGGGTACCAACCCGTCCTCGATCATCGACGGTGTGCCCCATTCGCTGCTGATCAGCGTGTTCTGGTTGAGATGCCACCAAGCGTCGTACGCGAAATATTGTGGCCCCCGGTCGGTTTCCCATTGACGGAGCACGTCGAACGTGCCGTGATCGAGCAGGGCGATCCCGCCCGGGCCGTCCGATCCGTCGGCACCGCCCAGGCAGGTCATGAACACGCCGTCCGGCCCGCAATGCAACGTGTGCGGTCGGGAGTAGCCCGCCTTGGCGGCGAGATCGGCGGCGTCCACGACCCTGGTCACGGTGGGTTGACGCGGGTCGGGCTGGGTGTCGAGCACGTACAGGGAAGACGAGCGCAGACCCGGGACGATCAGGTATCGGCGCGCCAACCCCGCCATATCGTGGCCCTCGTGTTTCAACGCGCTGCTGCAGGCGTTCCAGCCGAAATGATGCAGCTCGTTGCCCAGCCCGGGAACCTCGGTCCAGCCCACCACGCGGCCGTAGGTGTCCGAGCCGGGATCCACGTCGATCACGCTCATCGCGTCGGGTTTGTCCGCCGCGCGATCGAACGCGGCCACGTAGGCCAATCGCTCCGGTGGCGCCGCGGCCGCGTCCGCTGCCGTCCGATAGAAGGTCGGGTCCGTGATCGGCTGACTCATTTCAGCCTCCTTCGTCGAGGAGACCCCACTTCACAGAGTACGAGAACCGTCCGAGGGGCGGAACCGTTGTGAGCACCGTCGTCCGGACCGAAGCATTTGTCGGAAAAGCCCTACGGGCGTCCGCGCGCCAACGCCGACGGCCACCAGATGATCCGGCCGAGGTCGTGGGAGAGGGCCGGGACGAGAATGCTGCGCACCACGATGGTGTCGAGCAGCACCCCGAACGCGACCGTGAAACCGATCTCGGCGAGGAACACCAGCGGCAGGATCCCGAGCACCGAGAATGTCGCGGCCAGCACCACACCCGCGGAGGTGATGACGCCACCGGTCACGGCCAGCCCGCGCAGCACCCCGGATCGGGTGCCGTGCCGCACGGTTTCCTCGCGAACCCGCGTCATCAGGAAGATGTTGTAGTCGATGCCCAACGCCACCAGGAACACGAAGGCGAACAGCGGGAACGCGGGATCGGCGCCGGCGAATCCGAAGACGTGCGTGAAGAAGAATCCGCTCACACCGAGGGCCGTCGCGAACGACAGCACCACCGTCGCGATGAGCAGCAGCGGCGCGAGCAGCGACCGGAGCAGCACGGCCAGCACCACGAAGATGACGACGAGAACGATCGGGATGATGAGGTTCCGGTCGCGCACCGAGGACTGCTGCACGTCCAGGGTCGCGGCCGTGTTGCCGCCGACCCGCGCATCGGCACCGGGTACGGCGTGCACGGCGTCGCGCAGTCGCTCGATCGTGGCGAGCGCCGCGGGCGAATCGTAGGAGTCGGCGAGCTCGGCGTTGATCATGGTGCGGCCGTCGATCGGGGCGACCGTCAGAGCCGCGGGTGGGCACCCTTCGACCGGCGCGGTCGCGAGACTCGGATTCGCGGCGAGCAGGGCCCGCGCCTTCGCGTAGTCGATCTGCGGGCACACCGCCCCCGGCCCGGTCGCGATGCCCTCGACCCCGGAGATCGCCGCGATCACGGCATCGGTGGTGTCGGCGTTCGCGGTGACGACTGCGGGTGCGCCGGCGCCGGGCGAGAACTTCTCGGAGTAGAGCTCCTGGCCGGTCACCGCGTCCGGTTTCGTCGTGAAGCTCTCGGTGGTCGTGAGCCCGTCGGTGTGCAGGCTGCCGATGCCCGCGGCGAACAGCACGAGCAGCGCGAGGGTGGTGCCGATCCACGCCGGCCGGTCGTGCCGGCCCACCCACGACGCGATCCGCCCCCACATCCCGTGCGTGGCGAGGTCGACGGCATGATCGGGCATCGGCCGCCGCGGCCAGAACACCCACCGGCCCGCGACCGCCAGCGACACCGGCAAAAACGTCATCATCACCAGGTAGGTGCAAGCGATGCCGATCGCCGCGACCGGCCCGAGACCCTTGTTGGAATTGAGTTCGGAGAACATCAGGCACAGCAGCGCCACGGTCACGGTCGCCGCAGAAGCAGTGATAGCCCCCACCGACTCCCGCCACGCGCGGATCATCGCGTCGAACCGGTTCGGGTAGGTGTGCAGTTCCTCGCGGTAGCGCGACACCAGCAACAGGGCGTAGTCGGTGCCGGCACCGATCACGAGGACGAACAGGATGCCCTGGCTCTGCCCGTTGAGGGTGAGTATGTCGGCCTTCGCGAGGAAGTACACGATCATCGACGCCATGCCGAGGGCGAGCAGCGCCGACAACAGCGGAAACACCCACAGCACGGGGGAGCGGTAGACGACGAGCAGGATCAGCACGACCACCGCGAGCGCCGTCAGCAGCAGCGAGCTGTCGATGCCCTCGAATGCGCCGATGAATGCGGTGAGCAACCCGCCGACCCCGGCCGGATACACCGCGAGCCCGGTGTCGCCGACGGCGGTGCGCGCGGCGTCGAGCACCGCCTCCTCGGTGGCGACGAGCTGATCGCCGGTGACGTCGGTGCCGTCACGGCTGGCGAGAAGCGGCACGGGCACCGCGGCGGTGGTGCCGTCGGCGGAGAATGCGGTCGGGGTCATGCCCTCGACGTCGACACCCTCCACTCCGGCGATCGCGGTGCGCGCGGATTCAACGGCGGCACGGTCCGCGTCGGTCAGGCCGCTGTCGCGGTGGAACACCACGGAACCCGGCAGGGACTGGACGGGCACGAATCGTTCCGTCTCGTCGGCGACGAGCGTCGATTCCGCGGTGCGTGACAGGAACGAGGCGTTGTCGTTCTTCTGGACCTCGGTGAGTTTGGCCTGGAACGACCCGCCGATGCCGCCGACGAGGAACGCCACGATCGCGAGTGCGACGATCGTGAAGATCGGCAGCTTTCGCCGTGGCGGCGGAATCGATCCGTCGTCGCTCCGTGTTTCCGTCGATACCGATTCGGCCATCGGGCCCCCTGAATCGTCCGGTCGGTAGACGCGTGGCACCCAGTACAACACGCCGGAGCCGGGACCGCTCGACCATTGCTTCCGTGAACGGGTGAGAGGGTGGCGTCGGCGGCCATTCGTGTTCAAAAGGCAAGGTCAAGGGCGGTAAATGTCCGTAGCCCGGAGCGGTCGGGCGTTGTCACGTGGGCGCACAATGTGGCGGTGTCGATCGTCGAGACTCCGCTGACGCTGTCCACCGCTATCGGTTCATGGCAGTGGGACATCCCCACACTGGCTGTCACCGCCGCTCTGGCATGGGGATACGGGCGCGCGCATTTCCGGCAGACGCGTGCAGGCACGGGCGTGGGGCGGGGA
>NZ_JALPTB010000168.1 GCF_023218075.1 Rhodococcus sp. HM1 | reverse complement strand
GTTCACCACGGCCGGGAAGCTGCGCGTTCCGGTGACGCTGCGGGTCCCGCAGGGCACGTAGCGTGGGCGCCTCGATCGCGCTGCGCCCGGCGCTGCCGGAGTCGACCGCCTCGGCGCCGGCCGCGAGCACGACGGTGGCCCCGCGCCCGGTCGTCGGCGTCACGATCGCGGCACGCCCGCAGCTGGCCTCCTCGCAGTCCCCACGACCGCGGCTGCCGGAGACGACCGCGCCCGCCGGGCACATCCCGCCGGCCATCGTCGGTGTGGTCGTGCGCGCGCTGACCGTCGAGATCGACGCCGCGGTGTTGGTGGCGGCGTGGCCGATCCGCTACGCGGTGCTGACCGCGAACGTCGTGGTCGACGCGCAGATGCCGACGACGGTGGTGCCGATCCTCGACCGCGCCCTCGTCGTCGAGGCTGCACCTGCCGCGCTGCTGCCGGCCTGGCCGATCCGGTACGCAGCATTGACCGCGCAGGTGCCGGTCGGTGCGCTGCTGCCCGTGCTCGGCGACGAACTCACCCGCCACCTCCTGGCCGAGGTCGCGGTCGAGGTGAGCATCCCCGCCGTGGTGGTCCACACCCGGTCGCTCGTCGTCGAGATCGACGTCGACGTCGACGCCGCGGGGACGGTGGTCCTGGCCCGGGAGCTGGTCGCCGCGGCGGCTGTGACCGCAGTGGCGCCACCTGCCGCAGTGCACACCCGCGCCCTGGTCGCCGAGGTCATACCCGCAGCGCTGGCCCCGGCCGTCCCGGTCCTCGCACGAGTCCTGGTTGCCGAGATTCCCGCCGCCGCACTCATGCCGCCGGTGCCGGTGCACACCCGCGCTGTGGTCGCCGAGGTCGCACCGACCGCGCTCGCACCCGCCACGGTGGTCACGTTCGCGGCGATGGGCGTCGACAAGGTCGGCACCCAGGACCCAGGCCGCAACACCTGGACGCGAGTCACCGGCTGGACCGTGCGCTCCGGCTACCCGGACACCGTCGAATCCGGCGGTGCCCTCATCGCCGAAGGCACCGGCGCGACCACGATCACAGCTCGCGTCACGTTCAACACCGGGGCGATCTTCGTCGAGCGACGAGCCCGTCTGATGGTCAACGGCAGCCAGGTTGCCATCAACACGCAGTCGGGCCTGAGCACGGTGAAGGATCTGGGCCTGTCGTTCTCGACGACGCTGCACGACGGCGACCAGGTGTGGGTCGAGGCGTATCACGCGGCGACGACCGCGAACGAGCGCAACGTGCTCGCCGGCGCGACGAACACCTTCCTGTACTGGGACTAGGACGTCGACCCGGCGATTCCGTAACGCTCAGTCTGTTCTGTCCGATATGCCCAGTGGCCGTGGAGACCCACCCCCGATCGGTCGCTACGGCTCCCAAGCGCCCCGCCTCCCCCCGACGCTGGAGGCGGGGCGCGCTTTCGCATTCTGGCAGGGCCTCACCGCCCGGGACCGTCGGTGGCTGCAACTGGCTGCACGTGTTGCGTCAAGGGGTAGCCGATTCGGTGCTCCGCTTCCTCCCGATGAGGCGG
>NZ_JALPTB010000167.1 GCF_023218075.1 Rhodococcus sp. HM1 | reverse complement strand
CGGGCAACGGCGGCAACGGTGCCGGCGGCGCCATCTTCGTCACCACCCGCTTCTACTGACAGGAGAATCCCATGGGCACAGCAACACTCGTCGACGGGGACCTTGGTGGGCATCCGGGCCCGGCGCGCCTGTACCGCATCGACCCACCGATGGCGGGCGCCGACCACATCGTGATCTACACCCGTCAGCCCGCCTACGGGCAGCAGGGCCAGGTCGTGGTGGTCCTCGCCGACGACACCGGCGCGGTCCTCGGCCGTGACGTGCGCCCGCAGGCGGGCACGCACGTGTCGCCGAATCCGTCGCACACGCTGGCGCTGCAGCTCGCTGGATACGAGGTGGCGGCGTGAGCGTTCGGGTGGAGACCGTGGTCGGCGCTGGGGGAGCGGGAAGCGCTGGTGCCGCTAGTCTGTATTGGTGTCTATCTCGACCGGGATCGACACCGACCCAACCACAATGGAATACCGGCCGTCCTGAGGCACGTGGAAGGAAACCCGTGCGAAGAAGAATCCGGAGCGTGTTCCGGTTCTGGTGATCTCCGGGACAGGAAGATTGCCCCTCTGGACGTTGCCGTCGGGTCCGTGAATCTCGATAGGCACGGTTCCGGTGGTGTCACCGTCCTCGGCCTGGGTGAGCACGACCAGCATCGGTGTGATCTCCGACGGGGCAGTCGGGGTGGGCCTGGTGAACGAGGTAAGTACACCGCCCCACACATAGAGCTTCCCATTGACCGCGGTCGCATCGTCGGCCAGGAACGCACCCGTCACTATCATCGGAACATCGACTCCTCAGCAGTCGGTCACACCCCCGGAGAGTGCCTGCTCTCGCGGGGGTTTCATCTTGCAGGAGGCTACATGCCCGCACTGTCATCACCCTGGATTCAGGGGGTGTCGTGAGCGGATACACCCCGATCGTTGAACCGCTGATCCTGACCCGCGGCGCCGACTATGTGCACCGCTACAACCGGCACCCGAACGACCCGCCGTTCCCTGACGACACGACCGCCGAGATCGTCATCACCGACGGCTCGGAGGTCGGCGCCCCCGTGATCGCGACGTGGCCGGCGCTCGAGGTCACCGCGGACTACATCGAGTTCTGGGTGCAGTCGGAGGACGCTGACTTGATCGACGAGGGCCTGACCTACCAGCTGTACCCGCACTATCCGGTCGAACCGCCGGCCACCGACACCCTCGACTTCTGTTGGTACGAGGGCCAGATCGAACGCACACCCCGCTAGGAGACACCCATGAAAATGAGCACCGCTGTTCGCGAATCGCTCGCCGTCGAACTGTCCACCCTGGGTGCGACGTTCTCGGCGCACACCGCCGACCCCGGAACGACCGGTGACTCCGAGGTCACCGGCGGCAGCTACGCCCGCAAGACCCTGACGTGGACCGCGGGAGCGTCCGATGGTGACGTGGTCGGGTCCGAACTCGAGTTCGACATTCCCGCGTCGACGACCGTGACGCACCTGTCGTGCTGGAACGGCTCGACGTTTCAGTGGTCGCATCCGCTTGACAGCTCGGCGGTGTTCACCACGGCCGGGAAGCTGCGCGTTCCGGTGACGCTGCGGGTCCCGCAGGGCACGTAGCGTGGGCGCCTCGATCGCGCTGCGCCCGGCGCTGCCGGAGTCGACCGCCTCGGCGCCGGCCGCGAG
>NZ_JALPTB010000166.1 GCF_023218075.1 Rhodococcus sp. HM1 | reverse complement strand
CCCGAGTTGGCTCATTTCGTTAGTGCGTGAGTCAGGACCCCGAAATCCGGTCGAGCAGGGCCTGCAGGTCGGCATCGACCTGCGGCGGGAAGGTGTGCCGGGTGCCGTTGATCGCGATGGTCGCCGACCGCAGCGGCCGCAGCAGCTTGACGACCTTGCCGATCGCGAGGCCGCTGCGGTCCTGCACCACCCGGGAGACGGCCAATGCCGCGAACACCACGGTCAGGTGCGCCTCGATCGCGTCGCGGGTGCGGTGGAAGATCGGCCGTGCCCGCAGGTCCGTCTTCGACATCCGGAACGACTGCTCGACATGCCACAACTCGTGGTACTTGGCGATGATTTCGCCCGGATCCATCAGCGAGACAGGAAGATTGGTGACGTAGCCCTTCAGGCCGACGAGCATCCTGGCTCGCTCCAGCGACGCGGTGTCCAGTCGCCGGCCCTTCGCGGTGACCGTCACGAACCGCGTGGACTTCGGGACCGCGTCCCCGTCGACCACCGCCCGGGCGCGGGCTTCCTGCGCGTTGAGGGTCTTCTCGTCACGAGCGGCGCGACTGCGCGAGTACTGCCACACCGCCCGCCACGCATTCGGATATTCCGCCGGATCCCACACCGGTTCGGCGCGTTTACGGGAGTTGTTCACCACCGAGCGGCCGTGCCGCGGCGTGATCGTGTCGATGACCTGACCGTCGGTGAAAACGGTGCCGTTCCAATGAAAGTGGGAGGCGAGATCCCCGGGCGCCTTGGTGACACGCGAGCCGACGATGAACTTCAACCCCGCGTCGTCGAGAGCAGCGAGGTTGGCCGCCGAGAGCATCCCGGCGTCCGCGGCCACGACCATCTCGACCCCGTCGAGGTCGTGGCGCGCCTGGAACTGCCGCACGATCGGGACGATCGTGTGGGTTTCGGCCGAATTGCCTTCGTAGCATCCGATCTCGAGCGGGAACCCGGTGCGGTCCACCAGCAGTCCGACGACGATCTGCGGGTCGACCCGACGTTCCTTCGAATACCCGACTTTCCGCAGGTCATCTTCCTTTTCGGCCTCGAAGTACAAGGTCGTCACGTCGTACAACAACAGGCTCAGACCGCCGGTTTCGGCGGCATGGACGAAGCACTGTTCGGCGATGCGATCCCGGTACTTGCCGGTGATGACCTGCCCCAGGTGTCGCTTGATCGTGGCGTAGCTCGGCGGATCCGCACCGAGGTCCTGCAGGACCCGGCCGGCGTCGAGCTTCGAGCCGGGTTCGACGATCCGGGCGATCACCAGGTCCCGGAACACCGCATCGCCGAGGATCCCGAACCCGAGCTGCTCGTAGACGTCGGTCAGCACCTGGCGCAGCAGCACCGACCCGGTCGATTCCGTCCGTCCCGGCGCGTCCACCTGCACGGGTCCGGGCGCAGCGTCGAGCAGGGCGCTCTGCCCGCCGGCCAGGGGTTTCTCGACCGGAATCTGGGGCGTGACGCCGAGGTCGAGGATCTGCTGGTCGGGTTCGAGCCAGGCCCGGGCCCGTTCGAGCAGCATGCCGAGTTCGACGTCGGTGTGGGCGGAACCGAGGTGCTTGACGATCTCCTGCCGGCCGCCCACGTAGCGGGCGATCTGCACGGCCGTGGCCCCGGACTTGGTGCGCACCTTCCTGACAAACACCACTCGCCGAGCCTAGAACCAGCGCCGTTAGTGCGTGAAATCAGACCGATCCCGACGAGAACCAGCAGGTCACAGACGTGAGCCGTCAATCATCCCGAAAACGTGAGCCAACTCGGGT
>NZ_JALPTB010000165.1 GCF_023218075.1 Rhodococcus sp. HM1 | reverse complement strand
CGTCGATGCCCTCGTAGGTGTCCGCGGCCAATTCGACGCCGTCGCGCATCGGGATCCGCAGGTTCTTGCGGATACGGATGGTCTGTCCGCCCGCGTCGAATTCCTGGAGCTCGGCCATGGGTCTGCGATTCCTCTTCTGTGTCAGGACTTCTGGATGTACTGGGTGCGGTAGCCGTGCAGCGTCGTGAAGAACGGGGACGGTTCGAGGGTGGGATCGCCCCGGTAGCCGAGTTCGTCGGCGACGGGGGCGAACGGCGAGTACGCCGACTCGGTTTCGAGCAGGCCGCCGCAGAGGCAGCGGTACGCGGCGCCGCGCACTCCCCCTTCGATCTCGAGGCTTTCGCGCAGCGCCTCGGCCGCCTGGGTGCGGTCGAGTTCGACGCCGTAGGCGACTCCGTCGGCGCGCCGGTAGGGGTGTCCCAGGTACAGGTGCTGCGGGTCGATCTCGTCGCGCAGGTACTGCAGGCTGACCCGGTACGCCTCGGGGTCCTCGTAGCCGGGGAATCCGTTGGCGGCACCGTGGACCTGCACGGCGTCGCCGACGAACACGTCGTTCTGTCCGTCGACGACGTACGCGACCGACCCGGCGGTGTGCCCGGGGATCGAGTGCACCGACACGGTGACGTCGCCGCCGAGGGAGAGGGTTTCGCCGCCGCGCACGAGCATCGTCGGTTCCATCTCGCCGGAGATGACGGCCTGCGCGGCCGCGGTCACCTTGGCGCCCCCGTCCGGGTCCTTCAGGTATCTGCCGCGGGTCCCGAGGTATTCGTCGACGTGCGCCTGCCGCGAGCGCAGCAGGTGGGCGTCGGCCTCGTGGATGACGACCTGGGCGCGGCGGCCGGTCGCCTCCCACAGGGCGTGCGCTCCCCCGATGTGGTCGATGTGGCCGTGGGTGAGCAGGATCCAGCGCACGTCCTCGATGCGGCGGCCGAGCGCCGCGAGCGCGGGGGCCATGCCCTCGGCCGGGGACGACGCGATGCCGGTGTCGACGATCTCGGGCTGTTCGGCGTCGATGAAGAACGTGTAGAGACCGAACCGGCCCCACGGCGACACGATCGGGTGGATCTTCACCTCGGCCATGTCACTTGCCCTGCCGCAGGAAGTCCGCGGTCTCGTCGAAGACCTGCGCGAATTCGGGGATCCACGCGAAGTTCTGGACGAAGCCGTGGTTGGCGCCCGCGTACCGGCGGACCGTCACGGGCACACCGGCGTCGGCGAGACGCGCGCCGTAGGCTTCGCCTTCGTCGCGCATCGGGTCGTATTCGGCGGTGACGATCAGCGCGGCCGGGAGCCCGGTCAGGTCGGCACGTTTGATCGGTGAGACCCGCGGGTCGGCGGGGTCGGCGCCGCTGTCGAAGTAGAAGGAGTTGAAGGCGGGCAGCCCGGCGGTTTCGACTCCGTAGCCTTCGGCGTTCTCGCGCAGGGATGGGTAGCGGTCGACGTCGAAGTCCAGATCCAGCGACGGGTAGTACAGGATCTGGTGGGTGATGCGGTCGAAGCCCTGGTCGTGGGCGGCGGCCGCGACGGCGGCGACGAAGGTGCCGCCGGAGGAATCCCCGGCGAGGGCGAGGGTGTCGCCGTTCCAGTGCAGGTCGTCGCCGTGGTCGGCGACCCAGCGGACGACGGTGAGGCAGTCGTCCAGGCCGGCGGGGAACGCCGCTTCGGGGGCGCGGCGGTAGCCGACGGAGACGACCGTGCAGCCGGTGGCCTTCGCGAGGTGGCGGGCGACGTGGTCGTGGGTGTCGAGGCTGCCGAGGAAGAACGCGCCGCCGTGGAAGTACACCAGGATGCCGTGGGTGTCGGCGGTGTCCGGGGTG
>NZ_JALPTB010000164.1 GCF_023218075.1 Rhodococcus sp. HM1 | reverse complement strand
CGGGCTGTTGCAGAATCGCGGGTCGGTCTCGCCGTGACGCGGCGGGGCCGACCTGCGGCTTTGTGTAGAATCTGTTGGTGGCCAAAGGATATCGACCCGTCGATCGCGACCAACAGTTCCTGATCCCACCGGACATGCGTGACTGGCTCGGCGCCGATCATCCCGTGTGGACGGTCATCGACATCATCGACCGGATCGACACCACCGCATTCCACCGCAACGCCAAGACCGGCGGCGCCGGCCGGGCCGGCTACCACCCCGACATGCTGCTGACCCTGCTGGTATGGGCGTGGTCCCGCGGGGAACGGTCCTCCCGCCGCATCGAACGCTTGTGCGCCGAAGACGTCGCCTATCGGGTGATCTGCGCCCAGGACATCCCCGACCACGTCACCATCGCCCGGTTCCGCAAGACCCACGCCGCCGCCTGCGAAGACCTGTTCACCCAGGTCCTGTTGCTGGCCGCCGCCCTGGGGCTGGGCCGGCTGGAAACGATCGCGTTGGACTCGGTCAAGATCGCCTCGAACGCCTCGGCCGGCGCCAACCGCACCGAATCGGCGGTGCGGGCCGAAGCCGCCGAGCATGCCCGAGCGATCGCGGCAGCGGCGGTGGCCGCGCACGAGGCCACCGACACCAGCGAAGACGACGAGCACGGCCGAGGCGGACCCGGCCCGGGTTCGGTGCCACCGCCGCTGGCCGATCCACGCTCACGGGCAGCGCGGATCGGCGAGGCGATCGCTGTTCTCGACGCCGCTCGCGCCGCCGAACAGCAGGCCCGAGATGAGAAGGACACCTCGGCGCAGGTGTATCTCGAACAGGCCCGGGCCGGGACGATACCGATGGGTGCTCCGCCGGCGGCGGTGTCGGTCGCGGCCGCGCAGTTGGCCTTGGAGCGGGTGTTGGCTACCCATGCCGAGAAGGTGGCACGGTATGCGCAGCGTCGGGCCGAGGCGGCAGCGAAAGGCCACCGATACGGTGGTTGGGTGATCCGGCCGGCCGAGCAGGACCCGAAGGTGATCAAGGCCCGGACTCGGCTCGAACGCGCGATCGCTGCCGAGACGGCTGCGGCGGCACGAGCCGATGACAGCACCGGGGATCGGCCGGAGCGGGTGGTCAACACCACCGACCCGGAATCCGGGCTGCAACCGTTGCGCGGTGGCGGCTGGCTGCAAGGATTCAACTGTCAGGCCGTCACCAGCGAGGACGGGGTGATCCTGGCGGTGTCGGTGGCCGCCAATCCCACCGATGCGCCGACGTTCGTGCCGATGATGCAGGCCGCGGTGGCCGCCGCCGAGAAGATCACCACCGCCCGCACCGACACCAACGATGGTGATGGTGATGGTGGCGGTGGGGATCGGATGGGGGTGCTGCTCGCCGATGCCGGGTACTTCTCCGAGGCCAACATCACCGCGCCGGGACCGGACCGGTTGATCGCCCGCGGCAAGAGCCGTCATCTCGAACACGCGGCCCGGCACACACCGGTGTCGGGACCGCCGCCGGCCGAGACTTCGCCGGTGGAGGCGATGGCCCACCGGTTGCGCACCGAGGAGGGAATCGCGACCTACCGCAAGCGTTCTCATATTGCGGAGACCCCGTTCGGGCATGCCAAACACAATCTGAGGTTCCGGCGGTTCACCGGGCGCGGACTGGCCCGGGCCCGCGGTGAGTGGAGTTTCCATGCTGCGGTCCACAACATCGGCAAGATCCTCACCATGGTGGGTGGGGGCGGGTTGCCGGCCGTCGTGTGAAGCGGTGGTCCCGGGGCGGGAGACCCCGCCCCGGGACCGGCGCTGTGGTTCGCGGTCGCGGACCTTCGGCTATTTCGCAACAGCCCG
>NZ_JALPTB010000163.1 GCF_023218075.1 Rhodococcus sp. HM1 | reverse complement strand
GTGGGAGCAGCGTCAGCAGCCGCGCAGGATGCTGTCGATCAGGATGCCGCCGAGGATCGCGCCGGTCATGTCGTTGCCCGAGCTGCGCGGCTGCTGACGCTGCTCCCACTGCCGCACGTCGCTCTGCGCGGCCCACAACGCCTTCGCGCCCAGCTGTGTCGCGGCCTGCGCGTGCTGCAACGCCTGCGCCGCGTCGGTCGAGGCGAGCTGCTGCGCCGCCTGCAGGTGCCGTTGTGCCTCCGACAGCCGGGTGCGGGCCTCGGCGCCGACCGCGCCGCGCCGCGTGCCGATGAAGTCGGCCGCGGACGTGACCTGAGACTGCGCGGCCGTCAGATCCTGCTGCAGCTTCTGCCGGGTGCGCTCGGCCTGTTCCTGCGCCTCGCGGGTGCGGGCGAGCACCGCGTCGAGCGTGGCGTCGGCCTCGGCGACGCGGGTGAAACTGCCCAGAGGGTCGGTCGCCTGCGCGGCACGCGCGTGGGCGAGAGCCTCGGTCGCCGCGGCCTTCGCCGTCGCCAGGTCCGCACCGCCGCTCGCCGCGAGCTGCTCGGCGGCGGCGACACCCTGCTCCAGGTCCGCGATCGCCGCGGGCAGCGTCGCCATCGCGTGCCGAATGTCGGCCTCCGCGTGATCGACACCGTCGAGCAGCGTCGACGCCTGCGTCAGCGCGCCCTCGGCCGCCCGGATCGCACCGACCGCCGGACCCTGCTTCCCGACCGGCAACGCGACAGCGTCGCGACCGTCGGCGATGGACTTCTCGGCGAACGCGAGCTGCTCACGGGCGAGCGCTGTGTTCTGCGCGACCGGCGCGAGCGTCTCGGCGGGGAACTCGGCGCGCAGCGCGGTCAGCACCGCCTCGGACGCGGGCACCCGCGCGGTGAGCGTCACGACCTGCTGGGTGAGCGCGTCGAGGCGGGCCGGGGCGTCGAGCAGCAGATCACGCATCCCGTCGAATTCGGTGACCCGCGCGTCGAGTTCGCGCCCGGCGCGCCCGCACGTGGAGATCAGGTCGACGAGCATGTCGCGGCGCTGCTGCGGGGTCTCGGGAATCGCGTCGTCGAGGCGCTGCCGGATTTCGAAGGCTTTCGCGAGCGCGGCCTGGGCCTGGGCGAAGGCCGTCGCGAACGGGGCGACGGCCTGCTCGCCGAACTCGCCGCGCGCCAGTTCGAGTTCCTCGGCGCTGGTGCGCACCGCGTTGTCGGTGTCGACGAGGATGTCCTTCGCGCGGGCGTCGAGGACGTCGAGCGGCAGTGCCGCCAGCGCGGCGGTGTCGGTCGGGTCGATCCCGGCCGCGGCCTGGGCACCGGCCTCGGCACGCTTGCGCTTCGACCGCCGCGTGTACAGGTAGACGCCCCCCGCTCCGGCTACGACGACACCGCCACCGACGATCAGCGGCGTCATCGACGCGGGGGAGAGCGCGTCGTCCAGGCCCTCGGCCGCGGCGATGGCGGCACCGGCCCAGTCCTCCTCCACCAGTTGCGGCCGCACCTGGTTCGTGGCGATCGACTCGACCTCCGCGTCGGAGACGTCGGTCACGTCGTTCGACACCCAGAAGCTGTAATCGCGGTCGGTGGTGGCGACGGCCAACAGCGCCGTCTTCGGCCCGAACCCGCTCGCCTTCGCCGTGGCCTCGGTCCAGTCGGCGCCGGACATCCCGGAGAAGCTCGGTACGTACGCGACCCACAACTGCACCTGGTGCTCGCCGTACAACCGGTCCAGTGCCGACTGGACCTCGGCCTTCGCGTTCGCGTCCAGTACGCCGGAGGAGTCGGTGATCTGCCCGGGCAGGCGCAGCGGGGTGTCGGCGGACGCGGCCCCGGGCCACAACAGCAGCGCCAGCAGTGCCAGCACGGCGGGCACAGCCGCGAGGATCGGGCGGGGGAC
>NZ_JALPTB010000162.1 GCF_023218075.1 Rhodococcus sp. HM1 | reverse complement strand
ATCGACACCACCGCCACCGCCACCGACGCCGCGACCGCCCGTCCGCCGGCCCCGGTCGACGTCGCGCTGCACGTCACCCCCGGCGACACCGAACTGCGGGTGCGGTGCACCTACGCCGACGAGGTGTTCGACGCCGACGCGATCCGCGAACTCGTCGACCGCTGGGCCCGGATCCTCGCCGCCGTCACCACCGACCCGGAGGTCCCGGTCGGGGACATCGACTTCGTCGCACCCGCCGACCTGGCCGGACTCGTCCCGGCGCGGGGACGACCGACGATGTCGCCGCAACTGTGGCACGAGCTGCTCTCCTCGGTCGCGGCGATCGTGCCCGACACCGTGGCGCTGTCCTGCCTGGACCGCACCGTGACGTACCGCGAACTCGACGAATGGTCCAACCGCGCCGCCC
Organism: Rhodococcus sp. HM1; assembly: GCF_023218075.1. Classification (GTDB taxonomy): domain Bacteria; phylum Actinomycetota; class Actinomycetes; order Mycobacteriales; family Mycobacteriaceae; genus Rhodococcus. The sequence continues at coordinate 1,736 of NZ_JALPTB010000162.1, read as the reverse complement.
GGGTCCTCGTCGACGCCGGTCTGGGCCCGGAGAAGTTCGTGGCGCTGGGCATCGCCCGGTCCATCGAGTCGGTCGCCGCGATCTGGGCGGTCGCCAAGTCCGGCGCGGCGTTCGTGCCCGTCGACCCCTCCTACCCGCGCGACCGCGTCGAGCACATGCTCACCGACTCCGGTGCCGTGCTCGGGCTGACCACGGCCCGGCATCACGGAACCCTGCCCGACACGGTGCCGTGGCTGGTGCTCGACGGCCCCGACTTCAAGGAGCGGGTGGACGCGGCGTCCCCGCTGCCGCTGACCGACCTCGATCGCCGCGCGGACCTGCACGTCGACCATCCCGCCTACCTGATCTACACCTCCGGTTCCACCGGCCGCCCGAAGGGTGTCGTCGTCCCGCACCGGGGCCTGTCGAACCTGGCCGCGTCGCTGCACAACCGGCTGGCGCCGCTGCCGACCGCCAGGGTGTCGCACTTCTCGTCGCCGAGCTTCGACGCGTCGATCTTCGAGTACATGACCGCGTTCGGTGTCGGCGCGACCCTCGTGATCGTGCCCGACACCGTCTACGGTGGCGACGAGCTCGCGCGGATCTGGCGCGAGCAGGGCGTCACCCACGCGTTCGCGACCCCGGCCGCGCTGGCCTCGGTCGACCCCGCCCAGGTCGACCTGGAGGTCGTGATCGTCGCCGGGGAGGCGTGCCCCCCGGAGCTGGCGGCCCGCTGGGCGCCCCGCTGCCGCATGTACAACGGGTACGGGCCGACCGAGACGACGGTGGTCGTGAACATCGCCGCGCTGCGAGCGGGCAATCCGATCACCCTCGGCACCCCGGTGTGCGGAGTCAACGAGGTCCTGCTCGATCAACGGTTGCACCCGTTGCCTCCCGTGCTCGCCGGCGAGCTGTACATCGGGGGACCCGACGTCACCCGCGGCTACCACAACCAGCCGGGGCTGACCGCCACCCGGTTCGTCGCCGACCCCTACGGCCCCCCGGGCTCCCGCATGTACCGCACCGGCGACGTGGTGCGCTGGCGTTCCAACGGTGAGCGGGCGAACGCCGAGTACCTGGGCCGCTCCGACTTCCAGGTCAAGATCCGCGGGTTCCGCATCGAACTCGGCGAGATCGACGCGGTGCTCACCGACCACGAGGACGTCGCGTTCGCGGTCACCCTGGGCCGCACCGCACCGTCCGGCGACACCCTGCTCGCGTCCTATGTGCTGCCCGAGACCGGGCACACCGTCGACGTCGCCGCGCTGCTCGCGCACGTCGGCCGCCGGCTGCCGGGGTACATGGTGCCCGCCGCGGTTACCGTGCTCGACCGGATCCCGCTGACCCCCGTCGGCAAGCTCGACCGCCGCGCGCTGCCCGACCCGGTGTTCACGTCCGCGACCGAGTTCACCGCCCCCACCACCGACATCGAACGCACCGTCGCCGAGGTGTTCACCGACCAGCTCGGCCTCGACCGGGTCGGGATCGACGACAGCTTCTTCGATCTGGGCGGCAACTCGCTGATCGCCACCCGGGTGCTGGCCCGCATCAACGCCGCGCTCGGCACCGACCTGGGGGTGCGCGCGCTGTTCGAGTCGCCCACGGTCCGGGCCCTGTCCGCGGCCCTGCACGCCGCCGGCGCCGTGGACCGGCCGCCGCTGGTCGCCGGGCCCCGCCCGGACCCGGTCCCGGTGTCCGCGGCGCAGCAGCGCCTGTGGTTCGTCAACCAGCTCGACACCGCGTCGGCGGCCTACAAC
>NZ_JALPTB010000161.1 GCF_023218075.1 Rhodococcus sp. HM1 | reverse complement strand
TGTCGGGGACGGTCGAAAAGTAGGCCGGTGGCGACGGTCGAAAATCCGGCCACATGGTGATGGCTATTGTGCCGCGTTCTCGGCCCGGGCGGACGGTAACGTGTCGACTCCGCTGTCCTTGAGTCGGTAGCTCGAACCTTTCAGGGTCAAGACCTCGGCATGGTGCACGACGCGGTCGATCATCGCGGCGGCAACGACCTGGTCGCCGAACACGTCGCCCCACCGGGCGAACGGCAGGTTCGAGGTCAGAATCAGGGAGGCATGTTCGTAGCGGCTCGACACCAACTGGAAGAACAGGTTCGCGGCGTCCTGCCCGAACGGGATGTAGCCGACCTCGTCGACGATGAGCAGTCCGTAGCGGCGCAGCCTGGTCAGCTCGGCCTGCAGGCGCCCGGCGGCGTGCGCAGTCGTCAGTCGGGTGACCCAGTCGACGGCGGTGGCGAACGCGACCCGATGGCCGTGCCCGGCGGCTTTGACGCCGAGTCCGATCGCCAGGTGTGTCTTGCCGGTGCCCGGCGGGCCGAGCAGCACCACGTTGCGTGCCTGGGTCAAGAACATGCCGGTTCCCAGATGCGCGATCGTTTCCCGGTTGAGTGCGGGCTGGTGATCGAAGTTGAATTCCTCCAACGATTTACGGGTCGGGAACCCCGCCGATCGGATACGGATCTGAGCGCCGGACGATTCGCGGGCCGAGACCTCTCGGGAGAGCACCGCGGCGAGGTATTCCTCGTGACTCCAGCCGCCCTCGCGGGCCTGGGCGGCCAGTCGGGCCGCGGCGTCGCGGATCCGGGGTGCTTTGAGCGCGTGCGCGTAGTGTTCGATCTGCTTGACCGGGTCCTCGACGGTCATCACGCTACCTCCCCGGTGGAGGATCCGAGATCGGAATCGATTGCGGTGGTGTCGAAGTCGACGCCGAAGACACGGTCGTAGTCGGCGAGGTCGCGCATCGGATGCCCGCTCTCGGAGATATCGGAGGACGCCTGCTGGAACTGGTGCCGGAGCCGGGCTGCGGTGTCGACATGCCGGGGGTCGGTCACGGTCAGACCGCTGGCCCACAGGCGTTGATGGTCGGCGAGCGGTCGACCGGCGCCGGTGACGGTGACGGCGTCGAGTCCGGTGGTGACCTGCACGAGATGCCCGATCGCCGACGGGTCGACCGAGTAGTCGTTGCCGCCCACGCGCACGTAGTAGTCCCGGGGCAGCCGCAACTCGATGACGGTGTCCGTGCTGGGTGGGACCGGTGGCAGGGCCAGCATTGCGGCGGTGTCGACGGCGACGAGTTCGTCGGGGCGGCCGTCGATTCGGCGCACGGTCCGGCCGTTGGCGATCGGTAACCAGTCGGTGAGTTGAGTGTTGAAGTCTGCCGGTGAGGTGAACGTGCGCCCGGGCAGGAACGAGGTTTCGAGATAGCCGTTGGCGCGTTCGACGATACCTTTCGATTCCGGGTCGTAGGGCTTGAGTTGGATCAGCGTCGTCGACAAGGTGCCGATGAATGCGGTGACCGGGTCGGTCAGCCGGCCTCGGCGTCCGATCCCGGCTTCGTTGTCCCACCACAGTTGGTGCGGCACCGCACCGAACCGGGACGCCAGCAGCGTCCACATCCCGGCGACCAGGTCCATCGTCGTGCGGGACGGCAGCATCATCGCGGTGATGAATCGTGAGAACGCGGCGACCATCACCAGCACCGGTGGCGTCCCGAACTGGCCGAACCCGAGCGGAATCTTCACGGGTGGGAACCACAGATCGCACTGGACTGCCCTGCCCGGTTGGTGGTCGAGGCGATCCGCCGGATCGACCGGCGCGTATTCGGGGCGCAGCAACCGGACCCGCTCACGCAGCCAGGTGATCGATCCACTCCAGCCGACGCGTTCGGCGATGACCGTCGCCGGCATCGTCGGATACGCCATGAGCAATGCCCGGATTCTCGGTTCGGCCTCGGAGATCGCCGAGGTCACCGCGGGTCGCTGGTACTTCGGTGGTGTGTCGCTGGCCAGCGCGTTTGCGACTGTGTCGCGGGCGATGCCCAACCGTTTCGCGATGGCACGCTGCGACAACTTCTCGCTGTGATGCAGGTGCCGGATCAGAGCCCAGTCTTCCATCGAGATCACCCATCCGATCGTGGTTGGGTGGCCTGGTTTTCATCCGTCGTTTCTGGCCTGGTTTTCGGCCGCCGTTGACA
>NZ_JALPTB010000160.1 GCF_023218075.1 Rhodococcus sp. HM1 | reverse complement strand
CGGCCGTATCGCGTTCGGGTTCCGTACCCCGGAGAACCAACGCCGCCGGGTACGGTGGGCCTGCACTCGACGGTCACGTCGGGTCGCATCCAGCCGGCGCCAATGCCACTGCTAACTGCGAAGAGCCCGTTTCGCCCATCCGCACCAGGACTCCGCATTCGAGGTCGCGGGCCACCGCGGCGGCGGCCCGGTCGACGGTGTCGGCCTTCGCGGTCTCGCTGATGTCCAGGCTCACCCCGTACGGGGTGAGGACGGTCTCGCCGTCGAGTTGCACGTCGAGGTAGGTGGGCAGCGGGTGGATCGGCGCCGTGGAGGCCTCGTCGAGGTCGGCGTCGTCGGCCGACAGCGGATCGACGACGCCGTCGGTCATCCGGGCCGCCCACAACGCCGAGCGCAGCAGCACCGACAGCCGGGGGCTGACCTGCACCGGGATGCCCTGCGCGAGGTTGACGGCGTGGATCTCGGCGTCGCCGCGCTGCGGATTGCAGGCCGCTTCGGACTCGATGACGATGTCCCGCACGAGCCGCTCGGCGTCGCGCAACGCATCGTACTCGGTCACGGCCAGCGTGACTCGTTCCCCCCACCCCCGCCATCTGCTGAATCTGATCATGACGGGCTCCACGCACGTTCGATTCGGTGACGATGCCTACCAGTATGCCCCGGTCACAGTCTGGCCAGAATCCCAGCGGTGTCGACCCCGGTCGGCAGGGTGCCCAGCGCGATGCCCCAGTCGTGGTCGAGGCGGCTCGCGCAGAACGCGTCGGCGACGGCCGGATGCCCGTGCCGCACCAGTTGCGCACCCTGCAGGACCAGGGCCATGAGTTCGACGACCCGCCGGGCCCGGTATTCGACGTTCTCGAGGTCGGCGAGTTCCTTGCCGACCCGGGAGATCGCGTCGTCGAGCCGGCGATCGGCGCCCTCGGCGAGCCGGGCCTCGGCGAAGAACGCCTCGACGGTGTCGGGTTGCTTGATCATGGCGCGCAGCGCATCGAGCGCGGCGACGTTGCCGGATCCCTCCCAGATCGACATGAGCGGCGACTCCCGGAACAGCCGGGGCATGCCCGACTCCTCCGCGTAGCCGTTGCCGCCGAGGCATTCGAGGGCCTCGGCGGCGTGCGCCGGTGCCCGCTTGCACACCCAGTACTTGGTGACGGCGAGTGCGATGCGTCGCAGCGCAGCCTCCTGCGGGTCGCCCGAGGCGCGGTCGGTGGCGCCGGCCAGCCGCATCATCATCGTCGTCGCCGCCTCGGATTCGACGACGAGATCGGCGAGCACGTTCCGCATGAGCGGCTGGTCGATCAGCAATGCGCCGAACGCTTTCCGGTGACGCGCGTGGTGCACCGCGCGCAGCGCGGCCATCCGCATGCCCATCGACGAACCGATGACGCAGTCGAGCCGGGTCATGTTGACCATCTCGATGATGGTCGCGACACCGCGCCCCTCGGGTCCGACGAGCCAGCCGATCGCACCCTGGTATTCGATCTCCGAGGACGCGTTGGACTTGTTGCCGAGCTTGTCCTTGAGCCGCTGGATGTGGATGCGGTTGCGGGTGCCGTCGGGCAGCACGCGCGGCAACAGGAAACAGCTGGGTCCGTGTTCGGTCTGCGCGAGGGTCAGGAACAGGTCCGACATCGGGGCCGAGGTGAACCACTTGTGGCCGACGATCGTGTGGCTGCCGTCGGCGTTCGGTGTCGCGGTGGTGGTGTTGGCGCGCACGTCGGAGCCGCCCTGCTTCTCCGTCATGGACATGCCCGCGATCAGCCCGCGCTTCGAACTCGGTTCGCGCAGACCGAAGTCGTAGTGGGGTGCCGCGAGCAGCGGTTCGTAGCGTTCGGCGAGTTCGGGGTTGTGCCGCAGTGCGGGGATCGCCGCGTAGGTCATCGAGATCGGGCACATGTGCCCGGCGTCGGCCTGTCCCCACGTGTAGAACTTCGCGGCGCGGGCGACGTGGGCGCCCGGCCGCGGGTCGCGCCAGGGCGCGCCGTGCAGTCCGTGTTCGACGGCGACGGTCATCAGGTCGTGCCAGTGCGGGTGGAACTCGACCTCGTCGATGCGGTTGCCGTAACGGTCGTGGGTGTGCAGGACGGGCGGGTACTCGTTGGCGAGGCGGCCCCAGTCCTGGGCGCGGGCGCCGCCGGCGAGGACACCGAGGGCGCGCACCTCGTCCTCGGCCCAGGCGGCACCTTCGCGGCGCAGTCCCTCGAGCAGCGACGCGTCGTCGGCGGCGTCGTAGGGCACGAGGTCGGGGAC